>CAJUES010000023.1 GCA_910585765.1 uncultured Lachnospiraceae bacterium | reverse complement strand
ACCTGTATTCCGGCAATGAACAGATGCAGTCTGCAATTGCTGAAACGGCTGGTACGACGACAGACCAGCTTGAAAGTTATATTGCAAAGACACAGGAATATATTGATTCCCTCATCACCATGGACATGTCTGACACTGCCGCTTCCATGGACGACACAGCCGAGAGTATGGACAGCCTTTCGACAGCAACGTCAGATGCAAATGAGAACACAAAGGCGATGTCTGAAAACATGGGTATACTCAGCACAAACACGGCTGAATTAGGAGAGAATGCGACGGCTGTTAGTGATGCACTATCTTCTATCCCTGATGCCGACAAGTTCAACGTACTTACAACTTCCTTTACAAATCTTGCAGAAGCGGTCAAATCCGTAGCTGATGCTTTAGGAGTCAGTGGGAACAGTACCGTGAGCAGTCTTGTAGATACACTGCGGTCATTGAGCACGATATCCATTGATGCCGATGGGAACGGTCTCATAACACAGTTCAATAATCTCAAAACAGCTATTGAAGGTGTAACAAATGCCATCTCTGGTGGTATGTCTGGCGGTTCCGCAGGTGAAGGGGCGCCCTCTTCCAGTCCGAGTATGAGTGCCGGCGCAGGTGGTAAAGGTTCTGCCATGGGCGGACTCATCAGTGCCGTTGAAGGTATCAAGACAGCGACAGACGAAGCCCTTGGTACTGGCGGCGGTGAAGACGGGGAAGGCGGAGGAACTGGCGCAATCGGTCAGTTTGAACAGCTAAAGGATGCTGTTGACGACGTTACTGCTTCTATCGGTGGAGGCGGTTCGTCAGAGAGCGGACAAGGTTCAGGTGGAAGTGAAGGCGATAATGCTGACAGTCTGATCGGTTCTATCGTAGAACTTGGGGACACGACAGAAGAAATCCTGACAGGTGGCGGAGAAAGCGAAGGTGGATCCAGCGGTGTCATTGGACGCTTCGAAGAATTCAGTGATGTGATTGAAGAAGCCAAAGACCATGTTACAGGTATATCCGAGGGGCTTGACGAGATCGACGGCAAGGAAGTCGAATGTACGATCAGGGTAAATATCGAGACGAATGGGAGCCTGCCGAGTATCGTGGGTTCGGGAATGAATCTGGGCAGCGCACAATATGATGCAAAGTATACTGGTAATGCCCATGTAGAGGGAACGGCTTTGGCATCTGGAAACTGGGCGGTACAGTCTGACGAAAAGGAAGCCCTTCTGGGTGAAGTCGGCTATGAAATAATCGTAATTTTTTGCGACCTTATATAGTGATATATATTGAAAATTTATCTAATTGCTGGGAAATCCTAAAGACAATTAAACTAAAACGTAGATATGAAATAGGATCAGGCGTTAATGTTGCGAAAGCAGAAAGAATTAATTGTATGATCATATGGTTAAACCCTAAGTGATCTTGTAAAAATGGACAATCAGCAGCCAAGACTCGAATAGAGTAAGGTTCAACGACTATCCTGTCATGGGAGTAGGATTACAAGCGATTGGTAGTCCGAAATGGTAAACATGTGAAATTCGTTATTTTCTATTAACACACAAGGAAATAATCCGTATATGCCACAACAAAAAATTTCGAAAATAATTAAATTCACATGAAGATATAGTCTAATCTCATATGAAAATATGAGGAGTTTAATACTCTCACTGATGTAGCGGATCAGTGAAAATATAATGAAGGAACGGACGGTTCTTTACTGTTGGTGATAATGGTGCAGAGATGTTCCCTATCAAGAAGGGCGATATCGTCTTTAACCATCAGCAGTCCGAAGAGCTTTTGAAAAACAGTCACATCTCTGGACGTGGAAAGGCATACGCCGATGGGACTGTCGGCGGTGGTAAATTTATTACATCTGATGGTGAAATTGCGAGACCTTTACAACCAGGCGACAGAATGTATGACATGCTCCAGAAGTTTAATGCTTACTTTAATAGCATTGACCAAAATGTGGAGAAGCTGACACCCAATTCATTCTATGACCACCAGAAACAGATGGAACAGATGGCTAACCAGATAACGAATTACAACAATGTGGTCAATAATACCAAAAATGTGCAGCCTGTAGTGAACCAGAATATTTCCGTTACACTACCAAATGTAACAAATTCAACTTCGGCAGAGGAACTATTAAGGGATCTGCAGTCCATTAACACAAAGAAGTTTCAGGTATTTGGATAAAACAATTCCCCAAATCAGTCACAAAAAGTCTGGTTTGGGGATAATAAGGAGAGAATTAATGAAGAAATTGACGAAAGAAGAATTAATTGATTTAATACGCGAGAAATCACGAAAAGTAACCAAAGAAAATGTAGACATAATGAGCCAGAGAATATCTGATTCTCTTAAAGATGTAACTGATTTTAGTACAGCACTTGTAAATGCTATGGCAGCGTATGGTTCAGAACTTGAAAAGGAATGCTGTTATATTTTTGCTGAAACGTTGTATGAGATACTTTATTCTGAATAATTTGTAATAATTGACAGGAGGACGATAATTAATGAAAAGTGCAGCAGATGAAATTTTAAAGACAATCAAATATGCGGTTGAAAGGCAAAAGATAAACTGTGACCGTACTTACAAATCAATCATCAAAGGAATCAATAAAAAAGGATATGTGGTTCTCGACAGGACAGGCAGTGAAAGAACAGTAAAGTGTTGCATCCCTGGGATTGAATTAAGACCAGGGCAGAGTGTTTATGTAAAAGAACCGATGGGAGATTTGAAGGGGTTACATATCTGTGGTGTTGCGTAGATTGCAGATTAGTCAGAAAAATGCAACTTGTAGGTGTAGTGTTAGTATATTTGTGAAAATATTTATGATTATTTGATTCAGTATTTATTGCGGACAGGGAAAGTTTTATATCCCCCTGTCCCATCATTGTATAAATTGAAAAATTAAATATAGTGTATAGAAAATTATGATAACGGGTTGAATTTTATAATATTAAAAAGAAAGAAGATGGAATTTATAAGTACTCCACAAACAATGAATTTTACAAGTAATTATAGGTTGAATAAGAGTAAATGCGTTTCCTTTATTGTTGATAAAAGATTTTTGCCTGAATATAATGGTAATAATGATATTCCAAATGAGGAATTGAGCGTGAAGGAAGAACTTTCAGCTATATCAAAAGAAGATGAGGCAGTTGTCATTAAGTATTTGTTGGATGTCATGAGAAAACATGATATAATTACAGAGGATGAGTATCATGCGGTTTTGTACAAATATGGTTAGGAAGTGTGGCGTATGGGAGAAAAAGAATTAAGGGCTGTATTCTATGCGAGAGTAAGTACCGAGGAAGAAGAACAGCTGAATGCAATTGAAAAACAAATTGAAGAAAACAGGGAAGTAATCAGGTCAAAAGGCTGGATCTTAGTTGATGAATATATAGATAAAGGGATAACAGGTACGCAGGCAAAGAAAAGAAATGAATATCTTAGAATGCTTGATGACATTAAGAAAGATAAATTTGATTTAATAGTAGTAAAAGATCAGTCACGTTTACAGCGGAATACGATGGACTGGTACATATTTTTGAACGATATTGTACAGAATCAAAAGAAGTTATATTTGTATTTGGAAAACACATTTTTTGATCCCAAGGATAAATTTATATTTGGTATAAAAGCAATGATGGCAGAAGAATACAGCCGCGATTTGAGCAAAAAAGGAAATGCGGCTAAGAAAAGAAGACAAGAAAAAGGAAAGCCAATTATTACAAATCGCACATGGGGATTTAAGAATATAAATGGTGAAATTGTAATAGATGATAATGAGGCACAGATGGTCAGGCAAATATACCAGCTATTTGCGGATGGGTTTGGTGGTCGCGTAGTAGCGAGAGTATTAAGAGAGAGTGGCATAAGGAATAGAAATGGTAAAACATTATCGGAAAATACAATACGTGAAATTGTAAAGAATCCTCTATACAAAGGAACTGCGGTCATGAATAAAGAACATTTTGACTTTGAGGCGAAAAGGACAATAAAGAACCCGCAAAGTGAGTGGATTTATAGAGAAGGATTAGTGCCGCAGATTATAGATGATGACTTATGGGATAAGGCAAATAAACAAATAAGTAGCAGGAAAACAATAGACAGAACACATAATGTAGGTATAAACAAAGGAAACAATTTACTTTCATCGAAAATAATATGTGGTGAGTGTGGCTCAAAATATTGGCGGAATAAGCGGCAAAAGGGCATATACTGGTATTGTAGTGAGGGGACTCGTTCTGGTAAAGTTCGAGAAAAAACAGGAATGAAATGTGTCTCTCTGAATTTGAAAGAAGATGAGATAATGTCTATGATAGAAAAATTGGGAGATCAGTTGATTGCGAAAGAGAAGAAAGAAGAAGTATTAAGTAGTGCTATTTCAAAAATTTATGAAACGATAGCAAATGTTGACAATAAAGAAACTATAGAAGATATCCAAGCACAGATAGAGAAACTTAATAATAGGAAAAACACGTTAATGGATTTCTTGTTAGATGGGACAATTACTAAACGTGACTATTCTTCTAAAATAGATAATTTAACAGAGCAGATCTCATTGTTAAACGCGAAAATAATAAAAGCCCAAGAAAAGAAGGAAGAAAATGCGGAACTGTTTGCGCGATTGAATAAAGTAAGAACTTTTTTTCAGGATAAGACAGAAAATGGTATAGAGGTTCCTGTCATGTGTTCTCATATTGACCAGATTAAAGTTTATGAAAAAAGACTGGATGTCTATCTTGATTTCTTGAAAAATATGGAATATGTATCTGTAAAATGTGATAAAACAGGTAAAAATCACGTTTACGATATGCCCATTTGTGTGGGTGGAGTCCTACCCGGAAGATGTAAAGATGATACTCGCGGAAGGTCATGACCTTGGAAACCACAGCCAGAATCACAAGAATATGAGCCAGCTGTCCGACGCCGAGAAGGAAAAGGAACTCATGTCGGTGCACGATAAGGTCAAGGAGCTCACCGGGTATGATATGTTTCTGTTCCGCCCGCCATACGGCGATTATGACACGAAACTTATGAAAGTTGCACGAAAATGCAATTACTATCCGATCCAGTGGGATGTCGACAGTCTCGACTGGAAAGATTATGGTGCGGACTCGATTATAAAAACAGTCGCACAGAATGAACATCTCGGAAACGGTTCCATCATACTGTGCCACAATGGGGCAAGATACACTGCCGAGGCGTTGGACATTCTGATCAGGACACTGAAAGATGCCGGTTATCAGTTTGTGCCGGTGTCCGAGCTGATCTACAGGGACAATTACTACATGGATCATGAGGGAAGACAGATCCCGGGCAAAAAAGAGCGTTAAAATATGTTGAAAAGAAAACAAATGAAATCTAATAAAATCGAGCAGGTCTCCCTGCTCGATTCAACAAAACAGTATTAGTTAGCAGCTTCCTCAGTAGAAGTAACCTCAGTAGTCTCAGCGTCAGCAGCCTCCTCGGTAGAAGGAGCCTCGGTAGTCTCAGTGTCGGTAGCCTCCTCGGTAGAAGGAGCCTCGGTAGTCTCAGTGTCAGTAGCCTCTTCTGTAGAAGGAGCTTCGGTAGTCTCAGCGTCAGCAGCCTCCTCGGTAGAAGCAACCTCAGTAGAAGCCGGCTCTTCTGTAGAAGGAGCCTGTGTCTCCTCAGAAGGAACTGTTGTATCAACTACATTTGTCTCGTTTGTAGATGTCTCATCTGCCTTGGAACCGCAGGCTGTGAGCATTGCTGCACCTAATGTAAGTGTCATGATTGTAGCTAAAATTCTTTTCTTCATAATTTTTTCTCCTCCATTTGCGCGTTCGCGCATGCACTATGTAGTGCGAAACTAAATTTCAGGAATAAAGGTATTGACTTGTTATTCCTGTTGTGCCTTACAAGTGATAATTATACATATATTTTTGCAAAGGTCAATAGCAAAATAAAAAGTTTATTCATTTTATAGTTACTTTATATTTACAATGCATTCATAGTTTGTTCATAAATAACGTCAAAAAGCACAAGAAACAAGATATCTTTATAGTGATAATGCCTCGAAAACCTTTTCTTGTGCGCTTCGCCGCGAAGTGATATAATATGAGTGTGGAGAGGACGTATGCTCCATCCGGACAGAAGACGAAGCGAAAAAAAGAGATACCAAAAAAACAAGGAATAAAAAATGAGAAGTATGAAAAAATGTACCGCAGTTGCAGTGATGTTTATGACGTTGGCATTTTCTGCCTGTGAGGGGACAGATGAGCTGCAGGCGGTAGCGGAGAAAAACACGTCCGAGGCAGGCACAGATGAAAATGGAGATGGAGACATCAGGGAGGAAGTCTATGAGGGGCTGCTTTCCGATCCCGCAGCCTGCGGGCAGAAAAATGCCTATGACACATTAAATGTAGCGACATATATCACGAAGATAGAAGATACGTATTTCATCGCGGATTGTTATCATGACCAGATCATCTATCATGACAATATCACAGACCCGCTGAGCCAGTGGGAGGTGCTGACGAACGAGGTTCACTACGCACATACGATCGCTTCGGATGGAACTTCCTTTGTCGTTGACGACACGGAAAACAACCGCCTGATGGTGTTCCAGAAGATGGAGGGGAGTTATGTACATACCCAGACGCTGGAAAATATAGGGATGCGTCCCCACTATGTTCAATACGATGAAAAGAATCAGGTGTTCATGGCGTGGAGTTCGATCACAGGAGAGATGTATTTGATCAAAAAAGCTGCCGCGCCGCAGCAAAACGGTGTCTATCCGCTTTATGTTGACAGGATTTTGAAGATCGATGCGCTGTACGGCGTTTACGTGCGGTCGTTTACGGTTTTGGAGGACGGCATTTATTTTGTGTCAGGGCACAATAACCGGAAGATCATAAAGGCGGCGGTCAACGATGCGGGCGACGGGTTTGACCTCCTTGCAGCGTACAGTGTGGCGGACGGGATCGCAGGGATGGTGCAGCTGACAAAGATTGGCGGTTTTTATTACATTACAGTATCGACGGATGACGAGGAGGACCAGGATTATGCGACGATCATCAGGACAGACAGTCTGGAAAAGCTCGCAGGCGGGACCTACGAGGATATCTATGACCAGTTTGGGGTGTCGGGCGGGACGCCGTATTACATAACGGCGATCGAGGGAAGATATTACATGGCACACCACAGAACCAGTGAGAACATCATCGCCTTCGACGTCAATGGCGGCCAGATCGAAAACGTGGAGGTGGTATATTAAAAACAGTACATTTTAAAGGGCTCCCAGTCAGCGGGAGCCCTTTCTGTCGGAGATGAAAGGCGTCATGACGATCAGGGGCAGGGCATAGAAGACAGCGTACGCATACCGGAAATCTGCGGCGACCGGGGTGGCGATGCACAGGGTGAAAAAAAGCAGGATAAAGGGCAGGATGACCAGTGCGCCGGCAGGTTTTCCGAGTCGCAGGCACAGGGCAGTCAGCATCAGGATGCCCCACAGGATAAAGCCTGCGCTCCACAACAGTCCATACAGCGGGACGATATCCGGGAGTTTGAACAGGATCTCCTTTATCTTCACGATCAGAGGTCCTCTTATGACAGGCTGCCAGCGGATCCCGAAATCATTAGGATAGACGCCGTCTGCCAGACCGACTTCGCAGCTGACATCGGGATACCAGAAACCGTTTGTCTGAGCGATATAGGCATCGAAGTAAGTCTTTGGGTGGCTGAACCCGATCGAGAGCCACATGCTGAAAAATTCGCGCTTGTGGGACGCGAGGAAGTCGCTGCCGTTTTGACGTATCAGATTTTTGATATTGTCCGAGACATCCGGCTGGTAAGCGTTGGCAGCCTGCTCCAGATCCATCAGCTGGCTCAAAAATGCCGTCTCACGCTCCGTGAGCGGCTCGTTGTCTGCGACGACGCGCGCAAGCTGCTGGAGCGGGATGGAGAGGGACTCGATGTAGTCGGTCTGCCGGATCTCGTACACCTGCATGACCGGATACTTGACAAACAATACCAGAGCCAGAAGGATCAGGTGTACCGGGATCATGACTTTCAGCCATTTGCGGTAGGCAAACAGTATGAAAGGGATCGATGCGGCGATGGCATACCACCCGTTGCCCCGCAGCAGGCACAGCAGGCTCCCTGACAGGACATAGGGGAGCAGCAGGGTAACATACTCGCCGGGACGCAGTTTTGGTACGGCGTCGGCAGACGCGGCGAAACTGCCCCGCAGCAGGAAGCGTACCAGCGCTGCGGCAAAGAGCGTCATGCAGCCGGCAAACGGGATGTCCTTCCAGATCGTGACCACATATACGCCGTGATAGGGGATCAGGGCGTAAAAGCATATGGTGACGATCAAAACCGGCATGATGACATCTGCCTTCTGCAGCGTGCGGACAACGTACCCGGCTGCAAATGCCATAAAGAGCATCTGCGCGAACGTGTACAGGGCAAGCCCCGCATGCGGATCGCCGGTGAGGGAGAATCCGAGATTGTAAAAGAAGCCGATCATTGCCGTGTGGACGACGGAGTGATGGTTGGAAAGCTCGTAGGCTCCGATGATCTGTGCGTACTGGTTGATGCTGTCGGGTGTCATGATGCCGGGGTACTCGTACAGGAAGTACGGAAGCCAGCACAAAATGCAGATCAGCGAAGCCAGGAACGGGATCCACGCGTAGGAGTAGCCGGATCCGACAAGCATTAAGCCGGAGGCATTCTGCAGAAACCATATGGACAGGTAGTAGTAGATCAGCAATAGCCCTGCGCCTGTGAGGAGCAGGACGGCGGTGCAGAAAAGCCGGCTCGTCATGCCGCCCAGGATCGCGGGGTACTGTGCGGAGAGCGTGAAAGCACTGAAAAGGGCGCTCAGGATGGCAGAGAGCGTTATATCTCCCGGGACGATGTGCCCCTCCACATGATCGCTGTGAAGCTTTGAAAAGACGTACAACAAGATCAGGAACAGGATCATGGAGCACGGATTTTTGGTGGACAATCCGGTAATGCGCATTATGGCAAAAAGCGACAAAAAACTTTTGGCAAAAATCTTGAGATAATACATATTGAACCTCCGCTTTAGTATAAGGATTTCATTTTGATGGAAAAATATACTATATTTTAAATAGTAGAATGAAATTCTTTTGGAGTCAACAGACATTGCATAAAATTGGAAATTTTGATATGATAAAAAACAAGGCACTTTTAAGTGACAGGCAGATATGGAGGTAGGTATGAGTTGGGAAGATAATGTGCGGAAGGTAGTTCCCTATGTGGCGGGCGAACAGCCAAAGGATCAGGATGTCATCAAGTTGAACACGAATGAGAATCCCTATCCGCCGTCACCGAAGGTTGCGGCAGTGATACAGGGCTTTGACTGCGATATCCTGCGCAGATATCCGGATTCGGATGTGTCTGCGCTTGTGGACGCGCTCGCAGAGCGGCACGGACTGGACAGGGAGCAGGTGTTTGTCGGTGTCGGGTCAGACGATGTTCTGGCAATGTCCTTTTTGACGTTTTTTCAGGGCAAAAAGCCGATCCTGTTTCCCGACATCACCTATTCCTTTTATGATGTGTGGGCAGACCTGTACAGGATACCGTATGAGCAGCAGCCGCTCGACGAAACCTTCCGCATCAAAAAGGAAGACTATTTCAGGGAAAATGGCGGCATCGTCATCGCCAATCCAAATGCGCCGACAGGGGTGGCATCCAAGCGGTCCGTGCTGGAGGAGATCGTCGGGGCAAACCCGGATTCGGTCGTTGTCATCGACGAGGCGTACGTGGATTTTGGCGGGGAGAGCTGCGTGCCTTTGATCGAAAAGTACGACAACCTGCTTGTGGTGCAGACGTTCTCGAAATCGCGCTCCATGGCGGGCATGCGCATCGGCTATGCGATGGGCAGCAGGAAACTGATCGGCTGCCTCAATGATGTCAAGTTCGCCTTCAACTCGTACACGATGGGCGCGGTCGCGATCGCGGCGGGCGTGGCTTCCGTGGAAGATGAGGCGTATTTTGCAGAGACGACGGCGAGGGTTGTGGCGACGAGGGAGCGCACAAAGAGGGAACTTGCGCGGCTGGGCTTTGTCTTTCCCGACGCTAAGACCAATTTTATCTTTGCAGCGCACAGGAGTGTTCCGGCGCAGGAGATCTTTGACGCGCTCAGAGGGAACAGGATGTACGTAAGGCACTGGAACAAGCCGCGCATCGCCGATCATCTGCGCATTTCCATAGGGACGGACGAGGAGATGGACAAGGTACTTGACTTCCTTGAGTCGTATCTGAATGGCAGATAGCGCCTGTATTTGACATATTCCAAGAAATCTGAATGAGAGAAAAAATAAGAATAATAATAAAAAAATTAAAAATAAGAAAGGTTAGACGATCAAAAGTATGAAAGAATTTATCGCAAACATTTTAAGGGGGATGGTGATCGGGATCGCGAACGTGATCCCCGGAGTCAGCGGCGGGACCATGATGGTTTCCATGGGGATTTACGACAAGCTGATACTGGTGCTGACGCATTTTATCAAGCGCATGAAGGAGGCGGTCGCGCTCCTGGTTCCGATCCTGGTCGGAATGCTCCTGTCCATAGCGATCTTTGCAAAAATATTTTCGGAGATCCTGTTTCCGCGGTTTCCGTTGCAGACGAATCTGTTTTTTATCGGCCTGATCCTCGGCGGTCTGCCCGTTATCTATGGAAAGGTCAGGGGAAACACCATCAGGATCCCGCAGATCATCGCGTTTTTGCTGTTTTTTGTGATGGTGGTGGGCTTTGCCTGCGTCGGCGAGGGCGGCGGCTCGAGCGCGGACATCTCCTTTAGCGCGGGCAATGTGGTCAGGCTCTTTGGCGTCGGCATCATCGCGGCGGCGACGATGGTCATCCCCGGGGTGAGCGGATCGATGATCATGATGATCCTCGGCTATTACAACACGATCATCGACACGATCAATGACTTTATCAATGCGCTGAAAACGTTTGATATCGCGGCGATGCTCGACACTTTCGTGGTGCTGGTGCCCTTCGGGATCGGCGTGCTGGCAGGCATCGTCGCGGTGGCAAAGCTGATCGAGTTCATGTTGAAGAAATATCCGCTGGTCACATACTGGGCGATCATAGGACTGATCGCGGCTTCGCCGTTTGCGATCCTGCTCATGATGGAGATCGTCACAGTAGGCGTAGTGGAGATCGCCACGGGGATCGTCCTGCTGGCGGTTGGATTTTTCATTTCATTGAAGCTGGGCGCCTGAGGGAGGCTTTCCGGCGATGTGATCGGGGAATATAGTTAGACGGAGATGAGGATCGATGGAAGCGTACACAGATTTTGCTGGCGTGTATGACCAGCTGATGGACGAGACGCCCTACGGACAGTGGTGCGAGAACATCGCGCAAGTGCTGGGCGGGTATCATATAAGGGATGGGCTGGTGCTGGAGCTTGGCTGCGGCACGGGCAGCCTGACAGAGCTTCTTGCCGCGCGCGGCTATGACATGATCGGTGTGGACAGTTCGGATGAGATGCTGAACATAGCCTGTGAAAAGAGAGAGCGGTCAGGCTATGACATTCTCTATCTGAATCAGGACATGCGTTCCTTTGAACTGTACGGGACGGTGCGGGCTGTCGTGAGTGTGTGTGACAGCCTGAACTATCTTCTGGAGGATGCGGATCTGACCGCATGTTTCCGGCTTGTCAATAATTACCTGGATCCGGGAGGGATATTTGTCTTTGATTTCAACACAAGATACAAGTATGAGACGATCGGGGACAGTGTGATCGCTGAGAACCGGGAGGACTGCAGTTTCATCTGGGAGAATTATTATGACCCGGAGAGCGGGATCAACGAGTACGATCTGACCATATTTGCGCGGGAACCCGGGCAGGAGCTGTTTGCGCGCGCTCAGGAGGTTCATCTCCAGAGAGGCTACACGCTGGATGAGATGAAACGTTTTGCAGCGCTGTCCGGGCTGGCGTTTGTCAGGGCATATGATGCGGATACGCTCGGGCAGGTCACAGAGACGAGCGAGCGGATCTACTGCGTGGTGCAGGAAAAACAGAAGGAAACGCTGTGTGATGCAAAGTGATGTGGAGGATATGGCGGATATGGAGATAGAAGGAGTTGTTATATGGGCGATTATATAGTGCGGGCAACGGCTGCAAATGCGCAGATCAGGGCTTTTGCGATGACATCAAGGGAACTTGTGGAGCAGGCGAGGAGCGTTCATGACCTGAGCCCTGTGATCACAGCGGCTTTGGGAAGGCTTCTCACGGCGGGCGCCATGATGGGGAGTATGCTCAAGGGGGAGCGCGATACGCTGACACTGCAGATCCACTGTGACGGTCCCGTGCGGGGGCTGGCGGTGACAGCCGACGCACAGGCAAATGTGAGAGGTGCGGCTCTCGAGCCGCAGGTGATGCTCCCGCCGAGCGCGCTCGGAAAGCTTGATGTGGGGAAGGCTGTGGGAGCCGGTATACTGAGTGTCATCAAGGATATGGGATTGAAGGAGCCGTATGTCGGACAGACGCAGCTGCAGACCGGCGAGATCGCGGAGGATCTCACATACTATTTTGCGACGTCAGAGCAGGTTCCGTCGGCGGTCGGGCTCGGCGTGCTGATGGAGAGGGACAACACGGTGAGACAGGCGGGTGGTTTTATCATTCAGCTGATGCCTTTTGCCGAGGATGAGACGATCAACGCACTCGAGGAGAAGCTCAAGACGATGGACAGTGTCACCAATATCCTCGATGGCGGCAGCTCTCCGGAACAGCTTCTTGAGCTTCTCCTGGGCGGTCTGGGACTTGAGATCAACGACACCATACCGGCGCAGTACTATTGTGACTGCAGCCGCGGGCGTGTGGAGCGGGCGATCATCAGTATCGGGAAAAAGGACATTCAGGAGATGATCGACGATGGCAAACCGGTCGAAGTCCGGTGTCAGTTCTGCAATAAACTGTACGATTTCGAGATCGAAGACCTGCAGAAAATGCTGCAGGATGCAAAGCGCTGACATGTCAGTAGATCACACCGGACTCCGGTCTGTCGGCATTCTCGGATGCGGCAGCTTTGTCTAGAGCCTCCGTGATCGCCTGCATCAGCAACATGGAGGTGTAGCGGTTCTCGGTGCCGTAGCTGATATTGTCGATGCTCTGCTCGGACAGGATGACGGACGCCAGCTCGGACAGCGTGGGGCTCATCAGCGGGTACAGGGTTGTTATGGACTCGTCAAGGTTCGTCAGCGTGATAGAATTGATATGGTTTTTATCAACGGCTACCTGCAGTTCCACGTTGGCACTTCCGAGCAGCAGTGTGCTGGAGTAGATGCCCGGGACGTAGAGGTTCTGCGCAGAGGAGGTACCTGTGCCGGAAGTCTGGTTCCGGGTGCCGGTTCCGGTTTCGCCTGTGCTGCTGTTTTGTGTTTCACCCGGGGTTTTGTTCTGGGTATCAGTCTCGGTGCCGCCGACGTTTCCGGTTTGTGTGCTGCCGGAGGTTCCGTTTTGGGGTTTGCCCGAGGGCGTAGTTTCCGGAACAGTCTGTGGCGGTGTCTGCGATGGTATCTGATCCGGTGTCTCCTCTGCGCTCTGGGCAGGGGCGGGGGAAGCAGAGTCTTTCGCGGGTAGGAAGAGGGATACTGCCACCATTATGATAAGTACACTTACAACCAGAAGCACAAGTGCATAGACTAATTCCTTTGAGCGAAGTACAACGATTTTTGTGTTAGAGCTCATGTGAAGACTCCATTTTTGTTCTTTTTATAATGGTATGAGCGCCATGCCAGGATTATGCTTTGGTGTTGACAAAAAGTACGCTCATATAGTAGTGTTGAGGTTGGGTATCTGCACAGCGCGCGATGCATCGCTGTGGCAGACAGGATTTATGGAAAAGAAAGGGAAGGGACGGGCTATGGCAAAATATACAAAGCAGGACATCATCGCGATGGTGGAGGAGGAGGATGTGGAGTTTATCCGCATGCAGTTTACGGATATCGAGGGAAATTTCAAGAATGTGGCGATCACCGCAAGTCAGCTCGAAAAGGCGCTCGGCAACGACTGCATGTTTGACTGTTCGCTTGTCAGGGGGATGCTGCCCACGGACAACGCGGATATGTTTCTGTATCCTGATCTCGATACTTTTGCAATCTTTCCGTGGCGTCCGCAGCAGGGAAAGGTCGCACGTTTTATCTGCGATGTGTACCGCGCGGACCGTACGCCCTTTGAGAGCGACTGCCGCTACATCCTGAAGAAGGCGATCAGGGAAGCCGCCGATATGGGGTATACCTTCGAGGTGGGACCGGAGTGCGAATTTTTCCTGTTTAATGCGGACGAGAACGGCAGACCTACCACGAACACGAACGAGCAGGCAGGTTTTTTTGATATGGGACCGCTCGACAGCGGCGAGAATGCCAGGCGCGATATCGTGCTGACGCTCAAGGATATGGGCTTTGAGGTGGAGGCGTCCCACCATGAGAAGGCACCCTCCCAGCACGAGGTGGACTTCCGCTATGATGAGGCGCTCGCGACGGCGGACAACATTATGACGTTTAAGCTTGCAGTCAAGACGATCGCAAAGCACCACGGGCTCCACGGGACTTTTATGCCAAAGCCCAGGAAGGAGTTCTGCGGTTCGGGTATGCACATCAACATGTCGCTGCGCAGGGATGGCAGGAATATTTTTGACGATCCCTCTGATGAAAACGGGTTGAGCAGGGAAGCCTATCATTTTATGGGGGGATTGATGAAGCACGTCAAGGGCATCTGTGCAGTCACGAATCCGCTGGTAAATTCCTACAAGAGACTGCGCCCCGGTTTTGAGGCACCTGTGTATATCGCGTGGAGCACGCTCGGGGCAAACACACTCATCCGCGTGCCGAACATACGCGGGGAACACACGCGGATCGAGCTGAGAAGTCCCGATCCTTCCGCCAATCCCTATCTTGCCATCGCCGCCTGCCTGATGGCAGGGCTTGACGGCATAAAGAACGGCATTGAGCCGGAGACGAAAGTGATGGACAACATCAACGTGATCTCGGAGGAGGAAGCCAGAAGGCGCGGTATCCAAAAGCTGCCGACGGATTTGTTGGAGGCGTGCAGGGAGATGGAGCGGGATCCGCTCCTGCGCGGACTACTGGGGGATCGTGTGTTTGAGCAGTATTATGATTCCAAGCTCGCGGCGTGGAAGGAGTATGATTCCCAGGTGACGTGCTGGGAGATCGAATCCTATCTGTATAAAATATAAGGACACCTTTGATGAGTGGACATGAAATGCTTCGCAGTGTGATTTTGGGGGTGTGCGATTGACGAATATTATTGTAGTTTTTGCCAGGATAGAGGATGCAAAGGGCATCAAAAATATTTTGGTCAGGAATGGGTTTGGCGTGACGGCAGTCTGCACTTCCGGGGCACAGGCGCTGGGATATGCCGACGAGTACCACGACGGCATTGTCATAGCGGGATACCGCCTCACGGATATGATCTGTGTCGGGATCAAGGAGAGTCTGCCCCCAGGCTTTGAGATGGTGGTTATGGCATCGCAGAGAGTTCTGGCAGAGGTGTCCGGCAGCGGGATCATCAAACTTGCCGTGCCGCTCAAGGTGCACGAGCTGGTCAGCACGGTCGATATGCTGTCGCAGGGGATCGTCCGGCGCAGGAAAAGACGGAGGGAAAAGCCGGTGATCCGCAGTGAAAAGGAGGCAGCTGTCATAGAGACTGCCAAGCAGCTGCTGATCACGAGAAACAACATGACTGAGGATGAGGCGCACCGCTATCTGCAGAAGCGCAGCATGGACAATGGCACGGACATGGTGGAGACGGCGCAGATGGTATTGGCTCTGAAATAGAAAATGAGGAGGAGATAGTGATATGAATATCGTTTTATTGTCTGGCGGCTCCGGGAAGCGTCTCTGGCCGCTGTCGAATGAGATCCGGTCAAAGCAGTTCCTCAAGCTGCTCAGCGACGCGCAGGGAGGTCACGAATCGATGGTGCAGCGCGTGTACCGCCAGATCGGGCAGGCTGGCATTACTGCGGATATCGTGGTGGCGACGTCATCCACACAGGTAGAGTCCATAAGGGGACAGCTGCCGGACGACGTGGATATCGTGGTGGAACCTGAGCGCAGGAACACGTTTCCCGCGATCGTGCTCGCGGCATCTTACCTGGAATCCAGAAAGCAGACGGATTCGGAGGAGACCGTGATCGTGCTGCCGGTCGATCCCTATGTGGATGTGGAGTATTTTGAGACGTTCAAAAAGATGGATGCGCGCGTACAGCAAGGCGGGGCGGACATCGTGCTCATGGGCATCACGCCGTCATATCCCTCAGAAAAGTACGGGTACATCATACCGGGCGAGGGCGGCAGTGTGAGCGGCTTCAAGGAAAAGCCGGATGAGCGCTCCGCGCGGGAGCTGATCGAGAAGGGGGCGCTCTGGAATGCGGGCGTGTTTGCCTTCAAATTAAAGTATCTGATGGGGATCGCGGACAAGTACGTGGAGAGCAGGGAGTTCTCCGATGTCATCAGGAACTATGCCGATCTGAAAAAGGACAGCTTTGACTACGAGGTGGTCGAGAAGGCGGAATCCCTCGCCGTCGTCCCGTACAGCGGCGCATGGAAGGACATCGGGACATGGAATACACTGACGGAGGAGATGAAGGAGGAGAGCATCGGCGATGTCATCATGGGGGAGGCGTGTGTCAATACCCATGTGATCAATGAGCTCTCGATCCCTGTCGTGGTGCTTGGCACAAAGGATCTCGTCGTGGCGGCGGGACAGGACGGGATCCTTGTGTCAGACAAGCACAAGAGTTCGTATATCAAGCCGCACGTGGAAAATATCGACAACCGCCCGATGTACGAGGAGCGGCGCTGGGGGGAGTACAAAGTGTACGACTACAGCCAGTATGCAGACGGGACAAAGTCGCTCACGAAGCATGTCACCATCAACGCAGGGTGCGCTCAGGATTATCATGTGCACAAGTACAAGGACGAGGTGGTTACAGTGACGAACGGACAGGGTGAGCTTGTCGTGGACGGCTGCCTGATGAAGCTTTCGCGCGGCGATACGATCTCCATCAGGAGAGGGCAGAAGCACGCGATCAGAGCCTTTGAGGATCTGCAGCTGATATCGGTACAGATCAGTGAGGACAACACGGAGGGAGATACGGAGATCCTCAGCTGGAGCTGGGCGACGTGAGACGGCGGCTTTCGGTATGATATACTGCACGGCGTTACAGGAACTGGAACCGACAGTGTATGGAGTTTGAGTGGAAAGGATAAAAATATGAAATTTACGAAGATGCATGGCTGTGGGAATGACTACATCTATGTAAATGGTTTTGCGGAGCATATTGAGGCGGAGAGGAAGCCGGAGATCGTAAGGAGGCTCAGCGACAGGCATTTTGGCATAGGCGGTGACGGAGTGATCTTTATCAATCCGGGGCAGCGTGCTGCGTTTGAGATGGAGATGTACAATGCGGATGGGACAAGGGCACAGATGTGCGGAAACGGTATCCGCTGCGTGGCGAAATACGTCTATGATCAAGGACTTACGGACCGGACAAACATCGAGATCGAAAGTTTTGGCAAGGTGAGATCGCTCGAACTTACACTTGGCAGCGACAACAAAGTGACGGCTGTGAAAGTCAATATGGGCGCGCCTGTCCTGAGCGCGGCGCAGATACCGGTTCTTTCGGACAACGATCAGGTCATCAGTGAGGAGATCGAGGTAAACGGAAAGGTGTATAAGATGACGTGCGTGTCGATGGGAAATCCCCATGCGGTCGTTTTCATGGAGAATGTTCCGGCGTTTGATCTAAAGGATTTTGACATTGAATCGATCGGGCCGCATTTTGAGCGTCACGCGCGTTTCCCGGAGCGGACAAACACGGAGTTTGTGCGGGTCATAGATCGAAACAATGTGCAGATGCGCGTGTGGGAGCGCGGCACAGGGGAGACGCTCGCCTGCGGGACAGGATGCTGTGCGGTCGCGGTCGCGGGGGTGCTCAACGGGCTGACCGACACGAAGGTAAATGTCAGGGTGCCCGGCGGCGAGATCCTGTGTGAGTGGGACCGGCAGGACAATCTTGTCTATATGACAGGTCCCGCTGCCACGGTGTTTGACGGTGAGATTGATGATAAGATGATAGTTCGGGAGGAAATCTGAGATGCTTTTCCCAAGTGAGGTTTTTTTGTTCGTTTTTCTGCCGGTGGTGCTGGTGGTATACTATGCGCTGCTGAGAAAGACGAAGATGCTCAAAAATATATTTCTGCTTGCGGCGAGTCTTTTTTTCTACGCATGGGGGGAGCCGACCTACGTATTCCTCATGATCGGCACCATTCTGGTCAACTGGCTTTTCGGTATTCTGGTGGATGCGCTGCGCGACAGGAAGGCGGTCGTGCGGCTTTTGTTTGTGCTGCTGGTGCTTGTCAACATCGGCACGCTGGGATGGTATAAGTACAGTGAGTTCACGGTGCTGCAGATCAACCGTTTCCTGCACACGAATATTCCGGTGCCGATCGTGGCGCTGCCGATCGGTATCTCCTTTTATACATTTCAGGCGATGTCGTATGTGATCGATGTGTACAGACACCGGGGCAGGGTACAGAAGAATCCGCTGCAGGTGGGACTCTACATCGCGCTGTTTCCGCAGCTCATCGCGGGACCGATCGTGCGGTACGAGACGATCGCGGACCAGATCCAGAACCGGGTCGAGAATCTGGCGGATTTTTCATCGGGTGTCACCAGATTCTGTATCGGCCTGGGAAAGAAAGTGCTGGTCGCAAACAACATGGCAGTGATCGCGGACAATGCGTTTGGGCTGATCATCAACGGCGAGTTCCAGGCATCGATGGGTATGGCCTGGCTTGGCGCGGTCGCGTACACGCTCCAGATCTTTTTTGACTTCTCGGGCTACTCGGATATGGCGATCGGTTTGGGACAGATGTTCGGATTTCATTTTGAGGAGAACTTTAATTACCCGTATATTTCAAGGACCGTGTCGGAGTTCTGGCGCAGATGGCACATCTCGATGCAGACGTGGTTTCGGGATTACGTATACTTTCCGCTGGGCGGCAGCAGGGTCTCCAGGCCAAGGATGGTCGCAAACCTCTTTGTCGTGTGGCTGCTGACCGGGATGTGGCACGGCGCGAACTGGACGTTCATCGCGTGGGGACTGATGTACTTTGTGATACTCACGTTCGAGAAGCTGACAGGGCTGGGCAGGAAAGAATGCTGGTGGGGACACATTTACACGATGGTACTCGTCATCATCGGCTGGGTGATCTTTCGCTCGACGGGCATGGGGAACGCCTTTTTGTACATCAAGGCGATGTTCGGCATCGGCGCGAAGGGAATTATTGACAAGGCGGTCTGGGCATACATCGCGCAGAACTGGATATACTTTGTATTTGCAATCCTCGGCTGTGCACCCATCATGCCGTGGATCGACGATCAATTCAGGAAAAGCAGGTTATGGCAGGTCGTGTACACGGCAGGCATCGTTGTGTGCCTGATCGTCAGTGTCTCATTTATCTGCAACAATGCCTACAATCCTTTTATATACTTTAACTTTTGACGGTTAATTTTGATGGAGATGAATGATGATATGAAGAACAGGGATAAATGGATCACGGTCGTGTTTCTCGCTTTTATTATGATACTGCCGCTGGTGACTGTGGTGGGGAACATGCTGCCGCAAAAACAGGAAAGCGAGCTGTCGGAAGCGGAGAAAGCAGTCCTTGAGCAGAACGGAACACTGACAAAGGACGACGGGACGCAGACAGGGAGCACTGCGGGGGGAGACGTCAAAGACCCGTCTGGGGATTCCGGGTTTTTGCGGCTCCAGAAAGGCATCAACACCTTTACGGACGGCCTGTTTGGACGGTCGAAGCTGATCGCCTTCAACACGGGACTTACCTCGCTGCTCACAGGCGGGACGTACATCGAATCCACACAGACGCTCATGGGAAAGAATGACATGTTTTTTTATAAGACGGAGCTTGACGGGAAGCCGATCTGGGATTATATGGGTATCAACCATTTCACGGAGGCGGAGATGGCGGCGATCGCGGCGAACCTGACGGCGACGCGGGATCATTTGAACGCGGTCGGGATCGAGTTTTATACGATGTGTATCCCCAATAAGGAGATCATCTACGCCGAGAATATGCCCGACACGATCGCGCGCGTGAACGAGGTCTCCCGCGGGGAGCAGCTGGCGGAGTATCTGCACAAAAACACGGATCTTATATTTGTCTATCCCAAGGATGCACTGATGGCAAACAAAGATAAGATACAGCTCTATTACAGCACGGATTCTCACAGCAACCAGATCGGCGCCTTTGTGAACATGCAGGAGTTTTTCAGGATGGCGTATGGCACACACGCGGAAATCGACTCCGTGACGTTCAGGACAGATGCCACGGACTATGCGGGAGACCTGGTGACGATGGCAGGGCTCACCGATAAATACGATATCGACACAGTGTACGTGTTTGAGCAGGACTCGGCTGACAGGGCACAGTATCACGACCAGGTGCTGCTGTATGTGGGGGATTCCTTCGGCGGATTTCTGTCGCAGATCTGCAAGGGGTACTACAGGGAGGTCTACTGGGAGGATGCGAGGGATTTTCAGTACAGCATGCTCGACCGCTATGATCCCGATGTGGTGATCTGGGAGCGCGCGGAGCGCTACTGCGAAGTGTTTTCGGAACCGATTTTGATCAAGTAAGAAAATATAACTAAGAAAATATTACAGGGGAGCCATAAAAATGCAGAGGGAAATACGTATATAGATTATTCAGAGGTCTTTGCTTTTTCCAGAGGGGAGTCAGTGTGGAAGAGAAACAGTTCAGTGCATGTATGGAACGCATGAGATCCGGCGACAAGAGTGCATTGCATGAAGTCTACGAGGCATACATCGGCTATATTTACACGATTGTGCATCAGACCGTATCAAACCGCGAGGATGCAGAGGATGTGACGAGTGAGTTTTTTATGAAACTGTGGCGGCTTGCGGATACATATCGTGAAGGAAAGGGACATAGGGCATGGATGGCAGCGATTGCCAGAAATATGGCAGTCGACCTTCTGCGGCGGACAAAGCGGGAAGTGCTGATGGATGATTTTGCAGATACCATCCCGGAGAGTGCCTCGGATGTGTCCGTCGAGCAGGAAGTCATAGCCGACATGAGCCTGCGGCAGGCGCTTGACAGGCTCAAACCCGGGGAGCGTGAGATCGTGCACCTAAAGATCATGGGTGAGATGACTTTCCAGGAGATCGCAGATATGCTCAAGGCTCCGCTTGGCACAGTGACCTGGCGCTATCAGAATGCGATTCAGAAGTTAAGGAGATGCGGTTATGAGTAGAGATTTGGAGAGGGAGTACAGGGGGCTCGTCAACAGTGATGTGCCGGATCTGTGGACCCGTATCGAGGCAGGGCTGGAAGAAAAGAACACAGCTCCCGGAGAAGCCAAAACGGATATACGCATGACGGATTTTCAGGCATCGGGATCGCGGGTGGAAAATGTGCGCGGCAAAAGGGCACGTTTCAGAATCTGGGCGGGGATCGCGGCTGCATGCGCGTGCGTGGCACTGATCGTTCCCGCTATGGCGGGATATGTGCGGACGCGCGAGGGCGGCTCCGACAATACAGCGTCCGACTACATGGCACAGAATGCAGTGCCGCAGGCGGGGGAAGCCAGCGGGGCTGCGGAGAGCGTCAGAATGGAAGCGGCGGCATGTGAGCAGGATGGCAGTGCGGCGGAGAACGGCATGGATAAGAGCGCTGTCACGTCGGACGATGCGGCAGCCGATAACAGCGGTATGGCGGAGGCGGCTGCAGAGACATCGGAACTGTACAGTTTTCACGCAGCGGTTGAGATCCTGGATGCGGATGAAAGCCCGGACAGCGGTATCGTGTACACGGCAAGGGTGATCACGACAGACGATCCCAAACTGCAGGCGGACAGCGAGATCAGGATCCTGAGTCCGCTGGCTCCGTCCGCAGACGCGGCAGTGCTTGAGAATGGGCAGACTTATGAACTAATGCTGAGCGGACCCCACTCGGAGGATCCGGGACAGGAGGTGACATATCTTCTTGTCAGCGAGTGACAGGGGCAAGGATATTGGCGCAATTGTGGTTCACATATGAATATTTGCGGAACGTAAAGGAAATAATAGGTTTAGATCATGTCTGACAGACGACTGGTCCAGGCGTGGTCTGGAAATGGAGGGTATACTCTTATGAAGAACAAAACAATCGTTAGCAGGATAGGAATGCTCGCTGTGATCATGGCACTTTCCATGACGGCGGTGACCGGGTGCGGCAGCAAGAGCGGCGACAGGACTTCGGACGAGGTATCGTCTGAGGAGAATGCGGATACGGCAGGTATGGTGCATCTGAACAGCGCAGATGAAGTGTCGGCATTTTTTGACGAAGTGTACGGGGGAGTGGCGGAAGATCTGCTCCCTATGGGCGGTGCCATGACGAGTGAGCTTGATCTGGGGGATGCAGACATGTTATCGTATCATACAGGTCTGACGAACCTGGACGGCATTGAGGGAGTGTATCTGTCTGAGTCGATGATCAGCTCTACAGCCTACAGTGCCGTGTACATCAGAACAACGGATGACGCGGATGCGGAGGGCATCCGCAAACAGCTCATGGACAATATCAATCCGGCAAAGTGGGTGTGCGTCTCGGCAGAGCAGCAGTATGCGGTGATTCTCGGCAACGACATCTTTTTTGTGATGGGGCATCAGGATACGGCGTCGGAAGTGCTTGCAAAGGCAGTCGCAGCGGCAGAGTCGAGGGACATGAAAGTCTCTGACACACTCGAGAAGGCAAATCCGGTATAGATCGGGATAGCAGGAGCGGCGCATATGCTTTTTTCCAGTATTACATTTTTATATTTCTTTCTGCCTGCCACGATCTTTCTGTATTTCGCATCGCCGCAGAAGGGCAGGAATCTTGTGCTCCTGGTGATGTCGCTGCTGTTTTATGCGTGGGGAGAGCCTGTGTATGTGCTGCTGATGGCTGCTCAGATCGCAGTTTCCTATGTGCTTTTGTGGCTGGCGGACAGATCCGGGGGGAGAGGGGCAGCCAGGATATTTTATATCCTGTCTGTTCTTTTGCCGTTTGCGGCATTGTTTTACTTTAAATATTTCAACTTTTTTATGAACACGGTGTTTGGGATCGAGACGAGGGCGATCGCGCTACCGATCGGGATATCCTTCTACACGTTTCAGATCGCAAGTTACTGTGTTGACGTGTGCCGCGGCCGGGTGGAGCGGCAGAAAAATATTGTCACCTATGCGGCGTATGTGACGCTCTTTCCACAGCTGGTGGCGGGGCCGATCGTGCGCTACAGCGAGATCGAACAGACCTTGACGCGCGGGGCGGATCTTTCGAAGATATGCGGGAACATCGGAAACGGTCTGGTGCGTTTTGCGGTGGGACTCGGGAAAAAGGTGCTGATCGCGAATGTGGCAGGTGAGTTTGTGTCGGAGATCGCGATGCTCGGTCAGCGCGATCTCCTGCTTTCGTGGGCGTATGCTGTCGCTGTGTCGCTCCAGATCTATTTTGACTTCTCCGGTTACTCCGATATGGCGATCGGTCTCGGGTGCATGCTGGGATTTGATTTCCCGGAGAATTTCAGGTATCCTTTTATCTCACGGAGTGTGAGCGAGTTCTGGAGGCGGTGGCATATCACGCTCGGCGCATGGTTCCGCGATTATGTCTACATTCCCATGGGCGGCAACCGGGTGAGTGTGCCGCGGTGGATCGTGAACGTCCTTGTCGTGTGGCTCTTTACGGGGCTGTGGCACGGGGCCGGTTGGAATTTTATCGTGTGGGGATTGCTGTTTGCGGTGCTCCTTGTCTTTGAGAAGGGGGCGGGCAGACTGTACGACCGGAAAAGATTTCTGCCGGAGGCGGTGCTTTGCGGGATCAGACACGCGTATGTGGGGATCGTGATCCTGGTGAGTTTTCTGGTATTCCACAATGACAGCCTGTCCGGTGCGTGGGCGGATATACAGGCACTGTTCGGCGCGGGCAGCCGCATTGCCCACGGCGTGGGCGACGCACAGATAGCAGTGCATTCGTATCTTTTGCGAAACCGGATCGTGCTGCTCTGTATCGGACTGGTCGGTTCGATGCCGCTCCCGGTGTGGCTCTGGGCAAAGCTGCAAGAGCGGCTGCAGGTGAGTGCGGCAGGGGCGGGGATCGTCCGCGCGCTGCGGGCTGTTGTGACAGTGGCGCTGCTGGTGCTGTGCACGGCTTATCTGATCGATGGTTCGTTCAATCCGTTTTTGTATTTCCGCTTTTGAGCGGGAACGAAACGTTGTGTGTTTCTGCAGGGAGGTGGTATTGTTGAGGCGCGGTAAATGGGAGATTGGGATTGCGGTCTGCAGTTTTGTGGTCGGCCTCGTGAGCATGACGGTGATGCTGGCTGTCGATCCGAGGGAGTCCGTGTCCAGATCGGAGCGGCGCCGGCTGGCGGAGAAGCCGGAACTGACATGGGAGAGCCTCGCGGATAAATCTTTTATGGACGATACGGAGAAGTATCTGCTGGATCACTTTCCATTCCGGGACGGTCTGCGGCGCATCAAGGCGTACTTTGCCTATGACGTGCTGCGGCAGAAGGAGAACAATGATATATACGTGGTGCAGGATCATGCCGCAAAGCTGGAATATCCGCTGAACGAGTCGTCTGTGAGGCGGCTCGCCGCAAAGCTGACAGGACTTTGGCAGCAGTATTTTCCGGAGCAGGATGTGTGGTACGCGGTCGTGCCGGACAAAAATTATTTCCTGGCGGGACAAAACGGATATCCGTCCATCGACTATGAACATATGATCAGGCTGCTGTCACAGGAACTTGCAAAGAATGCAGAGTTTGGTTATATTGATATTGTCTCGGATCTGTCGATCGAGGATTACTACAATACGGACACGCACTGGCGGCAGGAGCGGATCCTGGATGTGGCACACCATATCGCGGATGCGATGGGCGTGGGCGGTTCCCTGAATTTCTCAAAGGGGGAGGACACTGGTTTTGTAGAACATGAGATCCGGGATTTCTATGGCGTGTACTACGGTCAGGCGGCACTTCCCATGGCGCCCGACACGATCGTGTATCTGACGGACGAGGTGACGGACACGGCAGTTGTGTGGAGCCTTGAGGAGAACATGCTGAGCGGGCAGGATGCCGGAAAAGCGCGTCTGCCCGGCGAGGCGGGGGCAGTGTTAAAGCCCGTGTACCAGCTGGATAAGCTCGATGACGGGAAGAGTCTTGACAAGTACGATGTGTTTGCGGGCGGCGCGTCATCACTGCAGGTGATCATGAGTCCGGATGCCGTCACGGACAGGCGGCTTATCATTTTCCGGGATTCTTACACGAGCAGTCTTGTACCGCTTTTGCTGGGGGCTTACAGGGAGATCACGCTGGTCGATCTGCGCTATATCGATTCCGCGCGGATCGGGGAGTATGTGGATTTTGCCGGTGCGGATATCTTGTTCCTGTACAATACGGTGATCGTCAATCATGCGGAGATGTTGAAGTGAGGGGCGGCTGGTCCGGGTGTTTCAACCTTACGATAATGTAAGAAACACGGCAAAAATGTAAGGAGAATCGATGGCTGATTTTTTCTCGTTTTGGTATGCTGTATACAGTTCAAGCAGATAGCAGGATGGAATGAGGAGGAGAGTCAGTATGAGAAAGAAAGCAGTGTGCAGCATAGCGGTCTTGGGTTGTATCGTATCGGTTGCTGCGGGATGCGGCAGCCGCGCAGTGGATGCCGATATGGAGCTGGCACAGAACGATGTGGGCGCGATCGCCGTTTCAGAGGAGGTGCAGGTGGTGGGGCTTGGCGAAGCCAGCCACGGTGTGAGTGAGTACCAGGAGATGAAGGCGGAGGTGTTTCAGGCGCTGGTTGAACATAACGGGTGCCGGACTTTTGTCATAGAAGGTGATTTTGGGAACGCATTGAAGGTAGATGACTATATTCACGGCGGGGAGGGGACTGCGAAGGAGGCGGCTGCACGGATCGGTTTCCGCATTTACCGCACGGAGGAGATGGAGGCGCTGATCGAGTGGATGCGCGCTTACAATGAAACTGCCGGGGAGGGTGCAGATCTGCACTTTTGCGGGATGGATATGCAGTGGGCAGACAGCAGCAAGGAGTATGTGCTGGGAGTGCTGGAACAGATCGCACCGGACGCCGGCGCAGCGTACAGGGATGCCCTTGCCGTCTTGAACGATGCCGATATGTATGATATCAGTCAGGAGACGTTTGAGCAGTGCCTTCCCGTGGCGGAGAGGCTGATCCAGGAGGTGGACGGCGCAAGGGAAAGCATTGTGGAGATGCTTGGGGACGAGACATTTGTGATCGCCAGGGAGTGCGCCCGCAGTATTTATAACTGCTGTGATATCCGCAGATCCGACCGCGAGTATAATGCGGTGCGGGATCGTCATATGGCGGAAAAAGTTCAGTGGTTTATGGAACATGGGGATGGAAGTGTCATTTTCATCAACGGACATAACGGGCATATCGGGAAAGTCAATTCTGCAAATTATGACTGCCTGGGCGGGCTGCTGGCACAGCAGCTGGGGGATAGCTACTTCGCCATCGGCACGGACGCGGGAGTCACTTCTTTCAATTCCCAGACGGATGACGGGTTTGAGGAGTTGACGGTGGAGAACCAGAATGCTTTGACGACACTGGCTGGGAGGACGGAACAAGACTATTATTACATTGATCTCGAGGAGGCGGCAGCGGATGACGGCTGGGACAGCATCCTGTCAGACAAACAGCGGATGACTTCGATGAATGTGACGGTCATGACGGCTGCGAAGGCATTTTACACCATAAATGCTGCGCCGGGGGATATGTATGACGCAATGATCGTGTTTGGCGAGGTCTCACCCACAACGCTTGACCAGTAATGCAGGCACCGGAAATAGAATATAAAAAGCAAAAACCTGTGACAGGACAGATGGTCACGGGTTTTTTTATTTTTCCCGCCGTCTCTATTTCGTGCGCACACAGCGCAATTCGTGCAGAACAATTGCGTTTATTCCGGATCGCGTGATAAAATCAGGAGAAAATAAGCAGGGTGAAATTGCGATAGTTCATGTGAAAAGGGGGATGAATCTGGCGGAGGGGTATGAGGCGGAGGCGTTCCGGTATCTGTTGAAGCCCCTGCAGCGGGAAAAGCTGTGGGAGGCGCTGGATCTCTTTCTGGTCCGGCGCAGGAGAGGGCAGCGGTACTGGACGGTGGAGACGCCGGAAGGTCAGAAGCGGGTGGCGCCCGCAGAGATCCGCTACCTGGAATCCTTCGGTCACACCTGTCTGCTGTATACGCCGGAAGCGTGCTTCCAGGTGAAGAAAGGCATATCGGAAATCGAAAAGGAGCTGGGCATTCTGGGGCTTTCGGTGTATCGCACCCACCGCTCCTATCTGGTGAACCTGGCGCAGGTCACAGCGGTCGGACGGGACAGGGCAGCCCTTGCGGGGGGAAGCTTTGTCCCAGTGAGCAGGGCACAGTACCAGGGGCTGAACCGCGCGTTTATCCGCCTGTTCCGCCGGGAGGGATAGCGGATTGTTTCGGCAGTCTGGAGACTGCGCTGTGCTGAAAGGATATGGATTATGCTGACGCTTTTTCTCGCCTTGCTGCTGCTTTCGGGGCTTGCAGCGGCTTTTGTGTGGATTCCCCGCCTGATCGACAGGCGGACGGAAAGCTTCCAGAGCGATCTGGTAAACCGTCACTATGAGGAAGTGGAAAATATGTACCGCACTATGCGGGCGTGGTGCCATGACTACCACAACCACATTCAGGCGGCAGGCTCGTATCTGGAACTGGGAAAATATGAAGAACTGGCGGTGTATCTCAAGGAACTTGACGAGAGTCTCTATGAGATCGACCAGATCATAAAGACCGGAAATCTCATGGCGGATGCGATCTTAAACAGCAAGCTGTCCCTGATGCGGGAGTATCAGATCCGGACAGAGGTGACAGCCCATGTGCCGGCACAGATGCGGATCACGGATACGGAACTGTGTGTACTCCTGGGAAACCTGCTGGACAACGCCATTGAGGCATGTCAGAAGGTCTCGGAGGATGAGGGGCGCTTTATCAGGATCTATATGGACATCCTGCAGGAACAGTTCTACATCGCCGTCATGAACGGGATGCAGGGAAGAGCCGCAAGGCACGGGAAGCTGTTTGTGAGCACCAAGCGGGAGCCGGGATTTCATGGTTTGGGTCTGCAGCGAGTGGATCGGATTGTGGAAAAGTACGGCGGCTTTCTGGACCGCCAGTCGGAGGAGGGGGTGTTTGCCACGGAGATCCTTCTGCCGATCCGGTGATCCAGGCATGGCACATGAGGTGTTACTGTTAACTCGTCAATAAAAGTAGTGAAAAACATGCGCCAAAATGCTTGCACTTTAGCATTTTGTGTGCAAATGGGTTGCTGTTTACGCATAGCTGACACAGTTAATGCGTATGACAAATCAGTTTATATGCGTCACCGGAGGTGGAGAGCTGGTTTCTTGATGACTGGTTTCAGGAAAAGTATGTTAAATTGAGCGATGTGCTCATAAATGCAGTTCAGACGGAAGTGAAAACGTATATCTGTGAATGGAAGGATCGAAATGAGTCCTATGCGGATCAGATAAAGAATTCCAGAGATTTGTATTACTCTAAAAAATTGCATGGGGACAGAATGTTAAGGAATATTTAGCCGCAGGTTGTCGTGGAAAAGTGTCGAAAGTATTTTAGAGATACATATAACGAAATCCTGTATGCGGAGTTATAGTGCGTGCACGCAGAAGGAGGATCAGGGCAGAAAAGGCAGGATCCGCTCCGCGATAAACACGGCCGTGCACGCGAGCAGGGCGACGGTGAGCAGGCTTCTGCCCTTGTACGCTGCGATGACGGCGACAGCAAGTCCTGCAAGCGCGGAGTATATGCTTGCGGTGGCGTGGAGGATCGCCGGAAAAGTCATGGCGGCAAGGCAGGCGTACGGTACATAGTACAAAAAAGATCTGATGTGGATGTTGGTGATCTCCTTTTGGGACAGTGCGAGCGGAAGCATGCGGATCAGGTAGGTCACGCCTGCCATCACAAGGATATAGAGATAGATGTTGTGTTCCATGTCACGGTTCTCCTTTGTTTCAATGGTTTTTTATATTTGATAAAAGTATATGTGTTTTGCTTCATTCGGTGCGCCCGTCCTCGATCGGCTTGAGCCATGCCGCGATGCCTGCAACCGTGACGGTCGTGATGATGATGACAAAGCCCGACGTGATCCTGTTCAGAACCGGTAGGATCGAAAAAAGAAAGCTCAGTCCCATCGCGGACAGGACTACAAGCAAAACAGCGCGGTTTTGTCTGGCGGGCGGTATGATGATGGCGAGGAACATGCCGTAGATGGCAACGCCGAGGGCGCTGATCACGAAGGAAGGCAGGATGTTTCCGGACACCGCGCCCGCGAGTGTTCCCAGCACCCACCCAGGGACGGCTACACTCGTGATGCCGTAGTGGTAGGCGGGCGTCAGGGCGCGGTCAAGGCTCGCGTCCAGCGCAAAGATCTCGTCCGTCACACTGTATGCCATGAGATATCTGTGCCAGTGCGGTGCGCTGCGGTTTAATTTCTGTGCCAGGGAGAAGGACATCAGACAGTAGCGCAGATTGATGACCAGCTGCGTCAGGGCGATCTCGATGTATGTCCCGCCCGCGGCGATGACCGCAAGTCCCGAGAACTGCCCGGCGGACGTCACGTTTGTGAGTGAGATCAGCACTGCCTGCAGGATGCTCAGCCCGTCGGCAGCGGACGCCATCCCGAATGTAAACGATACGGCAAAATAACCCAGCGCGACGGCGACCCCGTCGCGCAGTCCGTTTTGATAGTCTTTTGTTTTCATGAGAGTCCTCATTTCTGTAGTTGTGGTGTGTACTGTAATATACTACCACTTTGCCCGCAAAATAGCAAAGAAAACCTGCAAATAAAATACAGTCCGGCAAAGCCGGACTGTATTGGGTACTTTCGTATTTAAAGGGAACATTTTTGCACGATCGCTGCCATCTGGTTCCATTTCGCCTCCATGTCAGCGACCAGCTTGAACTGTGTCCTGGCGCGGTCGAGGTTGTGGTTTGCCCGGTGGATCTTGAAGTAGGTGTCCCCTGTCAGAAAATCAGCCAGGAACCGGATGCCGCACTCGTAGGTCATCAGCTTTGCCCCCATGGGGAGCATCTCGACCTCCCTGGCGGTAAGGCTTCCGTCGCAGCCCTCGAGATAGCCTTTTGTGAAGGCTTCAAACAGGGACAAGTCGAGCGTTACTTTATCCAGGTCGATCTCATCCTCAGCCCCTGTGCTCGCGCCAAAACGGATAGAATCCCCGAAGTCATAGAGGGAAAGTCCCGGCATGACCGTGTCGAGATCGATGATGCACAGTGCTTTTCTTGTGTCCCTGTCAAACAGGATGTTGTTCAGCTTGGTGTCATTGTGCGTCACCCGAAGCGGCAGTTCTCCGCGATCCAGGAGGTCTGTCAGCACAGCCGTCTCGGACGCCCTGTCGAGGGCGAAGGCGATCTCCTTCTCGGCGAGGGCAGCGCGCTCCCTGTCGCCGTTTTGCACTGCCTGCTGAAAATCCCGGAAGCGGGAGGGCGTGTTGTGAAAATTAGGGATCGTCTCGTGCAGCGTAGTTGCCGGATAGTCCGCAAGCATTTTCTGGAAGTTGCCGAAAGCGACGGCGCTGTCATAAAAGTCTTTTGCGCTGCCCACCTTTTCCAGGCAGATCGAGCGCTCTATAAACGGAAAGCCCCGCCAGTAGTTGTTGTCCGTGTCCCGGAAAAAGCTTGCCCCGTCCCGTGTCTTTAGGACGTTTAAGGTCTCGCGATCCGCATCTCCGCCGCGGGAGAGGATGATGCCGCGCAGGTGCTCTGTGACATTGACAATATTTTCCATGAGCAGCGGCGGATTCCTGAAGATGTCGTGGTTCATCCGCTGCAGGATGTAGTTCTTTTCGCTGTGATCAGGTGTCTCGTAGCGGAGGCGGAACGTGTCATTGATATGACCGTTTCCATAGGGATCTTTCTGGAGGAGTCTGCCGTTGATCGCAGATCCGATCCCAAATGCCTCGATCGCCTCGTCTATCCTGGCACAGGCTGGATTGATAGTACTCATGACAAGCCTCCGTTTCTGTCGGAAATGTCGTTCCCGCGATCGATCCACCGCATCTCCATCGGCGCCAGATCAAGCTGTGCAAAGAGTGTTCCCTGCACATACAGATCGGTTTTCTGCGGCTGTTTGGAATTGTTGATGACGGCGATCTTTCCGGTCTGCTCGAAAGCGGCAAGTTCCGTGTCTACATTCGTGACGTAATACTTTTTCATCTCGTCCTCCCGGTGCGCGGCGTAGTAGATGGCGCGCAGCAGGATGCGGCAGTTCTGAGGCGAGTACGGAAGCCCTGTGAAATAGACGCTTCTGCCTTCTCCGTACTCGTTGACGACCAGCCGGCTGTATTTTCCGTCCATATCGAGGATCTGATAGTGCTCCCCCTGTGCGTAGATGCGGCTCTTTCCCTCGCCGAAATCGATCTCGCCCGGGATGTCCTCCAGGATGAAGTGTTCGCGGTTCAGCTCGTTGTACTTATCGGTGCTCATCGAGAAGCCCAGTTCCCTGTCAACGCCCAGCACGTCGCTGAGCTGGAAGAAGCGGCCCTGATATTGGCAGGCACTCGGCTCGCCGACACCGATGAAACCGCCGCCCTCGTCCACGAACCGGCGGATCGCGCACACGACCTTCTCGTCCATCCAGTTCTCGGCACCGCTCCAGGAGGTGTATGCGTCCCCGGCGTTGATGATGACCCGGATATCGGGATCAATACCGTCTCGGATCTGGTCAAAGTCGATGAACTCGACGTCGATCGGCATTCCGCTCAGGCATTCGATCACGCCCACGTAGGAGTAGATCTCGCGATACCACAGCGCGTGGTGCACCTGGTTTGCCATCCACCGGCGGATGCTGCCCCAGCAGTTCAGGATGCCCACCTTGAAGGGTGCGGTGTACGCCTTGGTTCCCTGCATATTCTGGTGTATCTGACGGAACTCGTCGACTACTTTGCGGATCTGGTCTATGAAGCCCGGCCACTCGGCTGCCAGCTTGAGATAACCGCCGTATCCGATCCTGTCGAGAGGGGAGCGCAGGATCGCCCTTCGCGCTTTCAGCCAGTTGTCCTGCGCCTCCCCGATCGGGTCGCCGCCCTCCGTGAAGACGTCCGGGAAGAAGTAGGGCAGCAGTCTGCCTTCGGTGTAGTTCACCCCTTTGATGTCGGAGATCATTCTCAGCGTGACGCCGTCCCCTACGGATCCGACAACGGCGTCCAGACCGATGTCCGCGAAATATTTTCCGAAAGGCTCCGTTCCGATCCAGTGGTCGCCCAGGAACATCATTGCCTCCTTGCCGTAGCTGTGCACGATGTCCACGAGCTCCTTTGCCAGTTTAGATACCTCGATCTGCTGGAATTCGATGAAATCCCGGAACTCTTTGGACGGCACGCGGAAGATCGAATTGTGGTAGCCCTGGTCCACGATGTATTCCGGGCGGAACGGGTAGCCTGCCCATTTCTCAAACTGCTCCAGGATATGGGGGCTGACGCTGGCGCTGTAGCCGAACCATTCCACATATTTCTCCCGCTTCTGGTCGTCGAATGTCAGGGTAAACTGATGGAAGAAGGTGGTGAAGCGCACGACGTCGATATCGGGATTGTCCTCGCACCATTTTTTCAGCTTTTCTTTCACGTAGACCTGTGTCTTTGGCTGACGCACATCGTAGGTCAGCTGATGCGGCGCGTCTTTCCAGTCGTTCGTGATAAAATTGTACATATGTACGGGATCCCAGATCAGGAATGCGAGGAAGCTGACGGTGTACTGGTGGTAAGGGATGGTTTCGATCACGACCTCCCCCGCAGCTTCGTCGTACTCCCACCGCTCTGTCGGGACGACTTCGCCTGTCGTCCGGTCCACGACCTCCCACCACCGCTTTGGGGAGTCCAGTGTGTTCACCTTGAGCTGTTCCGTGTGGAAGCCTTTCATGAGCCTGATGCGGAGGGACGCTCCCTTTGCCGTGACACGGTCGCTGATCAGGTATTCCTGCTGGATCTCCTCCGGGTTCTGCATCGCCCACTCGTTGTCCTTGCGCGTGGTGTAGTAGGTTGCATAGATCTTGGCGTTCTGGTTCAAAAGCGCTTCGGGCATGGTGGTGCCGTCACAGTCGCGCAGGGCGTCCGCGCCCAGCAGATTTTTCAGGCGGATCGTCTCATCGACCATATCCACGTCTGTCGGCAGTGTCAGTCTGCCTGTGTTTTCCATATTCATTTCGACAGCCTCCTTTTTCGCATCGTTATTGATATTTTTTGTTGTATAAATAGAGGAGAACTAATATTCCGGCGAGTCCGACAAGCATTGTCAGAAGCCCGGCAGGTCCGATATTGCGCTGACCTGTCACGATCAATGTGATGCTGGCGATAAAGACCAGCAGGTAGAGTAATCTGATGATGTGTTTCATATCCATACCTCCCTCATTATCCCTTGAGACCGCCAAGGCTCATGCCCTGTGTCAGCTTCTTCTGAACCAGAATGTACAGGATCAGCGTCGGCAGCATGACAATGACAAGTCCTGCGTAGAGCTGCCCGTAGTTTGCGGCCGCCTTCTGTGCCTGCATCAGCTGCATCAGTCCCACCGGAAGCGTCTTGGAATCCTTTGTGAGCAGTGTCATCGATATGATGTACTCGTTCCAGAAGGACAGGAAGTTGAACAGGATCACAGTGATGATGCTGGGCAGTGCCATCGGCATCATGATCTGGACCATGGTACGGAAGTAGCTGCTTCCGTCCATGTAAGCCGCCTCCTCGTAGTCCCGGGGGATCGTGACAAAGAAGCCGGAGAGCAGGTAGATCGTGAAGGGCAGTGCAGTGGCGGCGTACACGAGCGCCACGACAAAGAGGTTGTTCAGGAAAAAACCGTCTCCGGTCAGATTTCTCAGAAATTTGTCAGCGTCGACAAACATCAGGAAAATGGGTACGACGATATAGTTGACATTGATGAACAGCCCGCCCATGAACAGGACGTTGATCACCTTGCTGCCGAAAAAGCGGTAGCGGGCGAGCACGTAGGCAGCCGGAAGCGCCACCACGAGCAGTATGGCGAGTGCCAGCACGGTCACGAGCACGGAATTCATGAAATACTCGCCCATCTTTGCCTTCTCGAAGGCGTCGATAAAGTTCTGGAAATAGATGCCCTTTGGCAGTGTCCAGGGATTTCCGTAAAATTCGGAGTTCTCCTTGATGGACGCTAAGAACACCCAGCCGACAGGCACCACGATACTGACCGCGAGCGCCAGCAGGGCGACATAGACAAAAATTTTGTATAATTTGCTGAAATTCAGCTCTTTCTTTTCCTGCATACGCGTCTCCCTCCCTTAAAATTCCAAAGGTTCTCTCTTGGTGGCAAAGTTGATCAGTGCCGACAGTCCGAAGGAGAACAGGAATACGACAACACCGATCGCCATGCCGTAGCCGTAGGACGAGTTGGTGTAGGCCTGCTTGTACATGTAGCTTAAAAATACCTCCGTCGCACCGTCGGGACCGCCGTTTGTCAGGGCTTTGACGATCAGGAAGCTTAAGTTGATGGAGCTGATGACGAAGAAAGTCAGCGTCGTCCTCACATTGGTCCAGATCAGCGGCAGTGTGATGGAGAAGAACTGGTGTACCTTTCCCGCGCCCTCCAGGTTGGCGGATTCGTACAGGCTTTCCGGCACGCTCGCCATACTTGCCATATACATGACCATATAGTAGCCGATCGCCTGCCAGATCATGGCGATCACCAGGCTGTAGATCACCAGCTTCTGGTCACCGAGCCAGAGGATCGGCGTCTTGTCGCTGCCCCTGAAAATGCCGATGATACTGTTGAGAAGTCCGCTGTTGGGATCGTAGATCGCCGAGAAGATCGCTGAGATGACGACTACGGACAGGATATTCGGGATATAGAATATAATGCGGAAGAGATTCTGTCCTTTGATCTTTTCGCGGGAGAGGATCGCCGCGAATATCAGGGAGAGCGCCATCGTCACGATCGTCACACAGACGATCAACAGGACTGTGTTCTGGAAAGAACGGAAGAAATTGGTGTCCTCCATCAGGATCTTGAAATTGTTGAGTCCGACAAACTGTTTGTTGTTGGAGTAGCCACCCCATTTGTACAGCGACATTTTAAAGACGTTGAAAGTGGGAATCATCATAAAGATAATAAACAGTATGACTGCCGGTGCTACACATATGGTTATGAAAATGGATCGTTCTTTGCTTTTTTTCACATTCACACCTCCGTTGGTCAATGTACACGGGCACCTGAGATAATATGTCAGCAGGAGCTGGCGGGTGCCCGGCGCATTTCCCTGTTTGATTGAAAAGGCGCCCCAAAGGCAGAACCCTTTGGAGCGCTCCTGAAACCTATTCCATTGCTGCTCTCAATTTGTCGCTTACTTCTTCCACAGCTGCCTGCCACTCAGCAACAGTCTTGTCACCGCTCACGATACTGTTGACTGTTCCGCACAGTGTGTCGAGCATGTTGACACCTTCCACCGGTGCAGTAGATGCAAATCCGCCCATGACAGCAGTTGCGCCGTTGTCATAGATGCTGTAGAACATCTTGTTGTCACCCTCGAGGGATTCGCTCACGCCTGTGATCGGCTGGATCGCAGTAGATTTTGCAAAGATTGCAGCCGCCTCGTCGGAGTACATGTACGCCACAAATTCCTTTGCCATATCCTGATTCTGTGCCGCTGCAGGGATCCACATCTGCTCAAACCAGCAGAAAGAGCATCCGGCGCCGCCTGCATTCACTGCCGGAATCGCCATGAATCCCCACTCAAAACCGTCAGCTCTCGGAGCATCCGCCATCTCGCCCGGAAGCCATGTACCGTTCGGGCAGAAGATCGCCTTGTTGTCAAGGATGAGCTGCTGGTTCTTTGTAAAGTTATCATTGTTCGCGTTGGCTACCGTCGTGCCCTCTGTGTATTTCGCAAGCTGTCCTACCAGATCAAACACCTTGGTCGCGTCCGCGCTCTCCCAGATGCCATCCTCGTAAGTCATGCAGCTGTTAAAGAAATCAGAGCCGCCTGCCGATGCCAGTGCCGCGTATGTAAATGCATCGAAATATCCGGTTGTGGGATAGGTGAACAGTGCGATGCCTTCCTCTGCTGCCGTGTCGCCGAGCGCCCACATCTCTTCCCATGTGGTCGGAACGTCCCAGCCTTTTTCCTTGAGGAGGCCGGCATTGTAGAACAGACCGCAGGGGCTGTAGAACATCGGTGCATAGTAGGTCACGCCGTCACCGTAAGGGTTGGTTGCCAGTGTATCGAGGAAACCGGGAATGATCTTATCTTTTACTTTTACATCTTCCCCGGGAACAGTCATGTCGAGCACGTCCGTCAGCGGGAGAAGTGCGTTTTCCTTTGTCAGCGTCTCGGTGAGCGCTGCCTCACGGCCTGTCGCCAGATGTACGACATCCGGATAGTCGCCGGCTTTCATCGCCGGGCTGATGACATCTTCCAGCTTCTTGTCGATGGTCAGCTCCACGGTCACGCCAGGATGGGAAGCCTCGAAAGCTTTCACAACCTCGGACCACATATCTGCGCCGTATCCGCCCTCAAAAGCGGCTACCTTCAATGTCTGCTCCTCGTAGGTTGGTGTGTCAGTGTTCTCAGCGTCGGCAGTGTTACCAGTGTCATCTGTCTTCTCTGTGCTCTCTGCCGGTGCCGTGTCAGTCTTGGTGTCTGCCGCAGGGGTATCAGCCTGTGACGCAGTCTCCTGTGGTGCATCTTTGCCGCCGCAGCCAGCCAGCAGTGATGTAGCCATAGCGGCTACGAGTAACGATGAAACAACTTTTTTGGATTTCATAAAATAGTCCCTCCCTTTTAAGGTATGTGATCCAGGAGATCCCTGCGGCACCTGACGATAGACAGGTGCGAAAGAACTTCGGGGACACATTGATGCCTGCCGTGGCAAAATGCTGATTTGCCACAGGCAATTGTTAAGTTGTCTTAAGTATAATGTAAACGCGAATCAGATTCAATCTGATTGTTGCTCGATATTTTAGAAATCTTGCTTTTAGATATTTTTATTGAAATGAAAATCGGATCGTTTTGTGTATTGTGCATGTTCTATATGAAATGCGAAAATACACAATATTTTTTATACAAGTTATAAAGTCAAAGCGCTGAAAATGAAGAGCGGAGAATTGCGGAAATGTACCGGATATACAAAAAAGTGGAAAGAAAGAATTTTAGAAATTTTTGGGATGTGGAATGTGTGGACAAAATATCTAAATTCTGATATATATTATAATTAGGAACAAACAGGAGACGCGCATGTGCGGGAAAACTGTATACAGGAACGGACCGCAGGCGCTGTGAGGATCGGACTGGAGGAGATGCCATGGGAAACATCAGACACTGTATTGAGAACAGTAAGCCCTCCGGCTTTGACGGAGTGAAACTTTTGTATGTGTCCACATCAAAATACGAGGGAGACTGGCAGAGCATCCTGCACTCTCACCCGTTCAGTGAATTGTTTTATGTTGTGCACGGAAGCGGTACGTTTGTCACGGAGGGCATGGAGTTCCCTGTGTGCGAGAACGATATGGTCATCATCAATCCCAACGTGCAGCACACCGAGAAATCCCTGTACACGACACCGCTGGAATACATCGTGCTGGGCATCGAGGGACTCGCGTTTTCGTTTGAGGAGATCGCCTCGGTGCAGGACAGGATCCTGATGCAGACCGCGTCGGGTGACGTGTACAAGTACAACACGCAGAACTCGTATGTGTATTCCTATCTGAATATCATGCTCGAGGAGATCAACAAGAAGGAGGAGAACTACGAGGCTGTCTGCCAGAACCTTTTGGAAGTGATCATGCTGTGCATGCTCCGGCACAACAATCTGTCCATCGTGCAGAGCAGCAATGTTCTCCTGAACAGTGAGTGCGCACGGATCAAGAAGTACCTGGACGCCAATTACGCGGAGAATATCACGCTGGACACGCTGGCGGCACTCTCCCATATGAACAAGTATTATATGGCTCATGCCTTTGCGAAATACATGGGGGTCTCGCCGATCACATACCTTCTGCAGAAGCGGATCGAGGAGGGGAAATCGCTGCTCAGTTCCACGTCGCACTCCATTTCGCAGATCGCGACAAGCCTGGGTTTCTCCTCGCAGTCCTATTTCTCTCAGGCGTTTAAGAAGGCGACCGGAAGAACTCCCGTTCAGTACAGAGCGGAGTGCAAGCGCGGCAGGCAGGGAACTGTGTGAAGGGACGGGAGGAGGAAGAAAATGCATTTTGTGAACGCGAAGGGGATCTTGTCCGCAAAAAACGGCATGAATCTGTACAGAGGGTGCACGCACGGCTGCATTTACTGCGACAGCAGGAGCACGTGCTATGGCTTCACACATGATTTTGAGGATATCGAGGTCAAGCAGAATGCGCCGGAGCTGCTCGAGCGAGCGCTGCGCTCCAAGCGCAGGAAGTGCATGATCGGGACCGGCGCCATGTGCGATCCCTATATGCACTGTGAGGAGACGTTAAAGCTCACGAGAAGGTGTCTGGAGATCATCGACCGCTATGAGTACGGCGTGACGGTCCAGACGAAATCGGACAGGATCCTGCGGGATCTGGAGCTGCTCGAGCACATTCACAGGAAGGCAAAATGTGTCGTCCAGATGACACTGACGACGTACGACGAGGATCTGTGCAGGGTGCTGGAGCCGAATGTGTGCACGACGAAGGAGCGGGCAGCGGCGCTGCAGGTCTTTCGCGACCATCAGATCCCGACCGTCGTCTGGCTGTCACCGATCCTTCCTTTTATCAATGACACGCGGGAGAACATTGAGGGGATCCTGGACTACTGCATTGAGGCGAAGGTGTACGGCATCATCTGCTTTGGCATGGGGGTGACGCTGCGCGACGGCGACAGGGAGTATTTCTATGCCGCGCTGGACAGGCACTTTCCCGGTGTGAAGGAGCGATACCAGAGAAAGTACGGACATGCCTACGAGATACAGAGCGACCACAGCCGGGAGCTGATGGCGCTGTTCAGGAAAAAGTGCCAGGACAACGGCATCGTGCATGATCTGAATGCCTGCTTTGCCTATCTGGCGGAATATCCGCAGAAGTATGAGCAGCTTAGGCTGTTTTAGGGCTTGTTTGATAATGTATCAGTACTCAAACGGTATCTCGTCAAAGTACTGATAAAATTCAGCATTATCCCAGGAAGTTTTCGGCCTGTAGTCATAGTAGACGCCGTTGACGCCGAAATTGGAGCAGCTGTCGATCGCCATGGACAACCGGATGACGTTTCCGTCGGAGAGCGTCAGCTCCAGACAGGCGTTTTCATTGCCGCAGCCTGCACCAAATGAAATGTAAGATGCGTTGGAGAACCAGTCTTCGAACAGCGCAAGGGTCTTTCGGTCCGTGATGGTCTGGCTGTAAAATTTTTGGCCTGTAAAGATACTGCACACGTCTAATTTCGCAGATACGATGTCGCGGATCTGCGTGATGTCGACGGGTTCATAGCCAAGGTCTTCTGACAGGAGCTGCTGTACGAGACCGCAGAGAGCTTCATTGCGGACAAGGGACTCCATGACCCCGCGCTCTTCGTCGACCTCCGTCGCATAGAGATATCCGCCCTCGAAGACCATGTAGGCACAGCCCTTATAGTACAGTTGATATCCGGTCTCTTTGAGTCCCTTTTTTGCGACGACGGAGCGATCATCGTCGTCCTGCCAGTCGGGTTTCATGCGTTCCATCAATGAGATTAGCTGACTCTGCGCGCTGCCGGACGGGATATAGAAATAGTCCTGATGTTCCCTGAGCACAGAGGGCTGTATGCAGATGCATACATAGTCCGGTTCCGGAACAGTGTACAGCGCGGTGCCGTGGTAGATCATACTTTCCGGAGAGGAGGATTCTGTTCCGGATTCTGTCCCGGCGTGCTCGGTGCTGAGTTCCGTATTGATTTCAGCAGTGGGAAGCGTTTCTGTCTCGGTGCGGGTTATCGACATGTCCTTTTGCGCGGTTTCTGTCAGTTCTGGAGCCGTCACAATGCCGTCAGGATCGCTGCCTACAGCACTTCCGTAAGTGCACCCGACGATGATGCCGCACAGAGCGAGTGTCGCGGCAAGTGTTACGAGCCGGGTGCGGGGCTTATGTTTTAACAGGTTGATCCGTCTTTTCATCTCTTTCATACCGCCCGCGGCGCCTGTGCGGAATCCGGTCATGCGCGCGGCAGCCGGCTGTGACAGGTTTTGGGCTGCCAGGATCAGCGTTCTGGCGTATGGGGCAGGGTTCTGCGCGCCGATGTGTTCCAGGGTTCCCGCATCGCAGGCAAGCTCCCCGTCGCCGGCTGACCTGCGCGCCGCCAGCCACACAATGGGATTGTACCAGTATACAGAGACACAGATACATCTCACGGCAGCCCAGATGTGATCCCCGTGTCTGAAATGGGTGTATTCATGTGCCAGTATCAAAGAGAGCTGCTCCCTGTCAAAAGGATTTGCCCTGTCGAGATAGATCGCAGGGGCAAAGACGCCGATGAGACAGGGCGTGCCAAGTCCGTCTGTCTCATAGATAGAAAGTCTATCCTTATAGTTTCCCATCAAAACCCGGCCATGCCGCAGCCATCTGCGCAAACGGACAGCGCTCCACAGAAAGATCCCGCAGCACAGCAGGCAGCCGAAGAGCCACAGCGCGGTGAGGATCGCTGGTATTCTCTGGAAAGACGCTTTCTGAGCGGCTGTTTTTTCATAGCCAGTCTGTTGATCTAAAGTATTTTGGTTCAAAGTCTTTTGACTCGAAGCCTGTTGGTCAGGCGCCTCCTGCTTTAAAGATGGATCGGCGGCTGCGGTGTCTGAGCGTGCGTCGGGGCGCTGGTCCGTGCTGTCCCTTTCCAGGGCAGCGGGATCCACAAGGTTCAGAATGCTCATGGGTGTCTCAAAAGCAGGCAGCGGGATCAGCAATTTGACGACTGCCAGCAGCCACAGCGCGTATTTCAGGCGGGGATCTATCCGTTTTTCCAGGCAGACGGAGAGCAGCAATAGGAACAGGAGCAGCAGCGTTGAGGTTATGATGTGGTTTATCATGATTGCAGACCTCCTTTTTGAGTGCATATTTTTTGAACGAATAGGTGCTTTTTCATATTCGATTTGAGGCGGAAATATTTTTGTATTACTCATGTCAAACAATTTCAGTATAACAAACAGGTTGACGACTGTCAACCTAATTCGCAAACGTTTGGATTCCAGCCTTGTCATCGGTATATAATCAGAGTATACTATAATTGTTGGAAAGTGATTGATAATGCGGATTGGTAGGAGTTGATCATATATGAAAATCAGGGAAATGCTCGATACACTTCAATTGAATAAGATCCTGGACAAGGGCGGCGAAACGCATCATCAGCTCTTCACGCCGTGGGGGGAGCGCATCGCGCAGGAGCGGACGGAGACTGTGCTGACCGAGTACCCGAGACCGCAGATGGCGCGGAAGAATTATAAAATCTTAAACGGCTTCTGGAAATACGCGATCACGGGCGATGACACGAGACCTGTGCTGTGGGACGGTGAGATCCGCGTGCCGTTCTCGCCGGAGACCAGCCTGTCCGGTGTGAACCGCCAGTTGAAACCGGACGAGTACCTGTGGTATGAGCGAAAGCTCGAGATCGACAGGATCCCGGCGGGGAAGCGGCTGCTCTTGAATTTCGGCGCCTGCGACGAGCGCTGCCGCGTGTATGTGAACGACGAGCTGGCGGGGACGCACTCGGGCGGCTACCAGGCATTTGCGCTCGACATCACCTCCTGTATACAGACCGGAAAGAATACCCTGCGCCTCTGCGTGCAGGACAAGAGCGACACATCGTACCATGGGAGAGGCAAGCAGATGCTCAAAAACGGCGGCATGTTCTACACGGCGCAGAGCGGTTTGTGGCAGACGGTGTGGTGCGAGTGGGTGCCGGAGGTCTATATCCGCAGGCTGCGCATCACGCCCGATTATGACCATGACAGGGTAGTCATCGAGGTGGTCTCCAATAAGGAAAGCGGCGAAAAGGCGGCATCGGATTCTGACAAGGCGGCGCTTTTCGGGACGGAAGCCTGCTGCAAAACAGAAGACAGCACAGAAATCCCCTGCAAGGTGCTCCTGTTCGAGAAAGATCAGGTAGCCGGTGAAACAAAGACCGTAGTCACGGCGGAGGAAAAGGCTGTGATAACCATGGAGATATCGGACAAGAGGAGCTGGACGCCGGAGGATCCGTTTCTGTACGAGCTCAGGATCGTCTACGGCGAGGACATGGTGGAGAGCTATTTTGGCATGCGCTGTTTCACCGCGGAGCCGGACAGGGACGGGATCCCAAGGCTCTGTCTGAACCACAGACCTTATTTTCAGAAAGGGGTTCTCGACCAGGGCTATTATCCCGAGAGTCTGCTGACGCCGGTGAGTGACGAGGCGATGATCTTCGATATTAAGACAGCAAAATCGAGGGGATTTAACATGATACGGAAACACTGCAAGATAGAACCCATGCGCTGGTACTACCACTGTGACAGGCTTGGGATGCTCGTCTGGCAGGACATGATCAACGGCGGAACGACTTACAACCTGGTCAAGACCTGCTATATCCCGACGGTCCTGTTCCCGCTCCGGCGCAAGCGCGACAACGACTACGCCTATATGTCAAGGGCGGACAGGAACGGCAGGGAGGAGTGGAAGAAAGAGTGCATCGAGACGGTGGAACAGCTCTACAACTGTACTTCGATCTGCATGTGGGTGCTCTTCAACGAGGGCTGGGGGCAGTTTGACGCGAAGGAGAACACCGAACTGGTGCGCAGCGTCGACAATACGCGCCTCATCGACGCCCACAGCGGCTGGTTTGACCAGGGCGCGGGCGATGTGAAGAGCGAGCACATCTATTTCTTTGATCTGATCGCCAAAAAGAGCGGAAAACCGTATGTCATATCGGAGTTTGGGGGGATATCCCTTGCGGTGGAGGGGCACACGTACTCGGACAGATATTTCGGCTACGGAAGCCACAGTGACACGGCGGCGCTGCAGGACGCGTACAGCGCCTTTGAGAGAAGGATAGAGGAGCTGAAAAGGGAAGGACTGTGTGCGTCGGTCTACACGCAGCTCACCGATATCGAGGAGGAGACCAATGGCATCATGACATACGACCGGAGTGTATTGAAATTATGAAAAGTGAGGGAAATACAACGCCGAAGATGATCGCGGTCATCGAGGACGATGTGCACATCGGGGATATCATCGAGGAGAGCCTGCACAGGGAGGGGTATCGCACCTGCCGCGCGTATTCGGGCACGGAGGCACAGTATCTGCTGGCGGATCAGAAAGGCGGGCAAAAGCCGGATCTGATCCTGCTGGATCTGATGCTGCCCGGCGTGACAGGCGAGACGCTCTTGCAGCAGATTCAGGATATCCGGGATATCCGAGATATCCCTGTCATCGTGATCAGCGCGAAAGTCGGCATAGATGACAAGGTGGATGCACTGCTCGGAGGTGCGGCGGACTACATCACAAAGCCGTTTGCGGTCAGGGAGCTGCTCGCGCGCATCACCGTGCAGCTGAGAAAGCGTGATCTGTCTGCCAGGGCGGGGCAGACAGCTGGTCCTGACAGCTGTCAAAAAGATCGGAGGCTGACGGTGGGGGATCTTATGCTCGACCTTGTACTGCGCGAGGTCTCGTCACAGAAAGCGCAGGATAAAAACACAGCAGTCCGTCTGACACGGACAGAATCTGCCATTCTGCGCCTCCTGATGCAGAATGCCGGACAGGTTTTCTCCAAGGCTGCGATCCTCGACTGTATCAGCGAGGACACGCCGGACTGCACCGACAGTTCCCTGAAACAGCACATCAGCAATCTCAGAAAGAAGCTTGCAGGGATCGGCGAGGCGGACTGCATCGAGGCGGTCTGGGGGATCGGCTTCCGACTGAAATCTTTACCAAATCTTTACTGATCTCTTTACCGGTTTCTTGAACCTTATGCTTTACTGTGATCCTGTAAGACAGCTTCCCGGGATCTCCCAAGGGCAGTATTTCGATGCGCTCGATCACCTGCTCCTGCGGCAGATCTGCGCAGGGAGATTCCGTGAACCTGTCGAAAAATAGGTGCCGATCATTACAGGTGGTCAAAAGGCGAGAAAGGCAAGAAAGGTGAGAAGAAAATGGATTACTGTCTGACAACAAATGCACTCTGCAAACACTACAAGGACTTCAAGGCGCTGAACAACCTGTCCATGCATGTGCCAAAGGGCGCGATCTACGGTTTTGTGGGAAAAAACGGTGCGGGCAAGACGACGCTGATACGTCTGATCTGCGGTCTGCAGCTGCCGACATCGGGCACGTTTGCCCTGTACGGCGTGGGCAATGCGGATAGAAAGATAGCGCGGTGCCGCCGCAGGATGGGCGCGGTGGTGGAGACGCCGTCGGTGTATCTGGACGCGACGGCAAAGGAAAATATCAGGGAACAGTACCGTGTGCTCGGAATGCCCTCCTTCGACGGGATTGACGAGCTGCTCGCGTTTGTCGGTCTGGAAAACACAGGGAAAAAGAGGGTGAAAAACTTCTCGCTCGGCATGCGCCAGCGGCTCGGGATCGCGATCGCGCTGTGCGGGGAACCCGATTTTCTGATGCTCGACGAGCCGGTGAACGGTCTCGACCCGCAGGGCATCATAGAGATCAGGGAGCTGATCCTGCGATTGAACCGCGAGAGACAGATTACGGTGCTGATCTCAAGCCACATTCTCGACGAACTGTCGCGGCTTGCCACGCACTACGGCTTTATCGACAAGGGCAGCATGGTGAAGGAGGTCAGCGCGGCGGAGCTGGAGGCGGAGTGCAGGAAGTGCACACGGCTCGTGGTGAGCGACACGAGACTTTTGTGCATGGCGCTCGACCGGATCGGATCGGCGTACCGCGTGGTGTCCCGCACGGAGGCGGATGTCTACGGGGAGATCAAGGCGTCGGATCTCGTCCATGTGCTCGACGCGGCGGGCTGCGACACGATCTCCATGCACGAGAGAAATGAGAGCCTCGAGACCTACTACATGAATCTGATCGGAGGTGGGCAGAATGCGTAATCTATTGTCGGCGGACTTTGCAAGGCTTTGGCGCAGCAGGCTTTTCTGGATCATGGAGGCAGGCGTGTTCGCGTGGGGAATTTTTGTCTATTTTCTGTTGAGGGTCAATACCGCAAACGGCTATCCGTTTCAGAATGGAAACAATTATTTTTTTAACTACATGACGTTTGTGGGGATCACGGTGGCGTGTTTCAGCGGACTGTTCATCGGTACAGAGTACAGTGACGGGACGATGCGCAACAAGATCAGCGTGGGGCACAGCAGGGTGACGATCTATCTGGCGAATCTGGTCACAGTCGCATGCGCGGGGGTTGCGCAGTCTGCAGCCTACACACTGGCGGCAGTGACAGCGGGACCGCTTCTGGTCGGTGATATGGTGTGGAGCAGGCTGTACAGTCTGCCGGAAACGTTTGCGCTCGCTTTTCTGTCAATCTGTTCGAGCGCTGCGGTCGCTGTGCTGATCTCTATGGTGGTACTGGACAAGTCAAAAGCCGTTTTGCTGAATGCGCTGCTCTCCATATTGCTGCTGGCAGCGGGCGCGTCAGCGCTCAAAGGTCTTCTGCAGCCCCCGATGACAGAGCGGGCGTACGTTGCGGCGCGTGGGCAGTATGTGTACGCATCGCAGGAGGAGATCGGCGATCTCCCCGGAGTCGAGCTGGCGCCCAATCCAAAGTATCTGACCGGGACGGAGCGGAAAGTGTACGAATGTATTGCCGCGGTACTGCCCACTTCGCTGGCGCTCTCCTGCGCGCTGGACGAGGGAGACGAGGACTATTATGACCGCTTTTCGGGACTGCAGACAGCTGGAGCGCTGGCGGCGGTGGCAGTGCTCTCCGGCAGCGGCATACTGGTATTTCGGAAAAGGGATTTGAAATAAAAATAATGAAAAAAGGGGAAGAGAGCGATGGTTTCATTTCCATGGGGTGTGATCTGTGCTGCGGGGGCACTTGTCATAGCGCTGCTGGTCCTAAAAATATATTTTCTGTACCGTGATCTGGATCAGATCGGCGCACAGCTTGGCGCCCGCCTGGGCGAAGAGACCAACAACCGGATCTATGCCCCGGGAAATGACAGGCACATCAGGGCGTTTGCGGCGCGTTTGAACAGGGAGCTTGGCGTTTTGTACGAGAGCCGCAGCAGATACCAGAATGGCGACAGGGAGCTCAAGGAGGCTGTCACCAACATTTCCCACGACCTGCGCACACCGCTCACGGCGATCTACGGTTATCTGGAGCTTGCGGATGCGGCGCTGGAAATCGGGCGCGGAGATCCGGGAGAGCCGGATGTCGAGCGTGCGGTGCACTATCTTGCACAGATCCGCAACCGGGCGGACGCGATGCACTCACTCACGGAGGAGCTGTTCCGGTATTCCATCATCTTGTCGGCTCCCGGGGAAAATGCCGGAAGCCGGAAAGCGCCGGCTGACTGCCGGACAGACTCCGGCTTGGCTGGGGAGCGCGTCGTGCTGAACCGTTTCCTCGCGGACTGTCTGCTGTCCTACTATGATATATTCACGCAGAACGGCATCGAGCCCCGGATCAGGATTGCGGACGCGGAGGTGGTGCGGTTTCTGGACACAGGGGCACTGAGACGTGTATTTAGCAACATACTGGACAATGCCGTCAAATACGGCAAGCCTGCCCGGAGCGCGTGCGGCGGTGACATGCGTTCCGGGCAGGCTTGCCTGTCGGTCGAACTGTCTGCGGACGGCACGGTCGTATTCTGCAACAGTGCGCAGGATCTGGACTGGGTGTCTTGTGAGCGTCTCTTTGACCGCTTTTATACCGTGGAGACCGGGAGGGATTCGACCGGGCTTGGACTCTCGATCGCCAAGCTTCTGACAGAGCGCATGGGAGGGAGCATCTCGGCGTCGTATGCGGACGGCATGCTCTCGATCACGGTGCGGCTGTGAACTGAACCCGATCGTGGCAGGCTTTGTGAGGGCGATGCGCGACGAGCAGATCATGAGACAGGAGTTTTCCTACATCCCGCCGGAGATCGAACGGTATGATAACCGGTTCATCTGCATCCGGAATGGCAACTGTCTCGGCGCAATGCTGTACACGGTACAGGCAATGCTCGGGTATGGTGATGATCATGAGGATCTGATAGCATTTCAGCAGATCGCGCTGAAAGGCTTTGAGCGGATCCTGCAGATGTCGTCTTTGGAGGAAATACTGAAAAAGCGAAAGGGAGTGGAGAAGAATATCCAGATGCTCGCGGATGCGTTGAACCATATCAACAGGATCATGAAACCGGACAATCAGATGCATGTGAAGACAAAAAGCAGGTATTACGCGCCCTGCTTTGCGCTTGTGACGCCGATCAGGGCATTTGACCCGGACTACATCAGCACGATCACGTACAGAAGGATTTTGACGGAGATCGCAATGCTGGGCGTAGGGGAGCGCGTGGGTGTCGTGAAAGAGTCTCTCGAGGCAATATCCGCGGCGACAGACGATGAGGGGATACTGAAAATGAACTTTGGACAGCCGTACAACAAGCGCTATTCGCCGTTGAAGATCGAATATCCCACGCCGTATGTGGATGTGAGGCTGGAAGAAGACTATAAGAAAGGCCACGGTCTGGACTGCGACCTGACATTCTGGGCGGTACAGTTCAAAAGTCTGGTCGAAAACAGGTTTTTCCTTGATAAGTGAAAAATTTTTTGTTATACTATCCTGTAATAGGTTAGGAATTACTGTTTAATATATTTTGAGGATGTGATGACATGACATATGATCTGTTAGAAAAGGAACTGAAAGATCTGCCGGAAGCCAATATAGCTGATGTAATAGAATATATTCAATTTCTAAAATTTAAACAGTTGAGAGATGAATCTGCCGTTGTGGTAAGAAAGCACCCAGAGAGAAGGTTAGGTATTTTAGAGGGGAAGTTTGTTATGTCAGAAGATTTTGACGAAACCCCAGATTGCTTTAAGGAGTATATGTGATATGTATCTATTGGATACTCATACGCTGCTTTGGGCGTTATTTAAAGAAGATTTTCTGTCTATGAATGCAAAGAAAGTTATTCTGGATGATAACGATATTTTTGTGAGTATTGTTTCTTTATGGGAAATCGCAATAAAACAAAGTATCGGAAAGCTGGAAATGAACGAATCTATTGAAACGATTGTACGGACATGTAAGGATGAGGATTTTTGTATTCTTCCAATAAAGCCTTCTCATCTTGATCATCTCAAAAACCTTCCTCAGATACATGGAGATCCATTTGACAGGCTCATCATTGCACAGGCAGCTATAGAAAACCTTGTAATAGTTACTAAGGATGCAAAAATACCAACATATAATATCAGAACAATATGGTGATGGAAAAAATGAATAACCTTTCTCCGCACCGGCATAGCAATATCATAAGTGCTGTGACAGAGCAGAGAAAGGTTTTTGCTGTCCGGAGCATGTCTGTGAGAGCATCCATGGTGTAAACAGGCACACAAGGGGAAGACTGACGGGGATTGAGGATAGTATCGGGGTAACAGTTCAGTCCAGGACTTCGCACTGCGCTGCGAAGTCCGTGAGAAAGCATAGCGGCCTAGATGCATCAAGCCATGGTACGTGGCTTTGACATCCGCAAATCGGTTTTTGCATGGCTTGATGCCTGTAACAGGAAGCCGAAGGCTGAACTGGTTACTGTTCACTCGTCAATAAAAGTAGTGAAAAACGTGCGCCAAAATGCTATTCCCATAGGACACAGACTGTAGTAAAATAGAGTGAGATCAGAGACCGCGCGATCTTGATCGGAGTGCTATCAAATATGAAATAGGAGACAAGGATGAAAAGGGCAAAGGAACGAAAGGAAAAGAAACTGACATTTCAGGAAACCATAAGAAATGACTGCTACGCGTTGAAGCTTGGTTTTTCTATAGAAAAGAGTATGGTGATCCACTCGTTTTTTGTACAGGCGTCAGGGTACTTTGAGTGGGTGTTTTTTGAGGCGGTCTTCTTACGCCATATTGTCGACGCGCTGGACCGCAACCAGGATTTCCAGGTCGTGTTCCGTTTTATCCTGCTGTGCGGGGCGATGTTCTTTCTGCTGAGCGTGTACGAGAATTATGTGGAGAACGTAGTTTATCCGCTGTCGGCTGTCAGGCTGCATTACGGAGTATATTCAAAGCTGTATGCAAAGGCGAAAAATGTGGAGCTGCGATGTTATGAGGATTCGGAATTTTATAACCGGTACACGATGTCAATGGACAACTCGGACACCAGGATCCTGGAGATCATCCGGAACATGTGGGGCGTGCTCGGCGGCACGGCGGCGACGATCGCGGTGTTCTGGTTCATGTATGAGATCGACCATTACGCCGTACTGTTCATCCTGTCTCCGCTGATCGGAAATTTTGTGTTTGGCCACTTCAAAAATAAATATGAATTTAAGCGGTATACGGAACAGGCGCCTGACGACAAAGTGCTGAATTATGTAAATCGTGTTATGTATCTTCCCGATTACGCCAAGGAGATCAGGCTGTCCAATGTGTTCTCGCTCCTAAAGCGGCAGTACCGTGATGCGACGCAGCACAAAGTCCGCACCGCCGTGAAGTACGCTTTCAGCAACGCGAGCCTGAGTTTTCTCAAGATCACCTTTACCTTTACGGTGATCTTTGAGGGCGTCCTGCTGTATGCGATCTACCGCAACCGCGTCACAGGTTCGATCTCCCTGGCGCAGCTCACGGTCATGTCCAGCCTGATGGTAGCCATGACATGGATTCTGATCGGCTTGTTTGAGAATATTATGAGTATTATGAAAAACGGCATGTTCATCAGCAATCTGCGGGGATTTATGGCATATCAGGAAAAAATCCCCGAGGATCAGGACGGCGTGATGCCGGAAGGGAAGTTTGAGACGCTCGAATTTGACCATGTGAGCTTTTCCTACAAAGAGGAGGAGACCATCAAGGACTTGTCGTTTACGATCAAGAAAGGTGAGATCACGGCGTTGGTCGGGCATAACGGAGCCGGAAAAACCACGATCATCAAGCTGCTCCTGCGCCTGTATGACCCTGTTTCGGGTGTGATCAGGCTCAACGGGAGGGATATCAGAGAATACAATCTTCACGCGTACAGAGAACTGTTCGCCGTTACATTTCAGGATTTCAGCATATTCGGCTTAACCGTCATGGAGAATGTGCTGATGGGAAGACACGGTGAAAACGACGAACAGGTGGCAGCGGACGCGCTCAAAAAGGCGGGGATGTACGAGAAAGTCATGTCCCTGCCAAATGGCATGCACACGGTGATGACCAAGGAATTTGACGCGGACGGCGCGGTATTCTCGGGCGGGGAGAGCCAGAAGATCGCGGTGGCGAGGACTTTTGCGAAGGATTCCTACATCAAAATCTTTGACGAGCCGTCGAGCGCGCTTGACCCCATCGCGGAGTACGAGCTTTTTCAGAACATTATGAAGGAAGGCAGCGACCATACCATGTTTTTTATCTCACACAGGCTCTCGTCGGTCAAAAAGTGCGACAAGGTCTTTATGCTGGAGGGCGGAAGACTCATAGAAGAGGGATCCCACACAGAGCTGATGGCACGAAACGGCAGCTATGCAAAGATGTACCGCAGACAGGCGATGAACTATCTGGCGCTGGACACAGATGAGGAGGTGGCAAATTGAAACAGGATCAAAGCGGCACAAAGCAATCCGCGGCAATGGTGTGGCGCAACAACTGGTTTCTGATAAAGCTGATGTTTAGCGCATCCCCCTCCTTTATGATCTTCACGCTGATGGACTCCATACGAAATCAGATCTCCATCTTTTTTGAACACACCTACGGGATCGGGTATGTGCTGGAAGCCGCAGAATTTCATTACCCGTTCCGCCAGGTGGCGCAGTTCATATTGATCCTGGCAGGCTGTATCACGCTGGGCATGGTATTCACGGTGGTGGCGGGCGACTATATCCAGGAAAAGGAGCGCCCCAAAGTCAGGGAAAAGATCAAGATGCTTTTGTATGAAAAGACGAAGGAGCTCGACCTGGCGTGTTATGATAACCCGGAATACTACAATGAAATGGTACTTGCCATTTCCGAGGTAGATACGCAGATTGACAGGTGCGAGGCTTTCCTGCGCAATACGGCGTCAGGCATTACGGTCTTTGTCTCCACGGGGATCTACTTTCTGATAAGGGACCGATTCTCCATTGTGTTTGCGGCATCTTCCTTCGTCATGGCGTTTGCGTTCAATCAGTTGTACAACAAGCGCTCATTCCAGATCCGGATGGAGCGCAACCCGCACGAGAGAAAGCGGGAGTATGTAAAGCGGGTGTTTTACCTGGGCGACTATGCCAAGGAGATCCGTCTGAACCCTGAGATCCCTGATATTTTGCTGCAGACATTTGAGCAGGCGAATGAGGAGGTCTACCGTGTGGAGAAAAAGCATGCCATGCGTAGGCTTTTTCTGGGCGTCATGCGCCGGTATGTGAGCAACGATTTTTTCAGTGATGTGTTGTATATCACCTATCTGGTTTTTCAGGCGGCAGTGCGGGGAGTGCTGTCATTCAGCGGTGTAGCCATCTTGTATAACTCCTTCGGGAGACTGAAACGAGGGATGAGCATTTTTACGGACGTGTATCCGTTCGCGTGTGAGAGCAGCCTGTATGTGCAGAAGATCCGTGATTTTCTGGCGTACGAACCAAAGATACAGAGCGAGGAAGGCATCGAGCCTGCCGAGGGCGCCAGGGAGATGGAACTTGACGGGGTTTCCTTTGCCTACGATCAGCGAACCGGCGGGCTGCTGAGGGACATATCACTTCACATCGCGCCCGGTGAAAAGATCGCGCTCGTGGGCTACAACGGCGCCGGAAAAACGACGCTTGTCAAGCTGCTCATGCGGCTCTACGACGTGGATGCGGGGAGGATCCTGGCGGACGGAAGGGATATCCGTACCTATGATGTGCAAAAGTACAGGGATTCGATCGGAACGGTGTTTCAGGACTTTCAGATCTTTGCCGGAAGCGTCAGGGAAAACGTACTCCTCGATGTTGCGGACGGCTGCGGCGAGGACGGCATAAAGGAGGCGCTTGCAGACAGCGGGCTGATGGAGCGCGTGGAGCGGATGGAGAAGGGGATTGACACGCCGCTCACGACCGAATTTATGGAAGACGGCATGGATCTGTCGGGAGGAGAAAGCCAGAAACTCGCGATCGCCAGGGTTTTCTACAAAAAAGCCGGACTGATGATCTTAGACGAGCCGTCAAGCGCGCTGGATCCCATTGCGGAGTATCAGCTGAATCACGCCATGCTCTCGGCGACAAAGGATAAGACGGTGATCTTTATCTCGCACCGCCTGTCCACCACCAGGCTTGCCGACCGCATCATCATGCTGGAGCAGGGGAGGATCGTGGAGCAGGGCAGCCATAGTGAGCTTCTCGAGAGAGACGGAAAGTACGCGCAGATGTGGCGCGTGCAGGCAGGGGCGTACATTGAGGTATAGATTATTTGAGACTGTGCAGGGGGCGGCTGTCAGACAGTACGGTATCTGGCACAATAATTCTTCCGTTACATGGTATAATTATAGAAGCGTTACAGATAGGGAACAATGGTCTTGGGGAAGCTGTAGGGTTGAAAAGAAAGGAAAGGTAATGTTATGAGAAAAAGCAGTTTTTGCCTGAAAACCGATACATTGACGATCACCCCCTCAAATACGGAAGATCTGTGGGAGTCTGACTGGATCATCGCATTCAGGAAGGGAGAGAAAGAGCAGCTTGGAACGGCGACATTTGCCGGGGTGAAACGCCTTGGGACAGTGCCGCTATATGTGGAGCTGCTGCCGGAATACAGGAACAGGGGACTTGGCACAGAGATCATCCGCATGTTGGTAAACTGGGCATTTCTGCACAAGAATATATTTGAGGTGGTCTCTCAGGCGGAGCATGAGAATGACAAAGGCGTGAATGCCCTTCAAAAGGCGGGGTTCGTGTATCGCGGCAGCGAGGGAGAGGTGGAGACATATTCCATTATCAAGGGAAAGACGGCGTGGACAGGCGTCTATGTGATCGTCGGTATCCTGAACGGCATGCTTTTGGGGATCGTGTTGAACAGTTTGTGGCTGGGTTTTGCCATTGGGATCGCTGCCAGTCTCTGTATCGGCGCAGTTATGGATAACAATGCCTTAAAATACCGGGAGAGTGTTACCGGGAAAAGTGAGCGGAACATAAAGCACATAAAAAAATAATGTGTCGGAAATATACAAGACACCATAGCATCAGCCTTAAAAGCCTGATCACCACGGACAGATCAAAATGGGGCGGTTATGTCTGCAGATCATCCCAGTTCTTCAACTCCAGGGACAGTGTGTTCTATCCTGAGAATCAGGAGATCGCCGAATTCGAGTGCGGGTATATAGCAGACACACAGCTCTCGGACGGTTCCTGGGATGTCCCGTGGGGCTGGGACAGTTTTCCGGATGTGTGGGCAGTCAGCAAAAACCGGATCAAGAGTCAGATGATCGTCGATAATTTATTGTATTTGAAAGGCTTTGGCATTATATAAAAAAATTATAACCCTGCGACAGATTCGTGCACGAAAAGCGGCAATTTGTGCACGATTTTTTTATAGCTCTAAAGGAGTGGTAAAATATAGAGGGAAAATAGGATAAAGACAAAATATAGTTTGTGTGACAGCATTAGAGACACATTTTGGCGTAAATACGGCAAGTCATATCAATGCTTGTTTTTTGAGATATCGTATAATCATTCTCAGGAAAGGAACGGCTGGAGAAAAATATGTCTAACCTATGGCTGTTTTCGCGGACTATATATATGGAGTAGTCTCGGAAACTCACTGAAGATGCAACAGAAAAACAGGCCATATAAACGA
>CAJUES010000022.1 GCA_910585765.1 uncultured Lachnospiraceae bacterium | reverse complement strand
TGGCATAGCTTCCAATGATATGCCTGTTTTTAGTATGCGAAGTATGAGATATTATCTATATAAATAATTCTTGATAACAGGACAAACCACAGAAAAATGTTTATGGAACAAAAATAGGAGGCAATATCTCATGAAAAAACAATTGATCCCTATATTGATTTTGTCAAGCGCACTATTATACGGATGCGCAGACCACCTGCCGGAAAAGGAAACAGCCACGCTTCCAGCATCCGGGGCATCTTTCGCGGAACAAGGTGACGCAGCACCACAGGCGGATCCTCCTGCAGTGATCACGGAAACAGAGGCGGGTCCGGGTTCTGTAGTGAATACAGACACAGCGGACGTATCTATAGCAAATACAGACACAGCGGACGTGTCGGACATACCGCAGAGTGTGGTCTCTCAACCGGAGGATGGCACAATAGCGGACAGCGGCTTTTATCGTGTGGCGACAGGCATTTCCTCTGTTGAGGTCGAGCGCTATGCGGCGCAGGTCCGGCAGCAGTTTCTGGCGCACGACTGGACGGCGGTCGCCTCCGAGATCGCGTACCCTGTTGCGATATCCGGCGTCACATACAGCAGCAGCGCATCGTTTCTCGAGGCATCCGAAAATTTTGACGGCAATCTGGATGACGCGTTCTTCTCGGCGCTTGAAGCGGAGGACTGTGTCGAGATGTTCTGCAATTATCAGGGCATTATGCTCGGTGAGACCGGGCAGGTCTGGATCGGCGAAGTATTGGATGAGAGCCTTGCTTCCCAGGGGTTAAAGATCATTGCGGTCAATGGACTCACAAAATAGTCAGCGCTTCTTCACAGTCCTGTACGAAATGAAATATGTCGCGCGCGCCATTCGCATAGTGGATTTCCCCGCTGCCGATGAAATATGCCGCGAATAAGATCTCGATACACTGCATCACGCAGGGGATTGCGGATCTCTCCGCCTCAGAAAGTCCTGTGACGCTCTCGTAACCGTCAGTCACTGCCCTGGTGAGCGCAAGCCACTCTGTTTTCGTGAAGGGCTCGGCGGTCTCTTCCACCAGCAGTCCGGTCAGGAAATAGCAGATATCAAACACCCTGATATTTTTCTGGCTCAGATCAAAATCGATATAGCCCGAGAAATCTCCGTCCAGGAACAAAAAGTTTCCGAAGTGCACGTCCCTGTGGATCAGCTGTCTGGGCAGGGAATCGTATAAGAGTTCGAGCTTTGAGACGGCTGCAAGGTATTCTGCCTCGCTGATGAGCTGCCAATCATTGCTGTTCAGATTTTCCCGCACCCAGCCCTTCATCTCGTCGAGGAAGCTGTTGTCCCAGAATGCGATCTCCTGTTCACATCGCAGAAATGCGGTGTGCAGCCGCGCGATGGCACAGCCCATTTTCCAAGCCATGGTCTTGTCTTTCAGGTCAGTGACGCTGCTCCCCGGCAGTTTCTTTGACAGGAGAAAGAACGCGTTTTGGTGCGTCACGTACGTTTCGCCTGCTTTGGTGCAAAGGATCTCTGCGACGGGGATATCACAATGCTGCAGTATGGACAGCAGCCGGATATTCCGCTCAAGCTGCTGCTGGTCGTGATAGATCTTGACTACGCAGGAATGATCGATCTCCCACGCGGATGAATAGATCTGCGATACGTGCCCGCTCTCGATCCCCCACAGGGGTAGAAGCTGTTCTATAATTTCTTTCATAGTATGATGTCTCCTCCTTCTTTTTCTGGAGGCAATCGTTGCTGACTGCCTCGGACATACGGTGCCTCCTGGACTGTGTTTTACTTAGAATATGATAACAGGCCGTGCGGCGCAAGTGGTGATCGTCTTTTTTTCGAAACAAAGTTGAGTGCAGGCCGCAAATGAGGATGGCGGTCATGCGGTGCTTGACAGTTCACGGATATAATGAAAGACAATGGAACAGACATTGCAGTTATTTCCAGTGATGAAAAGGTGATCGTTGATACGCAGTCCGCTTTAGATCTGGCAATGACTGTCAAGTATGAAACATAAGCAGCCGATATCGTGATCAACAAAGCTGCGGTATGTGAGGAATTTTTTGTCCTCAGCAGCGGCATGGCGGGCGAGATACTTCAAAAGTTTATCAATTACCATGTCAGAGTTGACGGAAACACAATAACAATATCGTACAGATTCCAGTTAAAATAAAATATCTCTGACAAGTTCTTCGTGCGGGTGCTTTTCGTCAGCCTGATAGACCATGATGCCGTGGATATCGGCGCTGCGGTCTGTGAATGCCGGAAACAAAAAGCCGCACTCAGGAGCGCCAGCCTCGTAATCGCCGTGCAGCGGGCAGAAGGTGCATATGATGAACTTGTAGACCTCCTCCGACTCCCACAGGCTCTCCTTGTCTTTCGCCTTTAGGGGGATATCGTAGCTTCCGTAGAGGATTCTGACGCCATACGGTTGATCTGTCCTGTATTTCTCCCCGATAAATTCATAGAAAAGTTCCAACAGCGCATCATTTTTCAGCTCGCAGTCTTTCAGACCCATGAGCATCTGCCAGGTATGTCCGGCTTTTTCGTCTTCCCTGGAAAAAGGGTAGTATTTCAGATTTTTGTTTGTCTCCGAGAACGGCACAGTCTTTGCGAGCTGCAGGTTCGTCTCGATATCTTTCTGGGATAATTTCAGAAAGTGACGGTTAAACGTGCCGTCGATGAAGCCCTCCTCGTCAAAATAAGCGCCTGCGATGCGCGAGAAGCAGTTTCGCCTGGGTGTCATGCGGCGTGTGAGTTCGAGCATGTCGTCTCTGTTGATCGTATACATAGTTTCACTCCCTGATACTTAAAATAGCTGTCTGGAATCTTCACTGCGCTTGCAATAAAAACTCCGGAACTAATAATTTAATAATGAAGAACGTTCGTTGGAGCGTGTTTGACGCACGCTCTCTGCTTATTGCCATAATTAATCGCCACTCCGCTGCTTTCCTCAATATACATATCATTTAACGCGCTTGCGCAAGCTGTAGATAAATATGTCTAAAATCTTTTAGCGGATATGCCGCATAACATTGTAATGACTGTGGATGTGCAATTCTGATGAGGAATATTAATATTTTACTATCAGATTATTTATTCCATATTCTGACCAATATTCAAAATGATTCTATAATATAAAAGGTAGTCCTGCTTTCATAAGCTGACCTGCTGCATAATACATAATTTCTTATAAATTAACATTCCGTTACCATAGGGGTCATCTTCCGCCCCAAATTCTTCCTTAACAAATTCATAACCATTCTTTTCAAGAACTCTCACAGATGCATTATTTCCACGCATCACACGTCCATATAAAACATTCATTCCAAAAGTTCTTTTTATAAACGCTGTCATCGCTTTTAATAATTCAGTAGCATACCCATTGCCGCTATACTTTTTACATATACCGTAACCTATTTCTACCTCATCAGGATTTCCTTCTACCTCATTTACACCTGTATCGCCTATCAATTCACCTGTTTCTTTCAGCTCAACAGCTAACACATATGGTAAATGCCTGCCATTCACACAGTCCACATAAAATTTGATCGCTCCTTTCGTTTCTTCCAGATCTGCATAGCTTTCATTTGGGATCCACCTTTTTACTTCTTCCTCCAAATGATTTTCATATAGGCATTGGGCATCTTCCATCTCAAATTTTCTAATCCTCAAGTGCTCTGTTTCAAATATATATTCCATGCCGTTCTCTCCTTACATTCATTCCGTAGATTATATCACTTTTCATCCCCATTTTCCACAAAAATATGGAGCATAGCAGCCGCCATGCCCCATACCGGTGGCATTGTTGACTGACGACAACGCGGTACTGGCGCAAATAGCAGGTGCTGTATTCACTGTTATTTGTGCAATACTGTACTATCAGCCTGTGCCCGTTAAGTCCGGTGTTCCAGTACGCGTCTGGATCCAGGTTGCCGGAATTTCTTTACACATCTCAGATACCATGATAAAATACGAGAAGCAGCAGATAAATTTCATAGGGCGTGTTTGATGCAGAATTATTTTGGGGCAGGGTGGTTGTTGTATGCTGAACATTTATCTGGGCGACGGGGGAATGACAGGAAAGATGTGATAATTGTGACCGCCGTCTATTGCAACAATGCCTATGAGAATGTATGGATTGGGGATCCGTTTACAATAATGAAAAAAATGAGAAAGGCAATGCCGCCAAACATGATCCTGGATGAGTGAGGATCACATATGATTGGATCGACAAACATTTTGAAAGGAGAACGATTATAAATGAAAGACGAGATGAAGGACACAAATCAGACAGGCAGTGACAGGTGGTGGAAGCGCGCGGTGATCTACCAGATCTATCCGCGCAGCTTTGCGGACAGCAACGGGGACGGGATCGGCGACCTGCAGGGCATCATCGCAAAGCTGGATTATCTGGAAGAGCTCGGGATCGATGCGATCTGGCTCTCGCCGGTGTGCAGGTCTCCGCAGGACGACAACGGGTATGATATCTCTGATTACCAGGATATCGATCCGATGTTCGGCACGCTGGATGACATGGAGGCGCTGATCAGGGAGGCGGAGAGACACCATATCCGCATCATCATGGACCTGGTGCTGAACCACTCCTCGGACGAGCACCGCTGGTTCCAGGAGGCAAAAAAGAGCAGGGAGAACCCGTATCATGACTACTATGTCTGGAGAGACGGCGTGGAGGGAGAATATCCAAACGACATGCGCGCAGCCTTCGGCGGTTCGGCGTGGGAGTGGGTTCCGGCGTTGCAGCAGTATTATTTTCATCAGTTTTCTGTCAAACAGCCTGATCTCAACTGGGAAAATCCCAAGCTGCGCCAGGAGATCTATGACATGATCAACTGGTGGATCGAAAAGGGCGTCGGCGGTTTCCGCCTGGACGTGATCGACCAGATCGCGAAGGAGCCGGACAAAAAGATCACGAATAACGGGCCGCGCCTGCATGAGTATCTGCGGGAGCTGAGCAGGGAGACGTTTCAGAAAGCGGATCTGGTCACAGTCGGGGAGGCGTGGGGCGCCACGACGGAGCTTGCAAAACTCTACAGCAACCCGGACAACAGCGAGCTGTCCATGGTGTTCCAGTTTGAGCACATCTGTCTGGATCAGATCGAGGGAAAAGAGAAGTGGGATCTGGCGCCGCTGCCGTTCATGAAGCTCAAGGAAGTGTTTGAGCGCTGGCAGACACAGCTTTGCCAAAAAGGCTGGAACAGCCTGTTCTGGAACAACCACGACCTGCCGCGCATCGTCTCACGCTGGGGCAACGACGGGCAGTACCGGGTCGAGTCCGCAAAGATGCTGGCGATCCTCCTGCACGGGCTGCAGGGAACGCCGTATATCTATCAGGGCGAAGAGCTCGGAATGACCAACGTGCAGTATGAGATCGAGGATTACCGCGATATCGAGACGCTGAACCTGTATCAGGAGCGGCTTGAAAAGGGCTACTCCAGGGAGGAGATCATGCGCTCTATCCACGCAAAGAGCCGCGATAACGCAAGGACGCCGATGCAGTGGAATGACGGGGAGAATGCCGGTTTTACGAAGGGAACGCCGTGGCTGAGGATCAATCCGAACTACAGAGAGATCCATGCCGAAAGCCAGATGAACGACGAGGATTCGGTCTTTTCCTGCTATAAAAAGCTGGTCCGCCTGCGCAAGGAGTATGATGTGTTTGTGGACGGTGATTTCAGGCTGCTGTTGGCGGATGACGAGAATATCTTTGCCTATACCAGGACAAACGGGGATCAGACGCTTCTTGTCCTGTGCAATTTTTATGACACGACTGTCAGTTATTCGCTGGACGAGGACGTTTCGGGTATGGAGCTGCTGGTCAGCAATTACAGGGACGCAGACGAGACGGGGACGCTTCGTCCTTATGAGGCGAGAATGTATCTGAAAAAATAGAAACTGGGGCAGACCGGATCCGGTCTGGCAGAGCCTTAAAAACAGGAATAGAGAGGTGAAAAGATGAAGGAGCAGTATCGTATACAGGCAGAGCCGGTGTGCAGGAAAGAAAATATCATACAGGGTGCGGACTACCGCATCAGCGTGCTGACAGCGGGGCTGATCAGACTGGAGTACTCGGAGAAGGGCATCTTTGAGGACAGGCCGACACAGGTTGTGTGGAACAGGGATCTGGGCGTGTGCGACTATCAGGTGACAGACACGGCGGATTCACTGGAGATCATTACGGACAGGATCCATCTTCATTATGACAAAAAGCGCTTCTGCGCGGACGGTCTCTACATCAAAGTCGAGGGTGGATTTCTGCCAGAAGAGAATGTGTGGCATTACGGAGATACGATCAATGCAGATGACGGACGTGAACTGCGGGGGACGACCAGGACGCTCGACTGCGCGGACGGCGTGATCCCGCTCGAGGACGGACTGGTCTCCCTGCGCGGCTATGCGGTGATGGATGACAGCACTTCCCTGATCATCAGGGATGACGGGTGGATCGAGGCGCGCAGCGAGCAGGTGGAGGATCTGTATTTCTGGGGATACGGCACGGATTATCTCACGTGTATACAGGATTTCTACAGGCTGTGCGGGACGACGCCCATGGTGCCAAGGTATGCGCTCGGGAACTGGTGGAGCAGATATCACAAATACACGGAGGAAAGCTACCGTGAGCTGATCGAGCGCTTTGCGGCGGAGAAGATTCCTTTTGCGGTGGCAGTCATAGATATGGACTGGCATCTGGTGGACGTGGATGAGAAGTACGGCAGCGGCTGGACGGGGTACACGTGGAACCGTGAGCTGTTTCCGGATCCGGCAGGATTCCTGGGCTGGCTCCATGAACGGAATCTTCACGTCACCCTGAATGTGCACCCGGCGGACGGGGTGCGCGCTTATGAGGATCAGTACGACGCCATGAGCATGGCGATGGGGATGAGCGACGCGGACCGGGAGAACGGACTGCCGGTTGCATTTGACGTCTCCGACGAAAAGTTCATGGAGGCTTACTTTACCGTCCTGCATCATCCGCAGGAGGCGGACGGCATCGATTTCTGGTGGATCGACTGGCAGCAGGGAACGGAGTCAGGGCTTGAAGGGCTCGATCCGCTGTGGATGCTCAATCACTATCATTTTCTGGACAATGCGCGGGACGGGAAACGGCCCATGACATTTTCAAGGTACGCGGGACCAGGGAGTCACCGCTATCCGGTCGGCTTTTCGGGCGATACGATCGTGACGTGGGAGTCGCTTGATTTTCAGCCGTATTTCACGGCGTCCGCGACCAACATCGGCTATGGCATGTGGAGCCACGATATCGGCGGACATATGCAGGGCGTGAAGGACGATGAGCTCAGCGGCAGGTGGGTGCAGTATGGTGTCTTCTCGCCGATCATGCGCCTGCACTCGACGAGCAGCCGGTTCAATTCCAAGGAACCGTGGCGGTTCAGACCGGAGATCCGCGCTGTGATGGAGGAATTCCTGCGTCTGCGCCACAGAATGATTCCCTATCTGTACACCATGAATTACAGACAGTACGCGGAGGGAATCCCTTTGGTACTGCCCATGTACTACGCATATCCGGGCGCCGGCGAGGCTTATCAGGTGCCGAACCAGTATATGTTTGGCACCGGGCTGATGGTGGCGGCGATCACAACGCCCTGCATCAGGCGCCTGCGGATGGCGAAGGTGGATGCATGGATCCCGGAGGGAATGTGGTACGATATCTTTACGGGGCTGCGCTATCACGGCGGCAGGAAAATGAGCCTGTACCGCGATCTTACATCCATTCCGGTGCTGGCGAAAGCGGGGACGGTCATACCTTTGCAGGAGGATTATATGGAGAGCGCGGACGAGAATCCCACGCAGCTCCACCTTTATGTGTATACGGGGGCGGACGGCGCGTTCACACTGTACGAGGACGACAACCGCTCGAACGACTATCAGCGCGAAACATGTGTCAGGACGCGCTATAGCTGGCAGGAGGAGGGCGGATGCCTGCGGATCGGCAGCGCTGACGGGGAGCTGTCGCTGATCCCTGAGCGGAGAGACTATATCATCACCTTCTGCGGCATCGAGCGCGCACAGATCACTGCGGAAGCGGGTTCGGAAGGCGGCAGCGGGGCAGGACGCAGCGCTGTGGCACAGGCGGTGGACAGTGAGGGCGGACGGCAGATGGCTGGGACGTTCAGCGTTGTCATGAAGAACGTTCCTGTGAATGAGGAGACAGTCCTGTATCTGAGAGAGCGGGTGCGCGCAGAGAACAACGTGGCTGGCAGATGCTTCCAGATCCTGGACCGCGCGGAGATCGCATTTGACCTGAAAGAGAGTGTGTTCAACGTGATCGAGGCACAGACAGCGCGCGCGGATCTGCCGGGGCAGCTTGACGCGATGGAGCTCGACAGCGACCTGTACGGCGCGCTGGCGGAGGTGATCACGGCTGAATAGCGGTTAGGAGATGGCTGGCATGGGAAGATATCTGAATCCAAACAATAACAAGTATCAGAATTTTTTGAAAGAAAAATACGTTGTTGATAAATCGATGCTTTTAAACAATATCCTGGGAAAGATCGAACAGAATAAGCGTTTTCTCTGCTGCAGCCGCCCGCGCCGTTTTGGGAAGTCCGTCACGGCGCATATGCTCGCGGCGTATTTCAGCAAGGGGGCGGATTCGAGAGCGATTTTTGAACCGTTAAAGTGTGTGAAGGACAAAGTGTTTTTGACAAACCTCAACCATTACGACACGATATTTATGGATATCCAGGCGCAGTTTGTAAAGGCGAAGGACCAGGGGGCTGATCCCAATAAAATGCTGCAGGAGAACGCGGTAAGAGAATTAAAGAAGGCATATCCCGGCTGGATTCAGGGGGATGAGAATCTGTCCGAGGCGCTGGCTGTGATCAACGCGGAAACGGGAAACGAATTTGTGATCATCTTTGACGAGTGGGATTATCCGATCCGGGAACTTGCCGGGAACAGCAGGGAGCGCCGGGATTATATTGAACTGCTGCGCATGATGTTCAAGAACGCCGAGGCGCAGGATTATGTCCGTTTGGCGTATCTGACAGGGATCCTTCCGATGGTCCGCGCAAAGGGGCAGTCCGCGGTGAACAACTTTGACGAGTACACCATGATCGATGCGCGGGATCTGGGCGGCGATATCGGATTTGTCGAGACGGAAGTGCAGGAGCTCTGTGAGAGGTATGGCGTCTCGGCGGACGAGATGAGGCGCTGGTATGACGGGTATGATCTGGGCGGCGTGGAGGTGTACAATCCGCTGTCCGTGGTGCGGGCGGTGGAGAGCGGAAAGTTCCGTCAGTACTGGACGGAGACAGGGACCTACGAGGACATACGCAGTCTGATCGAGTATGATTTCGACGGTTTGAAGGAAGCTGTCATTCAGATGCTATCCGGCAACCGGATTCCGGTCAGCGTGTACGGATGCCGGAATGACATGTGCACATTCCGCGACAAGGACCAGATCATCACGACGCTGATCCACCTGGGATATTTTGCCTATGACGCCGAGGCGCAGGAGGCGTATGTGCCAAACAGGGAGATCCGCGAGATATTTTACCGGTATATGGAAAATAGCCAGAACGATCCGCTGTCATCATTCTTACAGTATTCCAGGCAGATGTTGGCGGCGGTGCTGGGGGCAGAGCAGGAGCGGGCGGCAGCGCTGGTGCAGAAGGTGCACGACGATTTCATCTCGAGCATTGAGTACAATGACGAAAACTCGCTGAGCTGTACAGTCATGATCGCGCTGCTCGCCTCGTTTGCGTATTATCAGAGACCGATCCGCGAGTTTCCGTGCGGAAAAGGGTTTGCGGATCTGGTCTATCTGCCGCTGCCGCAATGCCCGCAGCGGCCGGTGATCGTCGTGGAGTTGAAATGGAACCGGGGCGCCGACACGGCGATCACCCAGATCCGGGAGAAGCGCTATCCGAATTCGCTGAGAGACTATTACGGCGAGATTCTGCTCGTGGGGATCAGCTACGAGAAAAAGACGAAGGAGCACACCTGCGTGATCGAGCGGGTGGAGAGAATCAAAGGCTGAGTCGGTCTTTACTGACGAGGGCGCGCTCACATTTTTTCGAAGGTGTACTTTTTTTCTGCGATCAGCAGGTATTGCAGGAGCGGGTGAAGCTGCTCGCCCTCGATCAGGCTGACTTCCAGCAGATAGTCAGAGCTTCCTCTGATGCGATTGACACAAAACGTGTAGACTTTCTGGTCAAATGTCTGGAACCAGAGCTGAACAGGAACTGTCGTGAATATTTCCGCATCGCTCACGACAGTCCCCAGATCGTCCGCATACGAATCTGTACTTGTGAAGAATGGAAAACAAATCTGTGCCAAATGGACATAGGACTCGTATTCCTTGTACAATTCGACGGTCAGGCAAAGTTCACTGCTCAGGCTGCTCGGATACCAGATTGATTTTTTGACACATTCCTCGCTGCCGTCATTGTCGAGATCCACGATACGGCAGCATTTTTTATCGTACTGGCTGTTGGAAAAGGCGTCGAGCGGGAAGGCTGTGTCCGACTCCTGATAAGGGGTTTCCGCATTTCCGTCGATCAGCTGGTAATCGTCATTGGAGACCGTTTTTTCCTCCACGTCCCTTTTGATCGACTCGATATACGCGGCGAGAGATTGTTCCAGGCGGGGCTCCATGTTTCCGTTACGGTAAGTCTCGATCCAGCGCTTTTTGTTTTCCTTATTTTCCAGGTTCAGGCTGTAAAGCTGCAGGGTGTTGTCCGTATCTGCGGTTAAAACATAAAATCCGGTTGTCTCCCCGGTATAAAAATTGTAATGGCGGGCGACAAAACAGTAAGCGCCTTCGTAGTCGAGCAGTCTCGCTGTTCCGCGCTGCATGGGAAATGTGTGCAGAAGTTCCGGATCACTGTCCGCTGTCAGCCGCCAGATATCCATATCTGCAAATCCCGCAGTGCCGCCGGAGTCATAAAACAGTGACAATTCCTCCTGGCCGTCCCTGTCCAGATCCACCAGGTATGCGCATGTGATCTGGCCCCAACTGTAGTAATCCGGGAATGCGTCACCGAGGTATGTCTGCACCTGTTCTGCTGTCAGCCGATGCGCCTGATCCTCGTAGACAGAGAGCGCTTCCGTGTCCCAGTTATAGGTATATCGCTGTGTGTCTGCAAGTACTTCCTTGAGAAGATCAGACAGCCCTGTTGGCAGACCAAAAGTCTCGAGCGCAGGATCGATCAGCCGCTCTTCCTGGTACTGCATCAATTGTTCCCGGCGCAGGTTCTGAAACGCTTCCCCCTCACCCTTTGAGAGATTTAAGATGCGTTCCTGAAAAATATCCCGCTCAGAAGCGTACTCGATATCGTCTGAAAGTTCAGTCGTGACAGTCAGGCTGCGCGTCTCTAAGCGGGTGCATCTGGTGGTCTTTTCGTCAACAGTTACAAGGTCACTGCACAGGACAAATTCTTCGCTGTCACGCAGCCGCAGCAGTCGGAAAGTCACAATATTTTCCCCGAACTGTCTGAACCACAACTGCTGCACGGTGCCCTCCTGCGGCAGTGTGTCGTGAAACATGTCCAGGAGATCGCATTCTGCCGTGATCTGTTCTGCCGCATCGTCTGTCTGGTAGAGCGTTGCCGTGAGCCGCTTTGCGCTGTCGATCGTGCGGTAAAAGATTTCCGGTGTGCCGTCGTTGTCATAATCAATCTTGCCGTAGCCGCAGTCATAGTAACTGATCTGACCCAGAGGGTACACCAGATCCCAGTCCTGCTCATCCCACTCCAGCGTTTCGTCGCCCTTGTAAAGTTCGGATTGGCTCTTATGCGCGATCCTCATGAGCACAAACTGTTTTTCGTCTAAATATTTTTCTAATTCCGCGTAATACGGATAATCCGCATCGTGCTCCGAGACTGTCGCCTGTATGCCCGTGTAGATCAGGATCGGTTCACTGCTTGTGTCGCCGTTGTCTGCGGCGGTCTCCGCGGTCTCAGGCAGTGATCCCGGCGATGTCTCCTGCTGCGCTGCGCCGGCAAAGGAACTTTCGGGCTGCGTCTCAGGCTGTGAAACAGCTGACTGGCAGGCTGTCAGAGAGACCGCAAGCGGCAGCACTGCCAGTGTCGTATAGGTTGCTTTTATCTTGTTCAATTTGCGCATGGTCTGATACCTCCTTGTGTGGTCTCATAGCTGTTTGCAGGCACAATCCGGATGGAACACGGTCACTTGGAATCTCATCTTACACTGGGATCAAAATGCGTCACACAAATGTTTTATATGAAAAGCAGTGAAAATAATACGCGTACCATTTCCTTGATCATCCGCATGATGTAGTCTCTTTCGTTCTCAAAATTCATTGATAGATACCCCCTGTTCTGATTCCGCAAAACGACCTTCGAATATGCCGTGACAAGAGCGCGGGATGAGCTTTATTGTAGCACACTGTTTTCATTTCGTAAAGTACCTGACAGCCGGCATAGGACGCGCCTGATTGTCGATAAAACCGCACAGTCGATGTCAGCAACCTGTTGTTTTCTTGCAGTTCCTTACTTGTGGGCAGGGAGGAGGTATGGTAGAATAAATAAATGATGTCAGTATTAAAAAACGAAAGAAAGTGCAGAGATAGGGTAAACAAATGAAATATTGGAGTACAGTTTCCTTTATTAAAAAGGCAGCGCCTGAATATTGGCGCATTACGATAGCATATGCCATCACGGTGGCGGTGGAGAGCGTACTGCCGATCATTTTCTTTGATCAGATCGCCTCGTGGTCAACAAGCGAAGGGGACTGGTCTCTCAAGCGCGGTATCGCTCTATGTATCGCATTTTTTGTCATCTCGACAGGCGCCAGGATCGTAATGAATCAATGCATCTTTGCGATGGATGACTGCATAACAAAAGCGAGATCTTACGTGCAGCGCAAACTTCATAGGAAACTATTTGCGATCGATTATGAAACGACTGAAAATGAACGTTTCTGGAGAGAAAACCAGTATATCCTTCATATGGCAGATACAAGCAAAGCCGGCGTGGGAGCGATGATGCAGCAGCTTTTTAAAATGCACGGGCTGGGAGTATCATTGCTGTTTTCCTGGGTTATGCTGATCCAGATCCATAATACAGGGCTTTGGCTGCTGGGGATGCTGATCCTCTGGCATAGTATCAAGAAAGAGATCGCGGTCGAGAGAGAAGCCGTCGCACGACAGAATGTAATGGACAGAAGCGCGAATTATATTTTGGACGTTGTCAGTTCGACTCAGTATGCCAAGGAGATCAGGGTACTTAGAGAGTGGGAGATCTTAAAAAGAAAACTGGTATCGCTATTTGATAAAATGACTTGTCTGGATGGTGAGGTATGCAGGCGTAAGTTCACACAGAGATATTTTTTCGAACATATATTGTTTTTTGTGTTCTCGCTGTTGTATATGTACTTTGTATATAAGGATTCTTATCTCAATAAAATGAATGCTTCGAGCGTCTTTACAGCCTTTTTTCTGTTGTTCACCGTGGGAAATACGCTGTTTCGACTCACTGAAAGCATCGTGTTATTTGCAAGAAATACGAGCGGGATAGAGGGCTTTTCGGCTTACGATCACACAGAAGATCACCGTGAGCCGGCAGTTCATGATAAGGAGCATTCAGCGGATGGGATAGAGTGGGATCTGAAGAACATCTCATACTGTTATCCGAATAGAAATGAGTTTGCCCTCAAAAATCTGAATGTTCAGATCAGAAGAGGGGAAAAGGTTGCAGTGGTGGGACTCAACGGAGCCGGAAAATCTACTTTGATCAAATGTATGACAGGGTTATACAAAAATTACACAGGATGCATTGTGCATAATGGGAATATGATACAAAGCGGCGATATCGACAAAAATCTGGGCGTGTTGTTTCAGGACGCAGCTGCTTATCCGTTTACACTTGAGGAGAATGTAACGGCAGGTGATGCTGCGATTGACCACAGTAAAGCTGTTCAGGTTTTGGAACAGGTCGGGTTGATGGAAAAGTTTAGGAAGGAGGGCGTGCCGCTTACAGAATGTATCGACAAATTGTTTTCCGATACAGGCATAGAGTTGTCCGGGGGCGAGAGCAGGAGATTGCTGCTTGCCCGACTGCTGTATAAAAATCCGGATACCATACTTTTAGACGAGCCGGCTTCAAGCCTGGATCCCGGTGCGCAGAAAAAGATCATGACACTGATCATGGACTTGTTTCAGGACAAGACTGTGATCGTTGTGACACATAGACTGGAGATGCTCGATCAATTTGAAAGAATACTGGTGCTGGAAAACGGTTCTTTGGCTGAGGATGGGAAAATGGAAGACTTGCTGAAAAACAAGGGCAGGTTTTGTACCTTGGTGGATATGCAGGAAAACAGGATATAGGAACCACATAGAGAAGGGAAGTCCGAATGAAAAAAATACAGTTTTTATTTGACACGTCAAGAATGCTGACGCAGGCATGCACGGTAAAAACAGGTGTGGTATTTGCAGGCAGCATTGTTGCGAATATATCACTTGTACTGTGTTCTGTTTTTTCGCCGATCCTTTTAATGAATGCAATGACGCCTGCAGCTGCAATATCAGGCAGTTTTGGGCTGATCGCGGGGGTTCTTGTCATAAAAGGTGTATGTGAATATATGGAATGTGTGATGGAAAAACTTGTGCAGACAACGTGCTCACAAGTCAATTTTCGGTTGGAACGGATGCTGGCAGAAAAATTTACCCATATTCAGTATGCGTACATGCAGGATTCCGAATTCCTGAATCTGCATTCCGGCGCACATTTTGCCCTTGTAAATTACAAAGCCGTGGAAAACTTGATGAAGGCGGCAGTTTCGATTGTATGCCAGAGTGTTGTCCTGCTGCTTGGAGGAGGGTTTCTTTTATTTAAATTTCCGCTATTGGTTCTTTTTCTGGCGTCCGGATTCGGCGTACAGTTTTTGATCAATACCAAATTGAACGAGAAGCTTGAAGTTTTTTTTAATCAATTGTTTCCCATAAACAGAAGGTATCGTTGGCTGAATTCGTTGAAATTCGATGCGTCCCGACAGAAGGATATCAGGGCGTATCATATGGAAACGCAGATAGAGAACAAGTTGGAACAGTATAACAAGGAATCTTTTATGCAGTTCAGCGCAATGAACCATATTTCGTGTGGGCATGGCTGCGTGGCAGATGCCTTTGGAAATCTGACGATGTATGCCGGTTTTGTATACAATACAGTTTTATTGTTTCAGGGGAAGATGGATATCGGGTTGTTTATGTCTCTGAATACACTGCTGCTGCGCTGTAGTTCCATACTGAACAGCATAGGCGACAGTATCATGACAGGCAGCCAGATGCTCAACTATATGAAGCCTGTCGTTAAGACGCTGGCGTATCCGGCTGATTCGAGAGCGGATATGGAGATCGGAAATATCGTATCTGTTGAGTTCCAAAATGTTTCCTTCTCGTATCCGGGCAGTGAGAACTATGTTCTGAAAAATCTCTCCTTTCGCCTGGATCAGGGGGAGAAGGTGGGGCTGGTGGGGATCAACGGATCCGGAAAAACGACGATCATCAAACTGCTGTGTGGTTTATACACGCCGACAGAAGGAAAGATTTTGGTGAACGATATTGACATAGCGCAATTCAATTTGGAAAAGTACTATGCCAAAATGGGGGTTGTGCTTCAGGATTTTAACATTCTTGATTTTTCGATCAAGGAAAATATCGCATTGTCGAACGCGGAAGAGGATGCAAAGTTACAAAAAGTAGCAGCGGATGTGGGGCTGGCAGACTTGATCGAACAGCTGCACGATAAAATGAACACGAAACTGGGACCAAAAACAAATGACAAGGGGATCGCTTTGTCGGGAGGACAGCTGCAGAAGATCGCGATTGCCCGCGCATTGTATACGGAAAAGGATCTTTACATCTTTGACGAACCTGACTCGAATATTGATCCTGTGGCTGAAAGGGCACTGTATCAGCAGTATGATAGATTGATACAGGGTAAACTGACGATATTTGTATCGCATAGACTGAAATCGTTGGATTTTTGCAGTCGGGTCATCGTAGTTGAGAACGGTTGTATTGGTTGAGTGCATTTTGCCGGCACGCGCCGGGCAGTTCCCTGTGCGTGCCGGTCTCGCTTCACAGTATTTTGTATACCGGAATACCGTGAAGCGGCGGCAGGATCACTGTTTGCGCGCTATAACCGTGAATTCTCCGGGGATCTTCTCGTCTGTCCATGAGGGGTGTTCGTCGAATCTCATGAGTGTGAAGCCGCTGTTGATCACGGAGTTGATGATCTCACTGATGGTATACTTTCTATAACTGCACTTGGGGATCTGTTCGCGGATCGATGGCTCATAAAACCGGGCATGTGCCATTTCGCCCTCAAAGATTTCTGTTGAGAAGTAACTCATTGTCGGTTGTTCCAGATTCAGTATATCGGAGATTTTGGTGAATGGGTGGAAGTCGCTGCAGATCATTTGACCTTGTTCTTTCAGCAATGAGTGCATGATGTTCATGAATGCATCGATATCATGGAAATAGTGCAGTACGCCGCCTTCCATGAACACTATGTCAAAGGAGTTTCCGTACTTTGCGATGTCGATCTCGAGGATGTCGCATACTTCAAAATGCAGGTCTACATTCGCGGCAGCTGCGACTTCAAGTGCATATTTCCGATTGTCTTCTGAAATGTCAAAGACAGTGACTTCCGCGCCCAGAATCGCAAGGGGAACAGCTTTCTTCCCGCAGGAACCACATATATTTGCGATCTTCAGACCACTGTAGGTATCGAAATAGCCGGCATACTTTCTCAACATGCCTATGGGATCTTCCAAGTCCATTTTGGCGCGTTCAGCGGGTGTGCCCCCGTGATTCACCCAGAACTCGTAGGCATCGTATTCCCACGCTTTCTTATGTTGGATACTGTAATCGTTCATTGTTGAAAATCCTCCTTTGTTTGATTTTTTGGAATTGTAGTATAACATATGATATTGGAAATGTAAACATAAATATCGTGAACAGTCACACGTCGTGGGGCGCCGCGGATCACAGCCTGTGACGTTCCTGTTGCGCACAGACAGGCGATATGGTATACTGAGGACACAATCGGGAAAGGAAGCATACTTTATTGGAAATACAAGACAATATACAATGGCATCCCGCTAGCTGTGTGTCAGCCAGCTGATGACTGCCCTGCATACCTCTCTTTAACATATCGATTCTATCACCTGATACATTGCGTCGCAAGAAAAGGACTGTCGAAGAAAGCCGACAGTCCGAAAAATTTTGGTATAGAAGATCAGATCTCCAGCTCCGCGCACATTTTCCGCACCGTATAGCGGTAGACTGTGTGGCAGACCGCACCCATCAGCAACAGGATCGCCAGACAGGCGCCCAGCCCAGCGAGCTCACCGGAGGAGAGCCAGCTGTCGTTGCCGAACATGATCAGGATGTACAGAAAATACATGGCACCCATGCCGACCAGCGAGGGGATCTTGAACACATTGCCCGCCTGACTGCGCACTTCGCGCCTGAGGAATGCGGGGGAGGCGCCCAGGCGCCGCAGGTCGTCAAAGACATAGCGGTTGTTCAGGGCGATGGTCATGCACCGCGTGTAGCTGATGATCAGCGCGGCAAGCATACAGATGATGGAGATGAACAAAAACATCATCAGATACACGGCGAAGGTCTGCAGGAAGTCATTCTGGTCCATGATCCGGCTCTTGGGCATATAAGTCCAGTAGAGGCGGAAGTCGCTCGCATCGCAGTTGTCGTAGTCCAGACGGGTCATCTGATCGGTATCGCCCCAGTAGACTTCGCCCGCCTCGTCCAGGGCGATCTTGCGTACCCTGTCGTAGTAATAACCGTATTCGCACTCCGGTCCGAACGACGAGACCAGCATGTGAAAAAAGTCCTGTGCAAAGTCGTAGCTGTCCGTGCCGTCGGTGTTAAAAAGGTTCATCGTTCCCTGCCAATCAGGTGTGATGCCGCTGGCGATCGTCTCGTAGTCCGCGTCGTCGAGGACGTAAAATCCGGGGGAGCCGGCGAGAAGGTCAAAGTGTGTATAACCTGCAAACCGGACTGGGATCGCGTCCCGCGTCACCATATTGATCATGAACGTGATATCGGTTGAATAGAAGTAAGTGTCCGTTTCCTCCGTGGTCGAGACAATGTGATATTCCCCGGGGCTGACCGTGATCGGTACGCCGGTGAGGGCAGAATATCCGGATTCCGGGAGAACATTGACGCTTCCTGCCAGATAGACGTACTCGTCGTGGAAGGATCTGCCTTCCTCGATCTCCATGATGCCGTCCCTGCCGAGTATGAGATAGGGACAGCTCCTGAAATCCCTGATGGAAAGCCCGTAATCTGCTGCAAGCGCCGCGATCTCTTCCTGTTCCGGTATCGTCTGATCCATGCGGTAGTGGTAATAGTAGTCAAAGGGGCGCGAATTGACGTCCAGGATATGCCCCATGCCCATCATCGGGAGGTAAAAGATCGCAAAGGCACTGCCGGCGATCAGCACAGTGCTGACGAGCAGGTTGTTGACGGTCTGTTTTCCCTGGAATTTCATCATACTCCTCGCGATGATATTGCGGTATGGATCCTTCCTGTGTGAGCGCCAGCCGTGGACAACGGTGTGCAGCATCACCATGTAGAGTCCCACAAAGACAGGCACATAGAGGAGATTGATCAGGGCAGTCGGATATCGGCTGAACAGCTTCATGTATACGCTGGGTGCCTGAAAGCCGCAGACAGCGCCGACGAGGATCAGGATCAGACCGACAGGACCGCACCATCTGCCCAGATTTTTCACGGGCTCGTTTTTGTGTTCCTCGTGGATCACGTCGATGATGTTTGTCCTTTTCAGATAGCGGCAGGCTGTCACGCAGGAGAAGGCGACCACGATCACGAAGAAGACCGCCGACAGATACAGGCATTTAAGATCCAGCCGCAGCTGCATTTCCTTGCTGTCCACGATGAACAGGCGAAAACCGCCCCACAATAGATACACGAAGGGAAGACCGGCTATGATGCCAAGCAGCGAGGAGGCGCCGCTGAGCAGGACGACTTCCCGGAATAATCCGGGTGCAAGCCGCTTTCTGGAGGCGCCGAGCGCCATGAGCGCACCGAGTTGTCTGGATTTCTTGCGGAAGAACAGATTGGACGCGTAGACTGTAAAGACGACACAGCCAAAGAGCGCCAGCACGAAGATCGCGACCATCTGCTTGCGGCTGTCCCCGCCTTCGGGCAGCACCAGCAGCACTGTCGGGGAGAACATCATGGCAGAGTAGGCGGTGATCAGCAGAAGAGACACAAAGTTGCAGAACAGATAGAGGACAGCCTGCTTGCGGTCTGCTCTGCGCAGTTTATTTTCTAATTGATTCATTGTCATCATAATAGCATCCTCTTTTATTTATTTTATATTTTTTATGTTCGTGGTACCGTTTTTGGGAGACAGAAGAGCGCCGATCACTCGCAGTTTACACACTGCTCATCTCCTTGATCTCCACAAGCAGCCGGTCCTGGAAAGCGCCCTGGCTCTCTTTTCTGTCCTCCTGCTTCTGCAGGGTGTTGTAGACTACGCCGTCCTTCAACAGGATCACGCGGTCACAGAACGATGCGGCGTAGCTGTCGTGCGTCACCATGAAGATCGTGGCGCCGAGCTGCTGTCTGGCATTCTCAAACGCCTCGATGACAGTGCGGCTCGACTTGCTGTCGAGGTTGCCGGTCGGCTCGTCAGCCAGAATGATGAGCGGCTTGTTGATGAGGCTCCTTGCCACCGCTGTACGCTGGCGTTCGCCGCCGGAGATCTCGGCAGGGTATTTGTCAGTGATGTGGGCGATGCCAAACAGGGATAGGAGAGCGTCCGCAAGCTGTTCGGCTTCCGGCTCCACCCTGTCCTTGATGATGCGCGGGACAAGTACATTTTCCCGCACGGTCAGCCCGTCGAGCAGCATGAAGTCCTGAAAGACAAAGCCCAGCTTTTCATTGCGGATCCTGGCGAGGGCGTCCTCGCCAAGCCCTTTCAGGTTCTGTCCGCCCAGCGAGATTTCGCCCTCCTCAAACGGGATATAGCACGATATGCAGTTGAGCAGCGTGCTCTTGCCGGAACCGGAAGGACCCATCACAGCGACAAACTCCTGGCTGGCAACGGACAGGTCGATGCCCTTCAACACGGAGTAGGACTTGTTTCCTGACTGATAAGATTTGCGCAGATTCTTGACATATAACATAAGTAAACCTCCATTCTGATCATGCACACCTTGTTTGATACCTGTTTTCGTTTTTTGATTTAATTCGTTAATCCGGTCAGACAGGCATCGCGGGTGTCCTGTTTTTGTTTTCTGAAATAAGCATAGCACAGCCGGGGGATCGCGGAATCTGCCGTGTAATTTTTGGCGCGCCCGATGTAACGTTTTGCAGCTGCGTGAAAATTTTGTAACGTTTTGCAGGGCTCATGTAAAAAATTGCAAAACGTTTCTGACGCAGGACTCAAAAACGTGGTACAATAAAGATATTGGAAGTGCGGATAAAAATTTGTGATGGGGAGTGGTGGAGAGTATGCTGCGGATAGCGATCTGTGACGATTCTGTGGACGCTAGGGATGCACTGCGTCTGCAGCTTGAAAAGATATTGATGGAGGAGGCAGAAAAGATCGTGTACGAGTTTTCGACCGGGGCGGGGGCGGTGCGCTGGCTGGAGAACCACCCCGGGGAGATCGATCTTTTGTTTCTCGATGTGGAGATGGCAGGGCTCAACGGTATGGCGGCGGCGGAGGCGATCCGAAGATTTGACGCGGAGATCATCATCGTCTTTGTGACCGGGTATGCCGACTATGTGTTTGACGGCTACAAGGTCAATGCCCTGGATTATATCATGAAGCCGGCGAACGCGGAGCGCCTTCTGGAGGTGGTCAGGCGTGTGCGCACACAGCTGGATCAAAGGAGAAACGAGATGTATCTGATGAAAAATGCGGAGGGGACGTTTCGCTTTCCGCTCAGTTCGATCGACTTTTTTTATAGTGACAAGCGAAAAGTGGTCTGTGTGTGCGGCGGGAAGGAGTATTCTTATTATGCGAAGCTCGACGAGGTTGAGCAGGCGCTTGCGGGGCGGTTCGTCCGGATCCACCAGCGCTATCTCGTGAACCCGCAGCAGGTGTCACAGATCGGGACAGACCACGTGGCAGTCGCGGGGAGGAGGCTGCCCGTCAGCAGGGCACTGAAGGAGGAGGCGGTGAAGAGCCTTGCGAGGGCGATGCTGATGTAGCGGGAATATGCTGCATGGAAAAGTGTGACAAAAGGGGACAGATCGATATGTTTCGTGTTTTTATCTTATTGGCGGAGTTGGGCGTGGGAGTGATCTTCTACGCGATGGTGTCGTGCCTGATCGAGATCCGAAAGGGCTGGTGGCGGCGCCTGCTTTTGCTGGTCAGCTGCTGGCTGCTGGTCTACATGGTCATCTTTATGGGAGACCCGGACAATTTTCCGCCGACGCTGCTGTTTTTCCTGATCGGTGTCTGGAATGCGTGCCGCGGTTCGCGGCTGAAACGGCTGACAGTCGGCGTGATGCTCGCCAGCGTGATGTTCGCGCTGAACGCATTGTTTGACAACTGTGTCTGGTATTTTCTGCACAATGTGACGGAAGAGTACGGGGTGTATTACTTTGGGTATCGCGCGCTGGCGGTGATCCTGCTGTACATGGGAGTCCGCCATTACCGTCCGGGGCGGGATTTCGAGCTATCACCGCCGCTGTGGAGACTGCTGCTGATGCTGTGCGTTCCGCCGATGGGGATCATGTGTGCGCTGATCCTGCTCTATCAGGATCGGCGCATGAATATTCTGCGCATAAATATAGACTATATACCGATGAGTACGGTGCTGCTCCTGGTGGTAGTAGTTTCTTTTGTGGGGAATCTGTGGGTGATGCTCACGCTCAACAGGCAGCAGCTGCTGGAGCGGGAAAATGCGCTGGCGCAGCACAACAGAAAATATTACGAGGCAATGGAACAGCAGCAGTTTGAGATCCGCAGGATCAGGCATGACCTGGCGAATCATCTGCAGGTGCTGCTGTCCCTCCCGGCGGAGGAAAAGGACAGCTATATCCGGAAAATGATCGAGAACCCTGCGCTCGAGAAGGTGCTGTCCTACTCGGGTGATGCCACGGTGAACGCCGTGCTGACGGCGAAGGAGAGCGTGATGCGCCAGCGGGGGATCGCTTTTTATGCGAAGGTGGACATTCCCAAGGAACTGCCTTTCGAAAAACCGGATCTCTGCGCGCTGTTTGCCAATGCGCTCGACAATGCGATCGAGGCGTGCGCGGCGCTCGATTCGGACGGTAAGCGGATCGATCTGTGCGCGCGTGCGGCGAAGGGGATCCTGTCCGTCGAGGTCCGCAATCCCTTTGCGGGACAGCTGGCGGGCGGTCTGCCGGAGACGACGAAGCAGGATAGCGTCAACCACGGATACGGCCTGCGCAGCATACAGGAGATCGCAAGAAAGTACGGCGGCGATATGGAGATCCGGCAGGAGGAGGGCTTGTTCTGCCTGTTCTGCTATGTGCCGGAGGCAGGCTGTGATCAGCTGCGCAGTGTGTGATTTGCCTGGCTGCAGATGAAAAATTTGATGAATCCGTGATCCTGGTCACGCACAGAGGCGTCGGAAAGATACTGGCAGATCATCCGGCGGCGAAGGTGGTTGATATGGGGGAATGCAGTGATGCCTTTGTTCTTTCCTGATCAGGATCTTACCATATCGTACATGGACTTGCCCTTTTTATCAATTCCCAAAATGGCGCGCAGCAGGTATCATTTTAGAAAAGAACAACTGCGAAAGGAAGGGGTTTGCGTGATGGAGGGTAAAAATTTTTCAAACGGAGTCGGCCTGGACAGGGTTCAGGTCACGGATGCTTTCTGGAAGAAGGAGATCGGGCTGGTGCGCGACACCGTGATCCCGTACCAGTGGGAGGCGCTCAACGACAGGGTTGCAGATGCACAGCCCAGCTACTGTATGCACAATTTCAAGGTGGCTGGCGCGATCAACCAGAAGCGCGAGCAGGAGGCGGATTATGTACAGCCGGTCTACACGACCAACGGTTTCTGCGTCTGGCCGGAGGATCCCGGGAAGCCGGAACAGAAGTTTTACGGCTTTGTATTTCAGGACAGTGACTTTGCGAAATGGATCGAGGCGGTGGCGTATATCCTTGAACAGTACCCGGATCCGGAACTGGAGGCAACCGCTGACGAGGCGATCGGGATCGTGTGCCGCGCCCAGCAGCCGGACGGTTATCTGGACACATTTTACATCATCAACGATATCAGCAAGCGCTTCACCAACCTGCGCGACCACCATGAGCTGTACTGCCTGGGGCATCTGATCGAGGGGGCAGTGGCGTACTACCGCGCCACGGGAAAGAACAGGCTATTGGAGGCGGCGTGCCGGTATGCGGACTGTGTTGCGGCGCACATCGGTTCTGAGGAGGGCAGACTGCGCGGATATCCGGGGCATGAGATCGCGGAGATGGCGCTGGCAAAGCTGTATGAGGTGACGGGGGAGGAGAAATACCGGGATCTGGGATTGTACTTTGTCAATGAGAGGGGCAGGAGACCGTATTACTTTGACACGGAGCACCCGGTGAGCGCGGACCAGCAGGGAGAACTTCGCTATCAGTACCATCAGGCACACCTCCCGGTGCGGGAGCAGTCCGAGGCGACGGGACATGCGGTGAGGGCAGTCTATCTCTATTCGGGAATGGCGGACTTTGCAAGACTCACATCGGACGAGGCGCTGTGGACGGCTTGCGAGCAGCTCTGGGACGATATCACGCAGACGAAGATGTACATCACCGGCGGGATCGGCGGCACACACATCGGCGAGGCGTTTTCCTTTGCCTACGATCTGCCCAATGACACGGCGTATGCGGAGACCTGCGCATCTATCGGAATGATCTTCTTCGCGCAGAGAATGCTGCGGATGCGTCCGGACTCGAAGTATGCGGATGTCATGGAGCGCGAGCTCTACAATATAGTCCTGGGCGGCATGGGACTGGAGGGAACCAGCTTTTTCTACGTGAATCCGCTGGAAGTGGTTCCGGAGGCATGCCATAAGGACAGCCGGAAAGAACACGTGAAACCGGTTCGGCAGAAGTGGTTTGGCTGCGCCTGCTGTCCGCCCAATCTTGCCAGGCTGATCAGTTCCATCGGATCGTATGTGTTTACAGAGACGGACGACACCGTATTTGTCCACCTGTATATGGGCGTCCGCATGGAAAGACAGCTGCAGTCCGGCATGGCAAAGATTGAGATCCAGTCCGGTTTCCCCTGGAACGGCAACGTCAGCATCAGGGTGGAATGCGGGGCGCCGGAGACCTTCACGATCGCGCTGCGCATACCGGACTGGTGCGCGGAGTACAGGATCACAGGCATTGACGATGCAGACAGCGCCAGCAGGGAGGAAAAGAATGGCTATCTGTATATCACCAGAACGTGGGCGTCAGATACCATACAGATCGAATTCCCTATGGAAGTACAGGTGATCGAGGCGGACTCGAGAGTGCGCGAGACGATCGGAAAGGCGGCTGTACAGCGGGGACCGATCGTGTACTGCCTGGAGGAGGCGGACAACGGGAAGGATCTGCATCTGCTGAAAATGGATGGGAATGCCCGGTTCGAGACGCAGGAGCAGCAGATCGCCGGGGAGTCTGTGATCACCATCAGGGCGCAGGGCTGGCGGCAGCAAAAGGTGCAGTGCCAAAAGCTGTACTTTGCACACACAAAGACAGCGTACGAGCCCGTCTCCCTGACCTGGATCCCCTACTATGCGTGGGCGAACAGGGGCGAGGGGGAAATGCAGGTCTGGACGCGGATCTGATATTGCAGCACTTTGCCCTTACATTCCGGCATGACATGTGGTATGATAGATTCAGTTCATGCAGGATACAATACAAAATGAATAAGAGCTTAATGACTGTTCAGAAATATCCTGCGCAAGCCGCAATGCTATTTTTGGGCAGTTTTTTATGCACACGGGCACGCAGAGGAAGAATGTCAGCAAAAGCTGACGAGTGCCCGGCGCGCGAGTAGAGGAGAAGGCCATTCCCCTACTCGAATGCACAGACCCGTGCAGCGGGAGAATGTCAGCAAAAGCTGACGGTGCCCGGCGCGCGAGTAGAGGAGAAGGCCATTCCCACGCTCGAGTTCCGGGTAAAAGAAAAAACTGTCTGTAAAGGTCGAAGGAGACGATTATGGAGTACGCGTTTGAACTGTCTGCACAGCGCAGGATCGTGGAGGCAAACTACAATACATATGTCAATCCCATACTGCATCCGAACCGTGTCATGAAGCAGCATGATTTTCTGTATATCCTCGAAGGGGAATGGGAGATCACGCTGGAACATGACGTCCGCAGCGAAACATACCCGATCCAAAAGGGCGACGTGGTAATCCTGCCTGCGCAGCTGCATCATTACGGGACAAAGCTGTGCAGTCCCAATTCGCGCAACATGTATCTGCATGTGGAGGATGTCCCCGGAGATCATGCAGTGGAGCTGCCAGAAGCTGCCAGGACAGAGGAAAATTCTGTTGTGCTGCCGACGGTCATACACTGCGGCAGCACTATTGAAGTCAGCAAATATTTTTCCGAGATGATCGCAGTCTGCTGGCGGGACACGATCCATAGATCGAACAGACTTTCATGCCTGTTCGATCTGCTGCTGTGCGAGATCTGCGAGCAGGAGTCGGCGGCAGCGGTCAACACACAGCATTTTGCCTTCGTCAACAAGATCGCACAGTTTCTGCAGTCAAGTCCCGAAGTTTTTTATTCCGTCTCGGATATTGCCCGGAGATTTTACGTCAGCGAAAAAACCCTGAATAAGCGGTTCAAGACCGTGTACGGCAAAACCTTCTACGCGTGGCAGATGGAACAGAAGCTGGATATGGTGTATCAGGCACTGCAGAACAACGCGGAACTCACACTGAGGGAAACCGCTGTCAACTTTGGATTTTATGATGAGTTTCATCTCAGCCGCGCATTCAAGAAAAAGTTCGGTGCAGCCCCGAAGTATGTGCGTCAGCGCGTGTCTGTCTGACAGGATCCGGCTTATGGCTGCCTGTGCTGACAATGCGCAGGCAGTTGTTTTAAGCATTCTGATCAGATCTCATGCGGGCAAGCTCCGCCTGCAGTTTTTGGATCTCCAAATCTTTTTGGGCCAGTTCGTTTTTAGAGAGAACGAGTTCATTTTTCGACTGGGTCAGTTCGTTTTTAGAGAGAACGAGTTCACTTTTCGACTGTGCCAGTTCCTCTTTCATGAGATCGATCTCGCTCTCAAATGTTCTGAGAACATTGTAATATTCTTCGCGGTTACGGCAGCGCTCCCTGACATTGAAATCGGCATTGAGGTCAAACAGGGTATTCGATGCTTCCTGCAGATATTCATTATCTGTTGCGATCATTTTAATCTCCTCCCACGTACTTGCTTTGAACAGACGAGTCCAGTGGTCTAGTACACCGTTTTCTTAATCCTCGTATACAAAGTGCTTGATATTTGTATCAGTGCAAGGCGGAGGAAGGAGGCGATGCGGTGGCATCGTTGACTGACGACAACGCGGCAATGATGCAAATAGCGAGTGCTTGGTATAGGAGGAATTAAAAAACGGTGTACTAGCTTCCACATTCTGTCCTCGTCCGTTGCCAGATCTGCTCGATTTAAATCTAACACATTCAGGGCAAATTTTCCACTGTAAACGTGATGATTTTTTTCATCCATCAATTTGTGTCGATCCATTCTTTGATCTCGATTCATAAAAAAGGCAGCATTGGAAAAGATAAAATCATCGGGATTTGTGAGGTGAGCGCAAAATGAGAAGAGACAGGAAACGTTATTGGAGAAGGACAGGGATAGCAGCACTGGCTGTCATGCTGACGGCGGGAGGTCTGGGATATTTTGGGGTGATGCGGAAAGATCGACAGAAGATCCGCTCAGAAGATGCGGACATGGAGATCGCTGCCGGCGAAGGGGAAGGCATCATCACAGCGACAGGGGTGACAAAGATCGGAGCGGATACAGTGACCTTCGCCATCGATTTTCCGGAGGACACCCGACTCTGTGTGGAGGACGTGTACCTCTCGGCGGGAGACACCGCGGCGGCGGGGGAGCCGTTTATAAAGTTTACGGACGAGAGCATCCAAAAAGCGCGCGCGAAGCTCGAGAGAGCGGTTCAGCGCACGGACCTGGCGTATCGGAACAGGGTGATCTCGGCGGGGGAGGAAAAAATACAGGCAAAATATACATATGATACAGCAGTGCTCGAGGCGGAGCACGCACCGCAGGTCTACCAGGATGCGCTGACACGGCTCGCAATGCAGCTCGCAAAGGCAGAGCAGGACTGTGAGAGGGCACAGGAAGCGTACAGCGCGTACTATCGTGCGGTGGAGAACGATACATTCCGTGAGGATTATCAGATCGAGGCGCTGAAAAAAGCCTACGAGGATGCGTATGACCTGTGCACGCAGCGCAGCAAGTATTACGCAGTGACACAGGAGGAGCTCAGCCGGCTGTCCGGGAACAAAGATCAGGTGCAGAGCGACCGCCAGTGGATCCTCCAGTCGATCGCGCTGCTGCAGGAGGAGGCGGCTGAGGCAAAACAGGAGTACGAGCAGGCAAAACAGGCGTATCAGCGGGAGATCGAGGGAGCGGAGCTGAAACTCCAAAAACTGCTGAACCAGTATGAGCAGGCAAAACAGCGTCTTACGGATGCGCAGATCGCGCAGCAGAAGGGCAGCATTCAGGCAGAGGCGTTGTACGAACTGACCGTGGCGAAGGGACAGACCGCAAAGAGCGATCATGACGTCTTCCTGATCACCCTTGCCGAGGAGCTTGAGCAGCAAAAGGAGGCAAGGGATGAGGCGGTCAGCAGCAGGGAATTGTTTGAGGAGAGCGTCGGGGACGGTTATCTGTATACAGAGCGGGCTGGAACGGTCGCAAAGATATACGCGGAGGCAGGACAGGAGATCGCCGGCGGTGGTCTGATCCTGGCATACAGTGATCCAGGGGAGCAGTTCGTGTCCGTCACTTTGCCAGAGACGGACGCGGAGCAGCTTTCTGTGGGGGCGGCGGCAGCCGTGACGATCGAAGGATATGGCAGCATTGACGGTGTAGTCACAGCGATCCAGCCTGTGGTGGTACCCGGCATCGGGACGGCGGTGTGCAGTCTGGTGATCATATCTCCAGGGGACGGTGCCGGCGCGGTCGATCCCGGTCTGACAGCCACAGTGACATTTGGAGATGCTGCGCGCGATGACACGGTACAGTGCAGTGCCGGCGCGTATCAGACCCGACAGGGCGGGCAGGCGCATCCGATGTACGGCCTGGACATCGGCGGTCAGGACATTTTTGCCGGAACGGACGGCGCGTATCTGACGATCGAGGAAATTTGTGTGGCGGCGGGACAGCATATCAATGCCGGTGATACGGTGTGCCGCTTTTCACAGGATAGTGCGGCGAATGTCAGAAAGATGCTGACCCGCGCGCAGACCGACGCGCACAGGACACTGATGAAGGCGCAGACCGACTATCACATCGAGGTGCTCTCGGCGGGGCTTTCCCACAATGAAGCCCTGCTTGACACAGCGCTCGCCCAGACCGTTTACGACAATGCGCTCGCGGAGCTAAACACCGGGAAGGTGGCAAAGCTCCTTGAGATCGAGACGCTTTTGACGGAGATCTACCAGCTGCAGACCGCGCTGACAGACGATGATCACCAGCGCCGGAGAGCGGAGATAACGCGGGCGTACGACAGGGCAAAACAGCAGATGGAGAAAGCCAGGGAGCGCTTTGTGACCAGCCAGGTCGATGCCGCCCGGGACTTTCAGGCGGCAAGGGAGTCATACGAAGCATTTCTCGGACAGCTCGAGGATTCCAGCCGGCAGATCACGGAAAAGACGGAAAAGATATACGCCCTGCAAAAAGAGATACTGCAGGACCAGCAATTGTTAGAGCGAAAGCTGCTGGCGGCAGAGCAGGCGCGCAGCAGGGCCGAGGCGGAGGGCGAGAGTGCAGGTGCCAGATATGAAAGCATTGTAAAAGAAAAGGAGAGGGCGGTGCGAAGCGCACAGTCCGACCTGGAGCAGGCAGCGCGCAGGCTCGGGGACTTCGACCGGTTTGTGGGAGACGGGACACTCTATGCAGCAGAGAGCGGGATGGTGGCAGCGGTAGGATACAGGGAGGGCGACAGGCTTGTCGACGCGGAAAAGCTGTTGACTCTGGTGACAGACGAAGATGCGGACAGTCCGAGCGGGGAAGGCGGGAGAGAGGATTCACAATGAAAAGATCACAGTTTACCATGACAGCCGCGATCGCTGCCGGGATAGGGATCACCGTGTCCGCGGTGCTGTTCGGTGTCATCAGAAACAGGACAAGGATCACGGATGCAGACGACATGGCATATCATGACGTCACAGCAGCATACCGTACACTGACAGCGGGGATCACAAGGACGGCGCCCCTGTCGGTCAGCGTGACAAGTCAGATATTTGATCTGGATAAAAGCGGATTGGATAAAAGTGACCTAGGCCCGGACACGGAGGCGGATAAGCCAGCAGCGGCGCTGCAGGTGGACGAGGTGCTTGTCAGCGCCGGGCAGCAGGTACAGAAGGGCACCGCGCTCTTTCGCATTACAGCCGACAGCGCGCAGCGCGCCAGGAGCGCACTGCAGAGAAAAATACTTGAGACGAACAGGGAGTGTGAACTGCTCAGGGCAAGGCAGAAGGAGCTGCGCCTGCAGGCGTCGCAGGGATATGACAGCGAGGTGATGGGCGGAAGATATGCGGGTGTAGTCTACAGCAGCAAATGTGATGCGCTCCAAAAAAGGGCAGACGAGGCAAAGGAAGCCGTCGACCGCAGGCAGGATCAGGTCAACGAAAACCTGCTGGAGCTTGTGCGGCTGCAGCAGGAGCTTGAAAAAGCACAAAAATATCTGAAGGATGCGCAGGCTGCTGTGGACGAGAACTACAGCGAGCGCTACAAAAACGCATATTATTATACGGTGTACGAGAATGCGAGGGAGACTGCGCAGGATATGGTGGATCAGCTGAGCGGGCAGATCGAAAGTCTCACGGAGAAAAACGACTCGCTTTTGTACGAGGTCGGCGAAGCGACCCGCGCTTATCATCAGATCGTGCAGGATCTCGAGAAGGAGAAGCTGGCAGCGGGGATGGAGCGGGATGCAGAGATCTACGGTTCCGAAATGGCGTCAGAATGGTACGAGATCCAGACAGCCAGTCTTGACAATGCGCTGCAGGAGGCGGAGGAGCGCTATCAGTCCGCACTGAGGGATATCCGGCTGTTCGACGCCTGTATCGTGAGAAACTGTGTGCTGTCCGAGCACAGCGGCGTCCTGGCGGCTGTCCGGGTGGAGGCGGGGGACACGCTGGAAAAAAATGACACGCTTGTCACATTGTATGACCAGGAGAACGCGTCGATGACGGTCACACTGCGCGGGGAGGAATACCTTGCAGTCGACCAGGGGAGGGCTGTCAATATCTCGTTTCCGGAATATTCGGACAAAGTATATGAGGGCAGGATCACGGACAGCTTCGCCTCAAAAAGCGACAGTGAGGGCGATGCCTATACTGTCAAAGTGGTGATACAGGGAGATACGGCAGGTCTTGGCGGGGGAATGACAGGTGAGGTGACGTTTCTGACAGACGAGACAAAGCGGGTGCTCTGTGTGCCAAAGCGGGCGGTTTTCACCGACGGAGAGCGCCTGTACGTTAAAATGCGCAGACGGAATGGAACTGTCGTTGAAAAAAAGGTGACGACAGGTTTTTGCGATGGGATCCACATAGAAATCGTGAAGGGGATCTCTGAGGGGGATGTGGTTCTTCAGGCTGCTGACTGATCTTTATTATTTTGCGTATTTCATCAAAATGGCTGGTGTGTTATAATGGGGGCGGCAGCAGTGAACCTTTCAGGATATACACGAGGAGAATACAGTTATGGATCATGAAAAAGTATACGCGATGAGTTTTGGCAGGATCTATCCGCTATTGGTAGCCAAGGCGGAGAAAAAAGGGCGGACACAGGGCGAAGTCAATGAGATCATCTGCTGGCTCACCGGCTACAGCGAGGAGCAGATCGAGGGCGCAGTCCGGAATTCCGTCCCCTGCGGGGAATTTTTTCGGAACGCGCCCTGCCCGAACCCGGACAGGAGACGGATCAAAGGGGTGGTGTGCGGCGTGCGCGTGGAGGAGATCAAGGAGCCGCTGATGCAGGAGATCCGTTACCTCGACAAGCTGGTCGACGAGCTGGCAAAGGGAAAAAAGATGGAGAAGATCCTGCGCAGGAATCTATGATCTGCGCGCCTTGACGATGAAGGAGGGATTCAGCAGACGCTCTGGTTGAGGGAGGCAGAGATAACAGGGATAAATGAAATACATATATATATATGAAGAGTTTATGCAGTTTCATTGACAAGAGCTCCCATAATGCAGTATACTTCTCATACATGGGAGAGGTGAGCGATGGGGGGACAAAGAGAGACCGGCTGGCGCGGATACCGGGTCACGCTGGCGATCATGGCGATCAATATTGCCGCATATATTTTGTGTACACAGACGGGTGAAGTGGTATATAATATGGGTAGCATGAACGCGGAGAGGATCTTTGTGGACAAGCAGTACTATCGGTTTGTGACGGCGATGTTTCTGCACGCGGATATCGAGCATATCGTCAGCAACATGATCTACCTGGCCGGGCTGGGACAGATGATCGAGCAGATGATCGGCCATGTCCGGTTCGCGGTGCTGTATCTGCTCTCAGGTTTTGGCGCGTGCGCTTTCTCGATCATGTACGCGGTACTGACAGGGGACATCTACGATGCAGTCGGAGCCAGCGGCGCGATATTCGGGCTGATCGGCGCGCTGTTCATCCTGCTTGTCATCCGCGACATGAGGCGCAGATCGCGCAGGCGGTCCGGCGACGCGGGCGGCATGTCGGAGCAGGTGGACGTACTGGACGCAGACGGCAGGGTGATGCCGGACGGATATGAGAACATCTCTGTCGGCAAGATGGTATATGTGGTGGTATATATGATCTACGCGGGCACAAGGGCAGAGCGCATCGACAACGCGGCGCATGTGGGAGGACTCATGTGCGGGCTGCTGATCATGGCGGTCATGAATCTGATAAAAGCTAGGAGGATATAAGGTGAAGATCAACATTTATTATGGAGGCAGGGGACTGATCGGGGACCCCACCCTATATGTGTTAAATAAGATACAGGAGGTGCTGCGCGAGCTCAATGTCACTGTGGAGCGCTATGATCTGTACGAGTTCAAGAGCAATATCGTCACGCTGCCGCAGACCTTGAAGGACACGGACGGCATCATTCTCGCGACGACAGTGGAGTGGTACGGCATCGGCGGATATATGCAGCAGTTCCTCGACTCCTGCTGGCTGTACGGGGACAAGGAAAAGATCGCAAACATTTACATGTGCCCCGTCGTCATGGCGACGACCTACGGTGAGCACGATGCGGTCAAGACGCTCACCGAGGCGTGGGAGATCCTCGGAGGACGCCCCATCACCGGGATCTGCGGGTACATCGCGGAAGTCTCGGAGTTGGAGCAGGATGCGGGCTACGACCGAGTGATCGAGAAGCGCACGGAGGATATGTACCGTTCCATCAACCAGAAGGTACCGCTCTTCCCCAACAGCAACCAGGCAGTGAAGCAGAAGATCACGTTCACGCAGAGCCTGAACCTGACACCCCAGGAGGCAGAGCAGCTCTCGGAGCTTGCCAGCGACGATCTGTATGTGCAGAAGCAGAAGGAGGATATCCAGGAGCTTGCCAGCATGTTCAAGGATCTGATGAACGTGAAGGAGCCGGACAGCACCAGATTTCTGCAGGATTTCAAGGATCATTTTTATCCGCAGGCGGGGTTCCGCGCAGTCTACAAGTTCATCATGCCGGAGATGCGGCTGCCGCTGATCGTCAAGGTGAACCACACGGAGATGGAGTGTTATTACGGGAACGTGGACAGTGTTGACGTCGAGATGCAGGTTCCCATGGACATCATGGACGAGATCATAGCGGGACACATGACCTTTCAGAAGGCGTTCATGTCAGGGGACATGAAGATGAAGGGGGATTTCAAGGTGCTGCGGACGCTGGATCTCCTGTATGTCTTTGCGACACAGAAAGCATAAAACGGAAAGCATAAAATGGAGGTGGTTACGCTATGAGAGAAGAGGATTGTATATTTTGTAAGATCGCAAACGGTGAGATCCCGTCGCGGACATTGTATGAGGATGACGATTTCAGGGTGATCCTGGATCTGAACCCGGTCACAAAGGGGCATGCACTGATCCTGCCAAAAGATCACTACAGGAATCTGTACGAGATCGACGACAGCACCGCGGCAAAAGTGCTCCCGCTTGCCAGAAAGATGGCAGTGACGATGACGGAAAAGCTCGGCTGCGACGGCTTTAACGTATTTCAGAACAACAATGAGATCGCGGGTCAGACCGTATTTCATTTCCACATGCATCTGGTACCGAGATACGATGACGACAGCCAGTCGTTTGTCATGCCGCCCTGCGGAATGACAGAGGAACAGCTCGACGCGGTGAGGGACGCGATCGTGGGATAGCATAATAAGACATAAAAAAAGCTTGAGTTCAAAACTCAGGCTTTTTTAGTTCTGGTCATTTTTCTATCTGAGAGAAGGTCTCCACGGAGGTGGAATCGGATCGGATGATCACGGTCTGGTCAGCGGCATTGACGTAGATCACCGTTGTGACGGCATCTTCGGGAAGAACGCCGCTGTAGATCTGATATCTGTTGCCGATCGTATAGAAGGACATCACAAGCATTGATTCATATAGATTCATCTGACCGTCTGACAACGAGATCGTGAAAGTCGTGTATTCGGCATCATGTGTGATTGCCGTTACATTGGGATAGTAATCGTCATTGTCAAGGATATCCTGGATGCTGTCGGACAGATTGTCAGCGATCTGATAGAGTATGCGGTCGATCTCGCCGCCCTTTAGCGAATAGGTGACGGTTCCGTCTCCGTTGTCTGTGGCGGCAACGTCCGCCTGCGTCTGTGCGATCTCGTCTCCTATCAATATAGAAGGGATCGTGATGTCGGCATCGGACTGCTGTGCAGGCTGTTTTTCAGACAGGTCAACTGATATTTCAGGTGCCACCGGCGCCTGCCGCGCCGATGAGCAGCCTGAACAGAGAAGGATACACAATGAAATTATCGCAAAATGTCTGTGTTTTTTTAAAGCTTCATAATTTTTCATAGATACATCTTAGCATAGAATGTCAGATATGTCTACTATAAAATTTATATTATATCATAAAAATAATAAAAATCATAAAAATAGTAAAAATATATATTAAAAGAAGGGCAGTAGACAATACTTTGCTATGCTAATCTCGGGGTGAGGGAATTATGAATTATATCATACGGATGCGCAATCTACGTGAGGATAATGACCTGACGCAGCAGGAGATCGCGACTGTATTGGGAACATCACAGACGATGTATGCAAGGTATGAGCGGGGAGCCAACGAACTGCCGATCCGGCATCTGATCACGCTTGCAAAGTACTATGATGTCACAACAGATTATCTGCTGGGATTGACGAACAAAAAATCAAAATTTCCATAGATAAAATAGCAGATTAAAAGAATTTGCAAAAAAACATTGACATGCTTCCCCAATTATTTTATACTGAATTTTAGTAAATATATTTACTAAAGTATAGTGGGACTTTTATAGATTTTATTGAGTTCAGGATGCATCCTGCTTTGATCCCTGCTGTTTCAGAGCACGCACCGTGATCTGCGGGGATCGAACAATAGGATATCGCGCGATGGGGTCTTATTGGTGATGGAATAAAGATGGATAAAAGGCGAACAAAAAAGAGAAGAGAAGCGGTTAGGGCAAGAAATCGCAGATCAGAGAATATCAGATCAGGAACCGAAAAAGGAAAGAGAGAAAAGAGCGGGTTCGAAAAAGTGCTCATGTGCCTGCTGTCGACACTGTTGGCGATCCTGCTCGTCCTGGGCCTTGTCGGGACAATCCTGTACAAATCAGGGGAGATCGCGCTGCGGGCGTCGGCCAATGCAGCAGGTCCGACGATGGTCGTGGATCTCGAGGAAGTCACGAGGATCAGACAGGATCTCGAGCACAACAGCAGCGTGGCGTGGCAGGAGGACTGGGTTGTCTACGGAGGAAAGGTGTATGAGTACCGGGAGGACATGCTGAATTTCCTGCTTCTGGGGATCGATCACGGCGGGAGCCTGTCCTCGGAGACGGAATTGTCAGACTGGAACGCGGGTCAGGCGGACACGATCTTTCTGGTGTCCCTGAACCAGTCGGACAAGGAGATCAGTGTGATCGGAATCCCGAGGAATGCCATGGTGAACGTCGAGATCTTCAACAGCGAGAGTGAGCAGGTGGACACGATCTACAACCAGATCTGCCTTCAGTATGGGTATGCAGGCGGCGGGGAGCTGGGGCTTCGCAAGATGAAAGAGAGTGTGTCGGAGCTTATGTGCGGGCTGCCCATTCACGGGGCATGTGCGGTGAGCTTCAATGCGATCTCCGTGATCACGGACCGTCTGGGCGGCATAGAGATCGTGGTGCCGGATGACATGACAGCGTACAACGCGGCGTACGTGCAGGGAAGTACGCAGACGCTCACGGGCAGGAACGTGGTGGATTATCTAAGGTACAGACAGTACAACACACTGGGCAGCCCGACGACAAGACTCGGGAGACAGAAAGATTTTATGAGGGTGGCGATGGGACGCACAATGCAGGAGATCAAGGCGAACCCTGTGTTTGTGAAAGATATATACGAGTCGCTCAAGTCCTATATGAATACGGATATATCGGTGGACGAGGCGGTATATATAGCCTCAAAGGCGCTTGACTGTACACTTGCGGAGCAGTCCTTCTACCAGCTTGCCGGAGTGGACAAGGCGGAATATTTTGTCGGGGAAAACGGAAAGCAGGATTTCTACAATGATTATTATATTGATGAGGATGCGCTGCAGAAAATCATGTTTGAGGTATTTTACCAGGAAGTCAGGGTGTCGGATCCATAAGGACAGATTAATGATGATATATAAAGAGATTGCAGCGATCCCACACAGGATTTTGCAAAGGGATCCGGGTCGTTACAACAGTTTATATATAGAATAAAAAAGGAGGAGATCAAAATGAAGAAAAAGTTCATAGCGGCAGTTCTGGCACTCACGCTCACACTGTCCATGTCTTTTACAGCGATGGCAGCGAGCAGCACCACCTCTGACAACAGCAGCAGCGGAAGCAGCAGCCAGGAGGAGACTTCGACTCCGGCGCCGGCGCCGTCAAGGCCGGCAGCGGCAACACCGTCCAACCCGAAACCCGTGGCGGCAGTCGTCGCGGAGACGAAGGCGGGAGCGGCGATCAGACCGGCGGCAATCCAGGTGGCGATCGCGTCGCCAAACGGCACAGTCTCGGCGATCACGCTCGACAAAGTAGTCGCGACAAAGCAGCAGGAGGTTGCGCAGGCGGTGGCAAGCATTGCGGCGATCGCGGCAAACATCACGCCGGCATCGAGTGCCGCGGAGCAGACACAGGCGGCAACGCAGATCGTTGCACAGGTTTCGGCGCTGCTGACACAGGCACCGTCACCGGTGTTCCAGCAGACAGTGGAGCAGCTTGCCGCGACAAAGGGCGCTGACATTGCGGTAAACAACTGCGGTACTGTAAAGACAGCGGCAGTCGCGTCGGACGCACTTGGAAACAACATCGCATCTGCGGGTGTGGTGAAAAACGTGACAAACGGTGCGCTGATCATGCTCATGAGCGTAAATGCAGACGGCACGATCGAGTACGTCGAGGGGATCGTTGATCCCGTGACAGGCGCGGTACTCGGTGTATTTAAGGGTGTACCTTCTGTGATCACAGTGCTGGTACTGGCATAATTGAACGGTAGTCAACAGCCTTATCGGAAAGCTGCATGTATATGCGTGCGGCTTTTCTGTTTATGCGCACGGTCACCCAGAGGAAGAGTGTCAGCAGAAGCTGACGGGTGCCCGGCGCGCGAGCAGTGGAGAAGGTCATTCCCCTGCTCGATTGCGCAGGGGTGCGTAAGGAAATTAGCAGCGTTGCTGCACGCACCCCGCGCGCGAGTAGTGGAAGATGGCTCTTCCCTACTCGATTGTACAGGAAATATTTCATTGCGAGGTGTTAGGATGGGTTCTGGATCTGCAAAAAAGTGTGGAGCAGGCGCGGCAGGATGGTCTGCGGTGCTCCTGTGTACGATATTTACGGCATTTTCCATATATTTCGGAAGGGATGTTTCCACGGTGTGCGCGGCGGAGGAGGGGAGTATTCCACAGCCTTCCTCCGCAAAGATCTACAGCGGCATGTCGGAGGACAGTGATGTCATTGCCAACCTGATCGTCGGAAACGGATTTGAAGTCGCCGGTGCGGAAAATGATGACGCGGGCGGCGTATGGTATCGGGTGCGTTCGGACTTTGGCGCGGAAGGGTATGTGAAGGCTGGCGAGATGGACAGGCTGATCGCGGATGCGCAGGCAATGCTGACGCAGATAACCACAGATGCAGACAGAGAACCGCCGGCGGATGACAGTGGCGGGGAGCCCTCGGATCCGGAGAACACAGACGGCGGAGAAGCGTCAGCGGATGCGCAGCCCTCCGGGGATGACAGCGCCGGGGACACACCGGTACAGGCGGAAGACAACGCCGGGGAGGAGCAGGTATCGGAGGGCAGTAACGCGGAAGAAGGGCAGGATCCTGCGGAAGATAATGTTGGTGAAGGACAGGCACCGGAAGACAGCAACGCAGAAGAAGGACAAGATCCAGCGGAAGATACTGCCGGAGAAGGACAGGCGCCGGAAGGCAGCCACGCGGGAGAAGGACAGGATCCTGCGGAAGGTGACATCGCCGGGGCGGAAACGATCGGCGGACAGGCACAAGTGCCGCCGGGTGAGACCGCGGCAGATCCGGTCGACGGTGCAGGGTTTGGCAGGGAGACAGATGATTCCGCAGCGGAGAGTATGGTGATCGGCAGCGAGGGATTTACAGTGATCGAGCGGACAGACAACCAGGCGGTGCACAGACATGGCGGGATCGATGTTGTGCTCGCCATGATAATAGCAGGAGGAATGTTATGCATAACAGCGATAGCGGCTTTGCTGAGGAGCGCAATGAAGTGTGTAAGGACGGAAGTGTAGACTGCAGACAGACGGCGCAGAGCGATGCAAAGATATACCTGCATATGGACAGCGGTGAATCGGAGGAGACACAGATTGACCTTGTGAACATAGCAGGTCACATGAACAAGAAGAAAAGGCTGTACAGATATGCGATGGCAATCGCACTGTGCACAGGCATTTTATTGGGACTGATCGTCATAGGTGTGGATTACATAGTGGGGCAGAGCACTTACGCGCGCGCCGTGATCACACTGCAGTACGAGGGGATTGAAAATGGGCTGGATCCGAACGGGGCAGCGTTTGACATCAACAAGATCAAGTCGCCCAAAGTGATCGAGGACGCGCTGATGTCCCTGGGGACGACGGAATTTGATTCGGAAAAAATACGCGAGAGCATTGATATAGAGGGGGTAGTGCCCGAGGACGCCGTAGAGCGCATCACGGTGATCAAGGAAATGTCACTCGAGGACGTGTCCAATTATGAGAAGATACTCGACATATCGTACTTCCCGTCACAGTACATCGTGTACCTCCGCAAGAATCCGGGGATGTCGGGGAAGGACGCGGTGAAGGTATTAAACGCGATACTCGACAGCTACAGGGAGTATTTCATGGACACATACGCGAACACGGAAGTGCTCACTGTCACGGGAAATCTGATCGACTATAAGGATTATGACTATGCGGAAGCGATGGATATGCTCGAGACACAGATGGAGATCATGCAGGGCTATGTGAGCGAGCGGCGGGATCAGGCACCGGAGTTCCGCTCATCGGGCACGGGGCTTTCGTTCGGCGATATCTCCATGGCGCTTGACACGATAGCGGAGATTGACATTGCAAATCTGAATTCTTACATAGAGAGCCATACACTCACGAAGGACGTGTCGCGTCAGCGGGAATACTACGAGTACAGGATCAAGAAATACAACATGGATATCGCGGAGTGCCAGTTGGAGCTTACCAACATACAGTCCGTGATCGACAAGTACCAGAAAGATCCGCTGGTGATCGTAAGCTCTCAGGAGTCCACGCAGGAAATCGAGCAGACTAATGAGTACTATGATAAATTGCTACAAGAGCGGCTGGAGCTGTCAACGGAGATCGCGTCACTCAACACAAAACTGAATGAGACATACACACTGCTGAACGCAGTCAACGGAACGGTCGGACAGAACACGCAGGGGGAGTATGATTATGTGGAGGGCAAGATGTCATCCGTGGCGGAGACGATCGCAAAATGGGCGGATCTGACAGAGCAGACAGCACAGGAATACTATACGACAACACTTTTCTCAAATGCGTACAAGATCGCCGTGCCGGCACAGTACACGGCGGCAGGCGGATTTTTCGCTGCGGTGAAGCGGCTTGTGATACCGGTGGCTGTGCTGATGTTTGTCGTGTTCGGCGTATGGTGTGTGGACGGATTTTTCTGCGAGCTCATGAAGATGAAAGAAGATAGACAGCGCAATGAGAAGTAATCTGTTTTTAAATTTTATGAAAGCGCTGATACCGTTTTGGAATATCATCATATTTTGCTATGTGTGGGTGCTCTACTATAACGAGCATACTTTTTCATCTTTTTGGCAGCAGGGACTTGCAGTTTCGATTCTGCTGTATGCCCTTGTGTACTATGCGTTTGGCAAACTGTATCACGCTTTCAGGATCCACAGCTGCAGGATCAGTGAGCTAATGCTGTCGCAGTTCCTGGCGGTCGGCATGTCCGATCTGATCCTGTATCTGATGTGCTACATGATGCACATGCGGTTTGCGGGGCTCGTTCCGGGGCTGGTCGCGGCAGCGGTGCAGCTGGCGGGCACGCTGGTGCTTCTGGCACTGAACAAGTCCTGTTTTGCAAAGTACACGCCCGTGCAGCGGACAGTGATCGTCTACGGGGCAAAAAGGGCGCATCGGGAGGGGAATATCGAGACTTCGGTGGACGATCTGGTGCGAAAACTGCGGGCAAAGCATGCCGGTTTGTTTGACATTCAGGCAGTGTGCCCCGATACCTGCAAAAAGACCGAACTGATCGGGATGCTGCGGGATTTTGACACGGTGATACTCTGCCATGTGTCGCAGAAGCTGCGGTCGGAGATCCTGGCGGCGTGCGCGGCAGACGGCAGAAACGTGTATATCACCCCAAAGCTTGAGGACATCATACTGACAAATTACGAGTACAGGTATCTGATCGACACGCCGCTTCTCGTGTCAGGCGCGAGGCGGGGGGAGTACCGTGGAAAGCGGGTGCTCGATGTCGGCATCTCGCTGCTGCTGCTCGTCCTCTTCTCGCCGCTCATGCTGCTGACCGCTGTCAGCATCAGGCTGGAGGACAGGGGCCCGATCTTTTACAGACAGCGCCGTGTGACCAGAAACGGCAGGGAATTTGACATTCTCAAATTCCGCAGCATGATCGTGGATGCCGAGAAGCAGGGCTATAAGCCTGCCGGGCTGCGGGACAGCCGCATAACGCGGACAGGCAGGGTGATACGCGCTGTGCGTCTCGACGAGACACCACAGCTTTTGAACATATTAAAGGGCGATATGTCCATCGTGGGACCGAGGCCGGAGCGCGTGGAGCACGTCAGGAAATACACGGAAAAGCTGCCCGAGTTTTCGTATCGGCTGCGCGTGCGCGGCGGACTCACCGGGTATGCGCAGATCTACGGAAAATACAATACAAGCGCGGAGGACAAACTCAAGATGGACCTGATGTATATCGAAAAGCAGTCTCTGCTGCTGGATCTGCAGATGATACTGCTCACGGTGAAAGTGATGTTTCTGCCGGAGAGCACGGAAGGGTTCTGACGGGTGTCCGGTGCAAAAAAGCATTGACATATATCACGGTTTATTTTATACTGTTTCTAGTAAATATATTTACTAGAAAAGATCTGCGGAAACGGATCGTCGCACTGCCGCGTCCGGGGAAGCAGAGAAGACATACATAAGACACTGATCTGCATGAAACATGGTGGAATGGCGGAGCCATGTCAAAAAGATCCTGAACAATTTCTTGGGGGGCGAGGTTCATGTGGTATGTGGTGCAGGTGCGGAGCGGAACAGAGGACAGGATCGTAAGGCAGTGTCAGAATGTGATCGATGCCGGTGTGCTGGAGCGATGTTTTGTACCGTATTACGAGGAGCGGAAAAAGTATCATGGCACATGGCACACAGAGAAGAGGATCCTGTTTCCGGGATATGTATTTATGGTCAGCAGTCAGCTGACAGCACTGCACAAAAGTCTGCAGGGCGTGATTGGCATGACCAGGCTGCTCGGCACGGGAAATGAGATCGTGCCGCTGCGGGAGGAAGAGATCGGGCTGCTGCAGAAAATGGGTGTCGGCGAGATGCCGATGAAAGTGTCGGAGGGCATTATAGAAAACGATACTGTTGTGATAACAGAAGGACCGCTGACAGGAATGGAAGGATTCATCCGCAGGATCGACCGCCACAAGCGGAAAGCGTGGCTCGATATCGACATGTTAGGGCGGACGATGCGGATAGAGGCCGGGCTGGAGATCATCGAGAAAAAGTGAAAAGGCAGTACAGCGCGATCGAGCGTGGGAAAACAAAGAGGGGGAGAGGAAGCTGAGAGTACTGATACATATGGGAGATCCCTATCTGATTGATAACCCCTGCACAAAGAGGATGCGTGCGCTGAAAGAAGCGCTGAAACAGCAAGGGCACGAGGCGGTGATCCTGGCACCCGATATAAAGGGGATTGCCAGAGAGCCGGAAGTCGTGTATTGCCCCGCGATACCGCTGAGAAAGAAAAATACTTTTTACCGACTGGCAAACGGGATCAGTCTTGCACTTTCCTCCATATGCAGTCTGGGGAAAGCAGGAAAGATCGACATCGTGGTCACGACAACGCCGCCCGCGTTGATCAGCATGGCAGGATGGCTGATGGCTAAGATAAAACGCGCAAAGTTGGTATACGATGTCCGCGATATCTGGCCGGATGTGGCGTTGGAGATGAATGAGTTTACAAAAAACAGTATCTATTATAAAATCTTCCGGTTTATCCGGGATTTTATGCTAAAGCATGCGGATCTGATCACAGCTGTGAGTGAAGGGAAAGTAAATAAACTCAAAGAGTATGCGCCGCATCAACATATTGTCAGGATACCCAACGGGTTTGACATGCATTTCCTGCAGAATCAGTTAGATCTGACGCTGTACAAAAGGGTTGCGGCAAAGGACAAATTTGTCTGTGTGTACACGGGAAACCTTGGATTGGCACAGGGATTAAAGCAACTGTTACACATCGCCGGTCAGGCAAAGAAAAACAAATTGAATGCTGCGTTCTGGCTCTACGGCAGAGGGGCAGAGGAGCGGGAGTTAAGGGAACACGTCAGAGAGCATCAGCTCGACAACGTGTTTTTTGGTGGGAAATTGTCCAACCAGGAGATCTATACCGTGTTGAAAGCGGCGGATATCAGCTTTGTGCCGTTGGTCAATGAGAATCTCAGGGACAGCATACCGACGAAGATATATGAGGCGCTGGGCGTCGGCTGCCCGGTACTGCTGGCGGCAGAGGGGGACGCGGTGTCTGTGTTGGAGGACGCCGGGCTGGGGATCGCAGTGCAGCCAAACCGGATGGATGCGCTGTGGAAGGCATATTTACAATTGTACAATAATTTACATAACAATAGGGAAGCGATGGAACATATGAAAAAACGTGCGATGGAGCGAATGCAGGGGCAGTATTCCCTCCAGTATTCCGCACAGCTTTTTGTGAAGGAGTTGAAGGGAATGTGCGCGGATTAACTAAAATACACCGATATATCAATACCATTCGATATTTAAAACCCGTCCAGATCCGGCACCAGCTGATGAGACGACTGCCAGGCGGGCGAAGAGAGAAAAGGATCGCCCGGATGAGGAAGCGGTACGCCGGGCAAGTGTTTCCGGTGAAGCTGCTGATTCCCGAGCTGGATCTTAATCAGGCGTATCTGTCGCGCTACCGACTGGATGAGCTGATGAGAAATGAGATCCGGATCCTGCATGAGAAACATCACATCGACCTTGCAAAGTGGGAGATCTCTGACGCATCCCATCTCTGGAATTACAATCTCCATTATCTGGAATTTCTGATACCGCTTGCCGCGGCATGCGGGGAAGGACAGACAGATCCGTATTTCGCGAAGTGGTGTGAATATGTGAGGGCATGGATCGATCATCCTGTAAAGGACAGCTTTGAGCCCTACACGATTTCCATGAGAATACCGAATCTTCTGATCTGCATGGATCTGCTGCAGGAGCGGCTCCGGGGAACGGAGTTGGCAGGAAAGCTGACAGACAGCATCTATCAGCAGTATCAATATCTGATCAGGACGCAGGAGCTGGCGCTGCTTGCAAATCATTATTTTGAGAATCTAAAGACGATCCTGATCTGCAGCGTATTCTTTGGGGAGACAGAATTATACAGAAAGTATTTTGACAGATTTTGCGGACAGATTAGAGAGCAGATCCTTCCGGACGGGCTTCACTACGAGCGGAGTATTCTGTATCACAAGATCATACTGGAGGATCTGCTGCGGGTACATACAGCGTTGGCTCACAGGGCGGAGGCAGGTAAACTCCTGCCGGTGATCATGCGCATGGCTGATGCGCTGGCTTGTGTCTCGCGCGGATTTGGGAGGACGCCGCTGTTTAATGACGCGGGAGACAATGTGGCAAAGGATACAGAGAGCCTGCTTGGGGCAGTGCGGAACATAACAGGCAGCAGCGTTTCGTGTGACCGTACCGTCTTTGCAGATTCGGGGTATTATAAGCTGTATGCCGGCGCGTATGCGCTGTTGTTTGACTGTGGGCAGACAGGACCTTCCTACATGGGCGGGCACGCACATTGTGACTGTCTGAGTTTTGAGCTGTCTGTCGATCGGAAAGCCCTGTTTGTAAATTCCGGCACATATCAGTATCAGGGAAAACTCAGACCGTTTTTCCGGTCGGCGAGGGCGCACAATACGGTTATGATCGATGAGAGGGAGCAGGCGGAATTGTGGGGCGAACACAGGGCAGCCAGAAAGATTTCCGCCGTAAAATGCCGGATGGGAGATCAAGTGGTTCTGGGGAGATTCCGGTCTTTTAACAAAGACCGCTTCGAGCGGAGCATAAGGCTGACAGAAGCGTCCTGTGATATAACGGACCGCATTGCTGCGAATGACAGGCAGCGACATTGTGCAAGGCAGTTTTTTCATCTGGATCCGCGTTGTCACTATAGCAGTGAAGACAGCCGGCAGATTTGTGTGTGTGATGCCGACAAAACGCTGGCGCTCATCAGCATCCCGCCGGGGAGCAGCGGGCTGATCCACAGGGAAGGGGACATCTGCTGTTATGCACAGGATTTCGGGGAGCTTCGGAAAAAAGAAGTCCTGGAGGTCAGGACACGCTTTGAGCAGAGCGCAGAGATACAGATCCACATAGAGCTGTTATGAGCACCATACAAAAAGAATGACAAAAAGCGAATGTCCATAAAATACAAGGAGAGAATACAAGATGATCAATGTAATCGGGCTGGGGTATATCGGTCTGCCGACAGCGCTTATGATGGCGGCGCACGGGATCGAGGTTGTCGGGACGGATCATAATGAGGAGCTTATCCGCACTTTGAGCGGAGGGCATACCACATTTGAGGAAAATGGTCTGGAGGAATTGTTCCAGACAGCAGTGGAGCGCGGTATCCGTTTTACGGCGCAGTACCAGGCGACAGATGCCTATATCGTCTCCGTGCCCACACCCTACGACAAATTTTCCAAAAAAGTCGATGCTGCCTATGTTGTCGCCGCGGTGAAAGAAGTGCTGCAAGTCGCAGTGCAGGGGGCTGTCATTGTGATCGAATCTACCATTTCTCCCGGAACGATCAATAAATATATACGGCCGCTTCTGGCGGAAAAAGATATTCACCTGGCACACGCTCCGGAGCGGATCATACCGGGAAATATGCTTTATGAGCTGATCCACAACAACCGTACGATCGGCGTTGATGACAGGGAGATCGGAGAAAAGGTAAAAAAATATTACGCTTCCTTCTGTCAGGGCGAGATCGTAGTCACGGATATCTGTACGGCAGAGATGACAAAAGTCGTGGAGAATACGTACAGGGCAGTCAACATTGCTTTTGCCAACGAGCTGGCAAAGATATGCCGTCACGATGATATGGATGTGTATGAGATCATCCGCATCTGCAACATGCACCCGCGGGTGAATATATTGCAGCCCGGTCCCGGGGTCGGCGGGCATTGTATCTCCGTGGATCCGTGGTTTCTGGTGGGGGATTATCCAAGTCTTGCAAAGGTGATCGACGAGTCCATGAAGACCAATGACAGCATGCCGGATTTTGTGCTGAACAGAATCTATGAGATCATGAAAGAAAACCACATGACGGACATCAGCAGGGTCGGGATCTACGGGCTGACCTACAAAGAAAATGTGGATGATCTGCGGGAGTCCCCGACGCTGCAGATGCTCGAATCCATGGAACGGCATCTGTGCGGGAATAAGGTGAAGGTGTACGATCCGTTTGTCACAGATGAAGTGGTCGAAAATCAGTACCACGATCTGGGAGCGTTTTTGCAGGAGGCTGATCTGGTGGTGATCATGGTAAAGCATGATGAGATCCGGAAAAATACAGACCGGCTGCGCGGGAAGATCGTGCTGGACTGCCATAATGTCTGCACGCTGGATGGGGTGTATCACCTGTGATGCGCGCAGTAGATTGAATGAGAGGGTTGGATAAGAAGGTTATGAAACAGTTATTTTTGTCGGTGGACAGTGGAAAGATCAATATAGCAGATACGCCCTGTCCTGTGGTTAAAGACAACATGGTCATTGTGGAAACGCTCTATTCTGTAGTCAGTGCAGGAACGGAGCGCACGATCGCATCTTTCGGTGGGAAAAACCTGATCCGAAAAGCGATCGAACGCCCGGATCAGGTCAGGAAAGTGACGGAAAAGATCTCGACGGACGGGATTCTCACGACAATGGAGGCTGCTTTCGGAAAATTGAAAGAGCCGATGCCAATGGGGTATTCCGGCGTGGGCAGGGTCGTGGAAGCCGGAAGAGGTGTCTCGAAAGTTTCCAGAGGAGACCTGGTGGCGATGGTCGGACAGGCGTATCACAGCGAGGTGAACCGCGTGGGACACAACCTGGTGGAAAAGATTCCGGACGGAGTGGATGATATCAGGCAGGCAGCTTTCTGTGCGCTTGGCGGGATCGCACTCGAAGGGATCCACCAGGCGGAGGTGATCCCGGGTGAGACAGTAGCCGTGGTCGGGCTGGGGTTATTGGGTCATATGACAGCAAGGATCCTCTATGCATATGGATGCGATGTGATCGGTTTTGATGTTGCGGATAAAACACTTCCCGACACCAGATTAAAGGCATTTATCAACTCGGCGGACGACCATGCGGCGGACATGGTGCTCTCCCTGACAAAAGGCAGAGGCGTGGACAAGGTCATCATCACTGCCGCCGCGGACTCCAACGCACCGATTGAGCTGTCGGAGGCGATCACGCGGGACAGGGCGGTGATCTGTATGATCGGCGTCACAAAGATGAACCTGGACAGAAGACCCTTTTACAACAAAGAGCTGAGCTTTAAGATCGCCCGGTCATACGGAGCAGGGAGGTACGACGCGTCCTACGAGGAGGAGGGGGTGGATTATCCGATCGGATATGTGAGATTTACAGAGGGCAGGAACGTCGAGGAATTTCTGCGGCTGCTCGCGACGAAACGCCTGGATCTCTCCGATCTGATCACCCATGTGTTTCCCTTTGAAAAGGCGCCCGATGCCTATGAGATGCTGACGGATAACCCGGGACATGAGAAATATATAGGTATTTTATTGGAATATGGCCAGGATCCGGAAAAGTGGAAGAGCACAGTGAAACATGCCCGATCTGTCGCCAGGAAGAAAGTGCCAGGCAAAGCGATCCGTCTCGGTCTGATCGGCGCCGGCAATTTCGCGCGGGCTTCTCTTCTTCCGGTCATGCAGGAGACAGGTCTGTTTCAGTTCAGAGGGATTGCCACGACAGGCGGCAGTGCATCGGCCCAGGCAAATGAAATGTTTTCGTTTGAATACACGACGAATGATCACAGACAGCTTCTGGAAGATGACAAGGTTGATCTCATCGCGATCTCGACACGGCATAACAGCCACGCGAAACTGATCGTCGAGGCACTGGAAGCGGGAAAGCATGTTTATTGCGAAAAACCGCTCTGCCTGAGTGCGGAGGAACTCGAGTGCATAAAAGCCGCTTACGAGAAGGCGGACGGCGAGCTGTTCTGTGGGCTCAACCGCAGGTTTGCGCCGCTGGTCAGGCAGATCCGGCGCACGCTCCAGACGGAAAAGATACCGGCAGTATACAGCTACATCGCAAATGCAGGATTCATTCCGGCGGAACACTGGGTGCAGGATGCGAAGAAAGGCGGCGGGCGTATCATAGGCGAGGCGTGTCATTTTATTGACACGATCCAGAGCCTAGACGGGAGCCATTTGACAGGACTGCAGGTGCATTTCGCAGAGAATGAAGCGTATGCCATGAAGGATAACGCGGTCATCGACCTGCAGTTCGAATCGGGGGCAGTCGGAACGATCCTCTACACTTCGATGGGGAGCAGGAAATATCCCAAAGAGCAGCTGCGGGTATTTTCAAATGGTACAGTGTGTGAGATGAACAACTATGTGAGTCTCACGACATACAGCGCGAACCGGCATACAGAGACGAAACTAAAGCAGGATAAGGGGATCCGGGACGAGTACCAATATATTGCGGAAGTGCTGCGCGGGGAGCGGAAGAATGAAGCGATAGCGGATGCGATCCTGGGGTGTGGGATGCTGCTGGGGGCGTTAGAGAAATAGAAGAAAAACATATTTTCTGAATATACATTCGAATCATCTTGACAATACACTCATAAAGTGCTATGTTAATATCAATGCAGAACAAATGATCGTACTTCGGGCATAAAACAGGGGCTTGGTATGTTTTACATATCATGATATAATAGAGGAGAACAGAGAGTGGAAGACAAGAGCACACAGAAGAATATTCAGGAAGTGATACCTGTAAACAGAGAGGTCAGGGATACATTTTTTAAGACAGTGTATGCGACAGAAAAACGTCAGAGAAAACTGGCTTCATTTTTATCAGGTGTGGAAGCGGGATTGATAACTACAGCCAATGTGCGCCCGGTATTATTTGGAAATAAAGAGAACGATTTGGGATTTATGTGCGATGATATCTTTTACTATATGATAGAGAATCAGGCAACCGTTTCACCCAATATACCATATAGATTATTGGAATATATGGTTGCAGGTCTGCGTTCAACAGTGGATAGTGCCCGGCTTTTATATGGTAAAGGACGGATATGTTTTCCAATCCCTAAATTGTATATGTTACAGACGGGACTGGAGGTGTGGGATGAAAAACTTCCCCTCGCAGTGCAGTATGATCTCCGATTGAGTGCTTCCTACAGGCAGATGGATAAAAAATATAAACAGAAGTGTATAGAGTCGGATTTGGAGGCAGTTGTGCATGTATATGATTTTCGGATGACATTGGATGAAATCCTGGCATATATTGAGAATAATATTGTTCCGGAACGATTTGAACTATACCATAATGATATGCGGGACTATGCGTTGGTGGCGAATGGGATCACATATGTTCAGCGTGCGATGAGAGCCGAAAAGCGGGAAGGATATATAATGCCAGGGAATATATCAACGGTGGCAGAATTTCTGAAATTGATGATTAAAAGGCAGATTTTTGTGGATTTACTGGCAGATCAGGAGGTGTGTAATATGACAATGGCACAGTTTTCGAGAGATGATATGTTTTTTTATAATGGCAGGGAAGAGGGAGAGGTCATAGGGGCAATACGTACATATAAACGAATGGGAGTGACATTGGAAAACGCCAGATGTTATATTATGGATGCGTATCAGATGAGTGAGGAAGAAGCAAACGAATTTCTGAAAGTATATTGGAAGTAATCGCATAGAAAGTAAAAGGTCTGGTGAAGTCAGTGCATCAGGTCTTTTATTTTTTTGCAGGAATTTGTGTGAAAAGAGATGAGGTATTGTGAGCAGGATTGATGGATTGAGAAAAATAGTATGTTATAACAGGCTATATGGATTTTTCAGAACGATCGTTAAAGTGGCAGGCAGAACAAGATATAACTGGTTCAAGATCTTTTATCCTAAAAAGCGGGCGCAGCGGAACGTGTCTCTGATTGGCTGCGGACAGTTTGGTTTTGCTGCGATATCGTATTTTCTATATAAAAATTTGGGAAGCTGTTTTTTGCAATGCTATGATGTTGACAAGGAAAATTCTATTTCTACGGCACGTTTCTGGGGATATGTGCCTGTAAAAGACTGGAAAGAGCTTATTGCGAATCCAGATTGTAAGTATGTCTATATCGCGTCGGATCATTACTCACACAGTAAATATGCAATAGAAGCATTGAAGGCAGGAAAGATTGTTTACTGTGAGAAGCCGATTGCAGTGAATGACAGACAGTTTAAGGCTCTCGAAGAAGTGATATGCAGATATCCCGATAAAATATATTTTGGCTACAACAGACCATTTTCGAAAGCAATAGCAGATCTGAAAATATACATTCAGGATATCCTGCAGCCGATGACGCTCAATTGCTTTGTTTCCGGACACAGGCTTGCACCAGATCATTGGTACAATGATCCGAAGGAAGGAACCCGGATATGCGGGAATCTGGGGCATTGGATCGACCTGTCGATGTATCTGTTTGAAATCAGGGGATATGTGCCAACGAAATTCGACATCAACATCATATGTGCGGATGACCAGGTGGCAGATGACAATATAACAGTTACATACAGGACTGAGTTTGGAGATCTGGTGACGCTTGTTCTCACATCTCGGACAGAGCCGTTTGAAGGGATTAACGAAACAATCAATCTGCAGTGTGGAAATGTGATATCAAAGATAGATGATTTTCAGGCGCAGACAATATGGGTTGGTGAGAAAAAGAAAAGAATAAAGTATAAGCCAAAAGATGTAGGACATCAGCAGTCAATCGTTCAGCCATTTCACGGCAAGAGACGCGAAGGGGAAGGCGTAATGTTGTCTACTTTACTAATGTTAAAGATAAAAGAAATGGCTTTAAAGCACGAAAAAGAGACTGTGTTTCATTTGAAAAATAATATTATTGGAGATTAGCAGAGATGAATGTTTTGATATATGCGGATGCTCATTTGTATAAAACAGGGGACGGAAGGGTATGGGCAAAAACAATTTATGGGTATGAATTTTGGAAACGATATCTAAATATCTTTGATAATATTATCGTTATGGCACGTATGCAGGAGGTTCATTTCAGTAAAACGGAAGGTTTTCTTGAATCAAGCGGGGCAGGTGTTTCATTTATAGGTTTACCTATGGTTATAGGATCCCAAAATAAGATTGGATATATTACAAATTTTCCCCAAATAGTTAAAATAGTACGTGAATCGATTAAAACAGCAGACTGTGCAATTTTTAGGGTGCCGGCTGTTATGGGGTATATTGTACTTCACTATTTTATTAAAACAGGAAAACCATTTTCACTTGAAATAATCATAAATCCATTTAATGCGGCGGGTAATAAGTTAGAAAGACAAATCATGGGAGATTATTTAAAAAAAGTAGTTGGCAAGGCAAATGGTGTATCTTACGTGACACAGTATTATTTGCAGAAATTATTTCCGTCTTATGCAAGCATACATGGAGATAGTGAGCAATATTTTGAAAGTTATTATTCAAGTATCAGTATAAAAAGCAATTACTTTACAGCATCGCGAAACTACATGAATCATGCGGGGGATTTTAAAATTATACATGTAGCGAATCAGATGAATAATGAAGTAAAAGGTCATAGGGTTGTAATTGATGTAACAAATCGTTTGCGAGAGCTTGGGTATCATATACAGACATATTTAATAGGGGATGGAACAAAAAGAAGAGAGTATGAGGAGTATGTATGTTCAATTGGTTTAAATGAGGTGATTCATTTTGTAGGGTTATTGTCGTCAGCAGAGGAAGTGAGGAAGTGGCTTTTAAATGCTGATTTGTTTCTCTTTCCTTCTAAAGCAGAGGGTCTGCCGCGCTCTTTGATTGAAGCAATGGCAGTTGGTTTGCCTTGTATATCAACACCTGTAGATGGGATACCGGAGCTATTGCCCGCAGATTGTCTGATCCTGCCAATGGATACGGAAGGATTTGTGAAGAAGATCATAGCGTTATTAAATGCCCCAGAATGTTTGAATGAAATGAGTAAGCAAAATGTAAGCAAGGCAAAAGATTATGAGGAAAGCATTTTACAACATAGGCGGGATATTTTTTATGATAGATTAAAAAAATTAGCATTGAAACAGGCGAGAGATAAAAGCAATAGAAATATATGATCATACGAGGAAGATGGATGAAACTGGCAGCATTAAAACATTATGTTAAGAAATTAACAGATAACCCATTTGTTGTTATTAAATTTGTACTAATGAATTCAGCTATAGCAAAATTGATTAATGACCAAAAATATATAGAACTTATATACCTATTTTTTTATAGGAAAAAGTTGAATTTAAAATGTCCAAAAACATTTAATGAAAAATTGCAATGGTTAAAGATCTATGATAAAAAGCCGGTACATATAATTATGGCTGATAAATATGATGTTAAACAATACGTAGCGAATATAGTTGGAAAAGAGTATGTCGTTCCGACTTTAAAAGTATATGACAAGGTAGAAGAGATCAGATATGAAGAACTTCCAAATCAGTTTGTTATAAAATGTACACATGATTCAGGTAGCACATTTGTTTGCAGGAAGAAAGAAGATTTTGAGTGGAAGAAAGTCACAAAAAGTTTAAAACGCGCTTGCTCTAAGAATTATTTTTTTCGGGGGCGTGAATGGCCGTATAAATATATTAAACCCAGAATCATTGTCGAACCACTCCTTTTAGATACGGGGGGGGGTATTACTGATTATAAATTCTATTGTTTCAATGGAAAACCACAATTTTTGTATGTATCAAAGGGATTGGACAGGCATTTCACTGCAAGAATTAGCTTTTTGACGCTGGATTGGAAATTTGCTGAATTTAAGAGGACAGACTATCAGGGGTTAGAAAAACTTCCGCTAAAGCCGATAGCATATGAATGCATGTTACAGTGCGTTGAAATATTGTGTAAGGATGAGAAATTTGTAAGGATAGACTTTTATTGTGTTGGAAATCACGTGTTTTTTTCGGAATTTACGTTTTATCCTAACAGTGGACTGGTGCATTTTGAACCGCAAGAATATGACTTGAAATTAGGTGAATTGTTAAGTCTTGATGATTAAGAAAGCATTAAGAAGATATATAGTTGTAACTTGATAGAAGTCGGAGGGATTGTAGTGACAGGAAAGTTAACGATTACAATAGATAAAAATACGTCAGGTGGTGCCGAAAGGGTAGCGGTAGTCCTTGCCAATTATTTTGCAAATAACGGGTATCATGTAAATATAATAAATGCTGATAGGGACTCCTGTTTTTATCCAGTGGACAGCAAGGTAACTGTTATTAAAATGGGACTTGATTATTCAAAAAGCGGGGTAGTACATTCGGCTATTCGATGTATAAAAAAGTGGCTATTTTTGATGGAATATTTTCGTAAATTGCGGAATAATACAGTGCTTACATTTCTGCCAAATATGGAAATACCTACAATTATAGCTGCCAAACTGTATAAAATCCCAGTATATACTTCAGTACTTAGTGATCCTCGGACATATTCTTTGCCAATTCGCTGTTTTAGAATGATTGCATATCCCAGGATATCCGGAATTATATTTCAGACAGAAAAGGTCAAATCTTTTAAAGATTTCAAAAATGTTAGAAAAGCTGCCGTAATTGCCAATCCGCTTATGCAGAAAATAAGCGAAAGACAGGTTCCTGTCTCGGCTACGAAAAGAAAAAGACTGATTTTTACAGTAGGACGCTTGGAAAAGTGCAAAAATCATGAAGGCCTAATTAAGGCATTCACAAGATTGGCTATAGATTACCCAGATGTTAAGCTGTTCATTTATGGTGAAGGTCCACTACACGATAGTTTGCAAGATTTGATTATGAAATTGCATATGGGTGATCGCATTTTTCTGCAAGGAGTGGAAACGGATGCAGTTTATCACAATAGAGATTCATTGATGTTCGTTTTGAATTCGCATTATGAAGGTATGCCTAATGCACTTATGGAGGCGTTAGCATATGGCATTCCAGCCATTTCGACTGATTTCTTTTCAGGGGCAGCGAGAGAAATGATTAGAGATGGAAAAAATGGATTTCTTGTACCTGTAGATAACGATAATGCGTTAGAGAAAAAAATGCGATACCTTTTGGATAATCCGGGTATCGCGAATGATATAACATCTGAGGCAACAAGAATATACGATAGCTGCAATACAGAAAAAATATGCACGAAATGGAAGGAGTTTATGTATGGGTAAGATGAAGATCTTGCAGGTGGTAGGAGGACTTGGTATGGGAGGAGCCGAGAATCTTGTTGCTAATTACTGTATGAACTTTGACAGTGATCAGAATGAGGTTACGTTGCTGTGTGTTGCAAATTATCATTCTGTGTATGATCGGAAATTGCAGGAGGAAGGAATCCATGTAATATATCTTAATGATATTATTGATAGATGGATTAAAGCTCCAGGCCTGTTTCAAAAGATTCCTCATTTCATATTGCGACCATTTATGTTTCATTATTTTATTCATAAACTAAAACCAGATGTGATTCATTTACATGCAAAATTAAGTGCATATATAGCCATGAGTAAACCGACACGAAATACGAAATTGTATATAACAATACACAGTGATCCAGATGTGTGGTTTGATTCAAAAAGGGGAAAAATAGAGGAACAGGCTATTAAATGGCTTATGAAACGATACAGGACATGTGTAATAGAACTACATGCAGAAATGGGTGATTCTATAAAAAAGCGGTTGGGCAAAGAAGTAGATTTAAGAATACTTAAAAATGGAATTGAGCTAAATCAGTTTCGGATTATTGACGAAAATTATAAGCTACGTCAGATTTATAAGATTAATTTAAACAGAAAAATAATAGGGCATATAGGAAGATTTGTATGGCAGAAAAACCATATCTTTTTAATAGAAGTATTCAAGTGTTTTCAGATGATATATCCAGATTCGGAGTTATGGTTAGTAGGGGACGGTGTATTGCGGTCAGAATGTGAACAGAAATTAAGAGAGTATGGTATATTTGACAAGACAGTATTCTGGGGTATTAGAACTGATATACCTCAGCTTCTTAAAATGATGGATTTGATTATATTTCCTTCTGTTATTGAAGGGTTGAGCATCACATTGATCGAGGCACAAGTAACAGAGACCTTGATACTTGCGTCTGATCAGATCGCTGGAGAGACTGCAATTTCTAATTTAATTGAGTTTAAAAGTCTTGACGAAGGAGCGTTATCTTGGGCGCAAAAAGCGAAAGAGATGATCGAACAACACAGAGAGACAGTATATACGAATATAGAGGAATGGGATATAAAGAACGTGGTTAATGAAGTGGAGATGTTGTATAGGGATGAGAATAGGCAGATTGCTTGTAATAGATAGAGAAATTATGTTTCCAATATCTATGTTTCTTTTCTTGGGCGGTTTGTTTGCTCGTGATTTATTTGAAATAACCATTTCATCAACTGTTTTCCTGGTTATATTATCAGGTGGTATGATTTTCTTTTCAAGAAAGGATATGGTAGCATTTGGATGCAGTATGCCGCTTTTTTTTGGTGGTGCGGAGACTGCAAATATATGTATGATCTGGATAGTAATTTATTTGATTCGGTTTAAACTAATAAGACGAACGCCTACAAAAACGTTTCCGTTATTGGCAGTATTATATTTCATAATTTTTGAATTTATAGTGGATGGTGAAGTAGTGGATTCTATAAACCTTTTAATTGCGAGAGGGACATATTTGATACTATTTAGTTTGATTATGGAAAATGTGGATTTTCTGGCTGATGATGAGATCGCACATATACTAAAAACTTTTTTGACATTATTCTTTATAGTCATGTCAGAGATTTTTTTCAACACTATTCGAATTGCAGGGATTGATTTCCTATCTAATAAGATAAGATTTGGAAATATAATATGGTTATTAGAATATTCGTCGGAATCTTTTATGGATACTACAATATCAGTGCTGGGAAATAATCAGAATTATATTGCGTTGTTCTGTAGTGTTGCAATTTCGATCATTATTGTGATTATATTGATTGAAGGAAGTACAGTATTATTTTGGGTTTTACTATTAGGGGCACTTCTATTTGGATTTTTAACGGCATCAAAGACATTTTTTTTTATAGCCTTGATTCAAATGGGTTTGTACATATATATTCAAGGACGAAAGAAAAAAAGTATAACACAAATGTGTAATGGGGTAAGTATTTTAGGAGGTATTATTTTCATTATTATTATTTTTCGTAATAAAATATATCAGTATGTTATTGGGAATGTGTGGGAAAGAGTGTTGATAGGGATACAAACTAATGATCTTTCTACAGGGCGTACTGAGACTAGTAATGAGTATATTATATATATACTGCATCATTTGGAGGATTTGTTTCAGGGGATAGGGTTTGTTGACATTTCTGGGAAAAGTGGTGTTTCTATGACGGCACATAATATGATTTTGGATATTATTGTCAGCACTGGAATTTTGGGACTTATTTTATGGATTTCTAATATTATTTACTTCGTTAATAATATTAGGGCAGTAAAAGGCAGGATTGGAATTAATAATATTGTTTTGTTTACATACTTGATCTTTATCCAATCTATACAATTTATATCAATACCAGAAATATATATGACAATGATGATTGTACTGTTTTCATTGCGATATAGACACTGTCGGGCATGAAGGATGAGGAGGGAAAGTTCACTATTGTGAAATCAAGAACAGAAAATGCTGTTATTAATACGAAAGTAGTAATGATATGTCAGATTACAAGTATCATATTGGGGTTTATTTG
>CAJUES010000021.1 GCA_910585765.1 uncultured Lachnospiraceae bacterium | reverse complement strand
TAAAAAAATGGAAGAAAAAAGTATATGGTTATCAAAGAAACATTGTACTAGTTTTATCCTTGATTTTTCAGCATTTTCAAGCATTTTCCTACCACTCATACGGCGTTGCCTGGTACACGTAGTAATTGAGCCAGTTCGTATAAAGGTTATTGCAGTGTGCGCGCCATTGCAGGTTTGGCTTCTGTGACGGATCGTCATCCGGATAATAGTTTTTCGGTATATGTATCGGCAATCCTTTTCCCAAATCCCTTTTGTACTCTGCGTCAAGTGTATATCTGTCATACTCCGGATGACCGTTCACGAACACTTTCCTGCCATTTTCCGCGTATGCGAGAAAGACACCCGCCTCGCTGGACTCCGCGAGTACAGTGATCTTGTCACAGTGATGGATGTCGGCTGCTGATGTCTCAGTATGGCGGCTGTGCGGAGCCAGAAAATGATCGTCAAAGCCGCGTACCAACGGAACCTTTCTGTTCTGCACCTTGTGGGAATAAATCCCAAAAAGCTTCTCGGAGAGCATGCGCTTCTGAATGCCATAATAATGATAAAATCCAGCCTGCGCTCCCCAGCATATATGCAGTGTGGAGGTCGCATGCTCCTCCGCCCAGTCCATGATAGCGCACACCTCCTGCCAGTAATCAACCTCCTCAAAGGCGATATCCTCCACAGGCGCACCGGTGATGATCAGTCCGTCAAAACGGTTATCCTTGATCTGTTCAAATGTTGAATAAAAACGATTCAGATGATTTGCCGATGTGTTGAGCGACACATGGCTCGCCACCATCAGAAAAGTGACATCGACCTGCAGCGGCGTGTTGGACAATGCGCGCAGAAGCTGCAGCTCCGTGTCCTGTTTCACTGGCATCAGATTGAGGATGCAGACCTGCAATGGCCTGATATCCTGATGCAGCGCACGGTTCTCATCCATCACAAATATATTCTCGTTCTCCAGTATCTCCTTCGCCGGCAAGTCGCTTTGTACTTTAATAGGCATGTTTCCACACTCCTGTCTGTTTATTTTTTATAGCTCCATCCCCAGATATTCTGTCATAAACTGCTCCTCTGTGAGGATTGGGACATCCAGTTCTTTTGCCTTCTTATTCTTGGAAGAATTTGATGCGGCGTCATTGTTAATCAGGCAGACTGTCTTGGCGGACACGCTTCCAGCTACTTTTCCGCCCTTTTTCTCGATCAGATCCTTCAATGCGTTTCTGCTCTCAAAATGGTTCAGACTGCCTGTCACCACAAACGTCTTTCCCTCAAGCGTCTGTCCCTCTGTATCGATCTCCTCCCTGATGATCCGGACTTCTTTTAAGAGATTATCGAACTCCTCATTGCTCTTCTTATCAGAGAAATAGTCTACAAAAGCTTTTGCGATCACTTCCCCGATCCCGTCGATCTCGCTGAGCTCTTCGACTGTCGCATGGCGCAAGGTATCGATGTCGTATCGATAATATCTGCAGATGACTTTCGCATTTGCAAGTCCTATATTGGCAATGCCGAGACTGTATATCAGGTTTGGCAGCTCCACATCCCTTGCCTTCTCGATTCCGTCCGTGAGCTTTTTGTACGATCTCTCCCCAAAGCCTTCCATCTCCACGATCTCTGCCCTGTATCGGTCAAGGTGGAATATGTCCTGATACTGGTGTAAAAAGCCTTTCCCGATAAACTTCTCCAGTGTAGCCTCCGACAATCCGTCAATATTCATGGCATCACGGCTGACAAACAATGTAAACGACTTGATTTTCTTGGCATCACAGTCCGGATTGGTACAATATAGCGACTGCACTTCATTGACTGCACGCAGTTCTGTCTTCCCGCCGCAGACCGGGCAGGTCTCCGGTATCTCAAGGTTATCACTGCACGTAAGGTTTTCTGCGATCTGCGGAATGATCATATTCGCCTTGTACACAGTGATCTTGTCGCCGATACCCAGCTTCAAGCCTTTCAGTATACTGATGTTATGGACGGATGCCCTGCTCACTGTCGTTCCCTCCAGCTCCACAGGCTCAAAGATCGCGACAGGATTGATCAGCCCGGTGCGGCTCGCACTCCACTCGATCTCCCGCAGTGTTGTTTCCCGCATCTCATCCGCCCACTTAAATGCAATGGAATCCCGCGGAAACTTTGCCGTCCGTCCCAGAGAACGGCCATACGCGATATCATCGTAGGTCAGCACAAGCCCGTCCGACGGCACTTCATAAGTCTGTACGCGCGCCTCGTACTCTGCCACTGCATCTACGATGCTCCCGGCATCTACTCTCCTGTATTGCACCACATCAAATCCCTGGTCCTGCAGAAATTCATTCTGTTTCTCCCTTGAATTCTCAAAGTCAACACCGTCGGCTTTCACCAGCGCAAAAGCATAAAACCGCACGTTTCGCTCCGCTGTGATCTGATTGTTGAGCTGTCTGACAGAACCGGAACAGAGATTCCGCGGGTTTTTGTACTTCGCATCCGCATCCTCAATATGACTGTTGATCTCCTCAAAATCCTGATACGTGATGACCGCCTCACCCCTGAGTATCATTTCGCCCTGATATTTGATGCGCAGTGGAATATTTCTGAATACCTTTGCATTGTTCGTGATCACCTCGCCCACTGTTCCGTTTCCGCGCGTGACCGCTTTCAACAGTTCTCCGTTCTGATAGGTCAGCACGATCGTCAGTCCGTCAAGCTTCCAGCTCAGCAGCCCCTCTTTGTCTCCGAGCCAGTCCGCAAGCTCCTCGCGTTCCTTGGTCTTGTCAAGTGACAGCATCGGACTTTCATGCGCCTCTTTCGGCAGCTCGTCGACCGCCTCGTAGCCGACATTGATCGTAGGACTCCCTGTCAGCACCATTCCCGTTTCACGCTCGAGTTCTGCCAATTCATCGTACAATTTGTCATACTCAAAATTGCTCATGATCTCCTTGTCCTGTGCGTAATACGCCCTGGAAGCCTCCCTCAGCCTCTCCACGAGCGTCCTCATTCTATGTGATTTTTCGCTGTTTGCTGCCATAGTCTCCTCCATATACCCTCAGTTCCTTACCTTTTCTCTGACATACCGCACATACGATAGAGTTTTGCGAGCTCATCCCCTCTCACTTCCCGATATGTCCCGCTTTTCAGTCCAGCTAGTTCAATGTTCATCACGCGGACCCGTGTCAGGGATTTTACCTTGTAGCCAAAATGTCCGCACATCCGTCTGATCTGTCTGTTAAGTCCCTGTGTCAGGGTGATCCGGAACGTGTATTTGCCGATATACTCCACAGCACATGGGCGCGTCGTCTCATTGAGTTCTTTTAAATAAACGCCCTGGGACATTTTCACCAGAAAATCCTCTGTGCATTCCCTGTCCACCTTGACAACATATTCCTTTTCATGTCGGTTTGCCCCCCGCATCATGCGCTGTATCAGTTCCCCGTCATTTGTCAGTATGATCAGCCCGTCTGAATCCTTGTCAAGGCGCCCCGCATAGGTCAGCCTTACGGGGTATCTTACCGCCTCCACAATCGTCTTTTCAGCAAACCGGTCCTTTTCTGTGCAGGTGACTCCGATCGGTTTATTGTATGCCAGAACAACAGTGGCAGAAACTGGTTTCACCAGTCTGCCATTCACTTCGACGCGATCCCTATTGTTTACCTGCCCGCCGCTTACAGCCTTCTGACCATTCACGCTCACCCTGCCCTGATCGATCAGTTTATCCGCTTCGCGTCTCGAGCATACACCACATTCTGCCAGGTACTTGTTTAATCTGGTCATATCACTGTTTCCTCTTTCTCCACAAAACCGCCTCACAGAAATTTTTTCAGCCTTCCGATCGATTTTTCCTCAAAATCTACCAGTTCCCTCGCTATTTCCATCGAAGTGCTCCCCGAATTCTGGTGATGATTGATGGATTTCCACATACTTGTGATCCCTCTGTTGCTGCCCTGGATCATGAGCTCTGCGATCTTACTGGTACTGCAGTTCATGAGTGTATTCATCTGAATGCCGCCTTTCAACAGCAGCTCCTGTACGGTACTGCCATGATATCCCTCCGTCCGCTCACTCTGCAGTCTGTCGGTCGCCTTGTTCTGTATCACAGAATACAAGAGCTTCTCCTTGGAAAGTTCCTGCCGCAATTCGTCATCATGAACCTTTTCTGAAATGGTGTCGATCGCACGAATCGCCATGTCGGTGTTTTTCTGGATCTCCTTCAAAATTTCCCGATCGTCTTTTTTCATAGCTATCTCCTCCAATATGATCTTCTGACTCTGATCAATGTAATGATCGATAGCTATAGTATTCCCATATTTTAGCAGTCTATGCCTGTATATCCGTGTCCTCTAAGATCGTATCTTCTACCTCTCCTGTCAAAATCTCTATCTTCTCTTTCGGCTCTGCATCCTCCTTCTCAAAAGGGAAAACGACTCCCCACTGCGCACGCAGCCCGTCCATCTGCTGCATGATGCGCAGGATCTCATCGTGCGGCATCTCCCAGCACTCCTTCTCCCCCTTCTCGATCGCTTCCATGCAGGCGTACACTTCGTATTCATAACCCGTTATCTGCTTCGGCGCCTTCACCGTTTTCACTGCCTTATAACCGGCATCATACACTGTGACCGATTCAAAATTGTTGATATTTTCTATTGCGATATATCCTTTCGGACCATATATCACGCCTCTCCTGTCACTCACGCCGTTCATTGTACCGTTCAGCACTGCCATTCTGCCGTCTTTGTATGTGATCGTAATGCTCTCCGATGCGTCTACCCCGGTTTCCGTGTATGTGCAGGTGGACTCCATTTTCTCGATATCCTTGCCGAACATCATAGCCGCAAAATTCAGGGTATACACACCAAGGTCAAGCAATGTCCCCCCCGCAAGCGCCGGGTCTGTCAGTCTCCTCTTACCGGATATTGGGTAGCTGAGATTTGCCGTGAGCATTGCTGGTTCTCCGATGATTCCCGAGTTCAGGATTCCCTTGATCGTGGTCAGCATCGGCATATATCGCACCCACATCGCCTCTGCCACGAACACACCTTTCTCTTTTGCCAGCGCCAGTATCTCCTCAGCCTGCTTTGCATTTGCCGTAAAAGCCTTTTCGCACAGTACATTTTTGCCATTCTCTATACAGAGCTTCATATTGGCATAGTGCTCCGAGTGCGGTGTAGCAATATAGATCAGATCGATCTTGTCATCGAGCAGCATTTCCTCGTAGGACGTATAGGCTACCTTGATGCCGTATTCGTTTGCAAATTCCTGTGCCCTCTCCTCACTCCTAGATGCCACACCGTGACACTTCACATTTTTCATTTTTTTGATCGTGCCCACCATAACTCCTGCTATGTTTCCGGTTCCCATGATACCGACACGCTTTTGTTTAAACATACCTCATACCATACCTTTCGTATCTCACTCTTTTATCATCAGAAATCCTATCGTGTGAAAACCTCTGACTAACATCCCCCGATGCCGGCTGCAACCACATCCAAAACATCGGCATAGTCCGTGTTCTTTCCCGTCATATCAACTATAATGAAAGCCCATGCAGCATGATGCTGCATGGGTTTACATGTATTACACGATTCTATTATAGACGATATATGTATACATTTTCAAGCCAAACAGACGATTATCTCGTAAAAAATTCTGCCTTGACATAACCCGCCGTGCCGTTGAAATCGATCTTATACCATTCGCCCTGATCCTCGAGCAGATTATATGAGGTTCCCGACTGTGCAGAGCCGATCCTGTCCGAATCCTGGCTCGCCTCGCTTCTGACATTGACATTTGTTGTTGCTGTGACCGTTCCGGATGTCTCCACCGTCTCTTCGGATGTCACGACTTCGAGGTAATCACTCTTGATATAAGCTTCCCTATCCTCGAAAATGACCTTACTCCATCCGTTTACTCTCTCCTCAATCCGTCTCAGCTCAATTCCCGCCTGCGCCTTTCCGATCTTATCGGCCTCCTCACTGTCAGAAGAACGCACATTGACAGTATCTGTTGTCCTCACGATCTGATTCACTGCCTGGTTCTGGGGTGTCTCCTCACTTTCGACCGGTGTTTCCGTCTCCGCCGGCTGTGTCTCTTCTGTCATTGTCTGTGGCGTATCAACAGCCTCAGTCTGTGTCTCAAGCTGTGCCAATGCCACTCCCACGGATTCCTTGATCGCAACCGGAAGTTCTGCCATAAACTGATCCAATGTCTCGTCTGACGCAGTTGCCTCCGTATAACTGACATTGATCTCATTGTACAGATCGACCACATCATCCTGATTGGTGACCAGCTTAAACGCCGCCTTGATATTTTCCTCTGTATCACCATCGATCTTGAGACTTCCGTCCTCTGCCGTATAAACATAGAATGCGTTCAATCCAGGAGCCTTGGTCTCAATATCCTTGAACTTAACTTCATATGTCACATACACAAAATAAGAATCCTCTTCCATTCCAGGCTTTGTGTAACATTTGATGTTATCGTATCTTTCAATGAACTCGCTTTTCTTCTCATAAGTGATGATCTCGCGCTCTGTATTGGAATCCTTAATCGTTCTGACCGTATCCATATCACCGTCTGCCAGCGCAGCGCAGAACGTCTGCATCAGTTCATTGACATTGGTGTGCGCATTCTCTGCCAACGGCTCATCGCTCAGCGTGACCGCTACAGCCGTGTCCAATTGCCCCTCCGCATTCAGGGATGTGTCTACTGTCTGAGTCTTCCGGGAACCAATGTGCGAAATCACCACAGCAATGATGATCGCACACGCCGCAACTGGCAGCAGGACCTTCGCGGCGTTCACAGCGAGTCCCTTGATCTGTTCCGGCGAAGTCTCCGTCACAGTCCTTTTGCCGACAGATCCGGGTCGTCTTTCTCCCTTGACATGCTCTCTATGAAAATTATGCAAATCCTCTTTGGATGCATTCTTTCTCGTTGCAGTCTCCTTCGGCAGATTCCCTTTCGATGCGCTTTCCTTTGCCTGACTTTCTTTCGGCGCGCTCTCTTTGAGCGGAGTCTCCTTCGGCAAATTTTCTTTTGTTGAACTTTCATTCAATGAATTTTCATTTTTAAAATTTTCATTTGCCGAACTATCCTTAGACGAATTTTCTTTAGATAAATCCTCTTTTACAGCATTCTGTTTAATTGTATTCTCTTTTGTTGTATTCCTTTTTGGGGGATCTTCCTTCTGAAGTGTCGCTTTACTGCTTTCTATATTTTTAACATTATTGTTGCCGCTATTTCCCTTGTTGTTTTCACCCTTGGGATCGTCGGGCTTCACGCTGCTGTCAGCTGCCTTCTCATTTTTCCGGGATGCAGCCGGTTTCGAAGCATCCGACCTTTTCTCCTGCTGCACTTTCGCATTTTTTCCCGCTGCGCTCTTCTCCTTTTCCCTCTGTGCCGGTTGACCATTGCGCTTTTGGTTAACTTCCGCTCTCTTCTCCGCTTGTTCCGATTGACCGTTTTCTGTATTGTTTTCTCTCTTTTCCTCTTTTGTATTCAGCACTTCAGTATATGTATTCGGATTTTGATCATTTCTCGTCCAGTTTCTCTTCTTTTTCTTGTTATCCATCTCTGCTCCTATCCATCACTGCCAAACCATTTATGGAAATGCACCCGGCAGGAATCGAACCTGCATTAAAGGCGTCGGAGGCCTCCGTTCTATCCATTAGACTACGGGTGCTGGATATGATCTTCATCACGTCTGTAATCATAACACAAATATTTGCATTTGTCTACAAGAGAAATAAAATTGATTGGAATATATCACACTCCTCATACCTGATGCTGATATTTTTCGCACAGCTCATCGAATCGAAACACCTGATCCTGAAGTGACTTGAAAGCCGCTTCGTCACTGGCTTCAAGCTGATCGAGAAACTTAAAAAGCTTATCCCGGAGCCTGTAGTGTTCTCTTGCATCTACGCGGTAAAAGTTGGCATTGCGCGTGATTTTTTCCAGGTACTTTTCAATCTGTCTGTCATTTCCTTTTTGCAGGGCATTTTGCAAAAGCTCTATGTTGTCCACCTCGGGAGAATCCGTCACCTTCGCAAACGTGTTTGCCCCGATCGCATAGTATTCCTCCCCGATCTGATAGATAAAACTTTTCTTTTTGTACAAACTTTCTTTAAAATCACTCATGCAGCTCCTCCAAATTTTATCTTCAAATAAGATTTTAACACGAAAATCTATATTTGTCATCCCTTTTTCAAGTTTTTCCTATAGTCTTTAACTGCCTGGTCCGAACTCAGGGACTCCCGTATTTTCTGCAGTGCCTTATTGTATGTCCACGGATCCGTCTGCCCCCCGCCTGTCAGCATTTGCGCGCTTTCATATAGAGAACAGACAAAGTTTTCCGCCATGAGCCATGCCGCCATCTGTGCCTAGGGCGAAACTCCCTGTCCAACGCGGCAAGTTTCTTCTCAAGATAAGGATATTGCGCTCTGGTACACACAGACAGCTCCCGGTTGGGAAAACTGTCTGCGAAATCTGCCATACCCACGCATGTCACCATGCTCTCCTATTGGTTATTCCCGCCGCCTTTTCTGTACTGTACGGGTGTCATCCCCATTTTCTTTTTGAAAATACGGTTAAAATGCTCCACATTGGGATATCCGACTGCCATCGCCACGTTCTCGACAGTCATATTTCCGTTTCGAAGCAATGTCTTTGCCTTCTTGAGACGTATGTTGATCAGAATATCGCCAAAGGTCTTTCCTGATTTTTCGTGGATATACTTGCTCAGGTAGGGCTCTGACAAGTGAAAATGTGCTGCCACATCGCTGAGTGCCGTCGCCTGATAGTTTGCCTGGATATAGTTCATGATCTCCATCATGCGCTCATCCTGACACACCTCATTTTCCTGGATCTGCGGCAGTTTATTGACACTGACACAGAGTGCGTGGATCGATGCCTTGATAATGTCATCGTCCATACCCACGCCCCAGAATTTCTCGCCGTTGCAGGTGACACTCACATAGGCGATCGCCTTTGACGAGGAACCTTTTGTGAGCGCGTGCTCCTCGTAGTCCGACAGCTGATAACTGATCCCAAAATACTGCTTGATCGTGTTGCTCACGGCATCCAGGCGTCCGTTTCCGTTCGCGTCCACGGTTGTCTTTCTGTCCCCACAGGCAATCACTGCCTCCGCCATAATGCCGTCCACCTGCTTGAAATGACACTCACTGATCTGGAACAACGGCGTATTATCCACATAATTTTCGCAGAAAATATCGTAAACCCACTGCGGCGAGAGCACTTTATGCTCCTGGTCAGACACATCCTTTACGAGGTATCCCACTTCCTCGCGCATAGCGTAGGGCAGGGAAATGCCATAGTTCTGTTTCAGGATATAGTTCACGCCGCCTTTTCCCGACTGGCTGTTGATGCGGATCACATCGGCATCGTAATTCCTGCCCACATCCTTGGGATCGACCGGCAGATACGGTACTGTCCACTTGTCGGATCTTTTCTCCTCACGCCACTGCATCCCTTTTGCGATCGCATCCTGATGCGAACCTGAAAAGGCGGTAAATACGAGATCGCCGGAGTATGGCTGCCGCTCGTGCACTCTCATGCGCGTGAACTCTTCATACTTCTCCCTGATCTCGGGCATATTCGAAAAATCAAGCTTCGGATCAACACCATGGGAGAACATGTTCATCGCCACCGTGATCAGATCCACATTTCCTGTCCGCTCACCGTTTCCAAAAAGCGTACCCTCCACGCGGTCTGCACCTGCAAGAACACTGAGCTCCGCGTCACACACGCCGCAGCCGCGGTCATTGTGCGGGTGCACGGAAAGCACCACCGCATCCCTGTATTTCAGATTTTTATGGATATACTCTACCTGTGTGGCAAACACATGTGGCATGGCATTCTCAACTGTCGTCGGAATGTTGATGATTGCCTTTTTGTCCGCTGTCGGCTGCCAGATATCGAGCACTGCGTTGCACACCTCAACCGCATAGTCGACTTCCGTACCATGGAAGCTCTCAGGACTGTATTCGAACGAGAAGTTTCCATCTGTCTCCGATGCCAGTTTTTTCAACAGTTCCGCACCATCTGTCGCGATCTTTTTGATCTCCTCCATGCTTTTCCTAAAGACCTGCTCGCGCTGTGCCACCGAAGTCGAGTTGTAGAGATGGATCACCGCGTGCGGCGCTCCTTTGACAGCCTCAAAGGTTTTCTTGATAATGTGCTCTCTTGCCTGTGTCAGCACCTGTACCGTCACATCGTCGGGTATCATCTTCCTCTCGATCAGAGCGCGCATAAACTCATACTCCGTCTCCGATGCCGCCGGAAAACCTACCTCGATTTCCTTGAATCCAATCTCCACAAGCATCTCAAAAAACTGCAGTTTTTCTTCGAGGCTCATCGGCTCGATCAATGCCTGGTTTCCGTCTCTCAGATCAACAGAACACCAGATCGGCGGCGCTGCGATCGCATCCTTTTTCACCCAGTCATATGTACAGACCGGGGGTAAAAAATATGATTTTTCATACTTATCTGCATTTTTCATGTCTTACATCCTCCACTCCTATATGATATCAATCAAGTATATATGCCGTATCGGCGCCTGTCTTTCTTGTGCGCTTTCGGAATGACACGCACAAAAAAGCCCTCCGCCTCCACAACACCCCTGCTGTAGAGACGAAAGACTTCCAACACTCTTTCGCGGTACCACTCTACTTCATGTCTTCATAACGATCCCGTACAAAAACATGCCCTCATCAGCACTATCATGCCTTGCCCTTATAACGGTGGGCGCTCCGTCGTGTCCTACTGATGCCGGTTCAGACACACAGCTCCGAGATGAGTTCACCATACGCCCCATACTGTCTCACAGCGAACGACAGCTCTCTGAAATGTTCTGTATGATTACTGATTCTCTTCATCGCTTTTTCATTATGATCAACTGATATATTTATCATAGCACAAATCGATCCGATATGGAATGATTAAAATTAATCATTATCATTGATGTTTTTTATCTGTCATTATCCCAATGTCAACCCAAGATATCCTGTCTTGCAGTCCCAATCCTTCAACCGGTCCGGCAGCAGCACCATCCCGCCCATATTGCGCTCATACGCCCACGACGCACCTGTATATTCGAGAAGCTCAGGCAGGATAGCGTGAAGCGCATTATCGTCAAGCGTCGTCTCCATGATATGAAGACTGTCCTTTTCGATCCGGTACATCAGCACTGCCTTTGTGGATTCCTGGTCCTCTCTGTCCTCTGTCAGCAAAAGCGTTCTTCCACCACAAAACTGATTTTCTTTTATGGCGTAGACGATCGCTTTCTCATCCCATTCCACATACCCTTCCCTGTCAAAAAACTGGTCCCGCACAGCCTTGTACACCTTCGCGTCCACATCGGAAACCAGCCAGCTGCCAAGAATGTCCGGCTTTTCTTCGCGAACCGTCTCTTCCGCGGCTCTCAGTCCGCCGTCCTCAGACGATGGCACATGAATATCTGCCTTGCCGACACATCTGCCAGCATAGATCCAGCAGGGACTCTCACCAAAAGCATCTGCGAATCCCTGCCGCTCATAATATCGCTGCAGATCCCTGTCCGCCGGCTGCAAAAGCAACGGCTCCGCACAGCGCTCTGCGGCATGCTTTATGAGCTGTGATGCATATCCTTGTTCTCTGTATTCCGGCAAAGTAGCCACCGCGTAGACATATCTGGCATTTTCCTTCCTGCCATTGATAGTCACCTGGACCGGCAGCAGGCTTGCCATTGACACAGGGCGCCCATCCTGATAGATCACATACATATTTTCATTTTCAAAGCGGTTTTCCTGATAGAGCGCTATATATTCCCTGGTGTCACCGAAACACCGGTTCCATATCTCTGCGATATACTCCCAATCCGACGCGTTCGCAAAGACGACACGACTCTCCACTGCCTTGTATTTTTTTAGCAGGATATCCGGATAATAGGACAGTTTCGCCTTTCTAAGCCCCTGATCCCCTGTGTCCTCCTCGCGGTTCACGTAGCTGTAATCCTGCGCCTCGTGCAGGACAAACTGCTGGTTGATCATGGGATAGGCACCCTGCAGATCCGGAAATGCCTTCTCAAAGTGAACCACGAAGGTGTCCTCGTTTAGCGGTTCCCCGATCGCAAATGCCACGATCCTGCCGCCCTTGTACAGAACACCACCGCAGAGTCCCAGCTCCCTGAAATTGGAAAATGCCACTTCGAGCACTGCCATCTCCTGCTCCATCTCGTCATTCCACTTCTCGGCGCGCAGTGCGATCCATTCTCTTGCCATAGCGCGGCACGCAGCGATAGTCTCCTCTGTCATCCGCTCATAGTGCCAGTCCCCGTCATCCATAAATCGGGATATATGATTTCGTTTGCCGTGCAGTTTCTTTCCTCTCAGCGTGGAAAGTTTCTCCACGGAGTACACATAGTCAAAGCTATCCCTGTCCGGGCAGATCTCAAATTCGCCCGGAAACCACTCGATCAGTTTTGACCTTTGCTCCTCATTGACAGGATAGATATTCAGACTGTAGCCGTGCACCGCACATATCTTTCTGAGGTGCTCTATCATCGCCCTCCTGTCGCCATTTCCAAAAGGAAAAGAGTACTGGAAGTGCCCCTCTTCCCCGGATCTGATCACGCCGCAGCCATATGCGCAGCCGACCTGCACATGATATACCTCTGCCCAGATAAAATTGTTGGCAAAAGTGTATTCACAGGCATCCGGATGCTCTTCTTTTAATTTTTCATTCATCCAATCTCTGTCAGCCAGTGTGATCGGATGGAACTCTATAATCATTTCAGCCATTCAATTCCTTCATAAGTCTCTGCAGCTCAGCGTCGACAGCCTGGTTTGTCTCAAGCTCCGCAAACTCGTCCTTCGCAAATACAGTCTCACCAGACATGGCTGCAAATGCCTCCGCTCTCGCTTCCCTGCTCTCCACTTTATGCTCCATCCGCTCAAGTTTTGCAAGTGCGCTGTTGGGATCCGTGTTCGTAACTGCCGTAGCCACACTCTCTGTGGCCTCCGCCATCTTTGCCCTCGCTATGAGCATATTCTGTCTCTGCCTTGCCTCCTCAAGCTTTTGCCTGAGCACCTCAACCCTTGCATGAAGTTCGCTTGTCTGCGCGGCGATCTGATCATACGAAGCCTGGAGTGACTGCACATTTTTGTCAATCTCCACTTTGGACGTGAGCGCCTTTTTCGCCAGCTCCTGGTTTCCTGCCTGCAGCGCTGTCTTTGCCTTACTCTCCCATTCCCTGGAGTTTGACCGCGCCTTCTCGAGCTGTGCGTATGCCTGTTTCTCGCTTGCCATAGCCTGTCCGAGCGCTTCTGTTGCATCCCTGACCTGCTCCTCCATATCCGCAATGATCTGTTTGACCATTTTCTCAGGATCTTCCGCCCGGTCCAGCAGATCATTGATATTTGCTTTTAGTATATCCGAAATCCTATGAAATATTGACATACTTTTCCTCTTCCTTTTGTAATATTTTCTATTGAATATCTGACAATGCTGAAATCATTCGATATTTTTTCCACAGATATCGTTCAGGCAGCATCGGTCGCAGTACGGTTTCGTCCGCGCAGTACAGATCTCCCGTCCGTGATCGACGAGCCTGTGGCAGAACTGGTTGCCCTCCTCGGGCGGGATCAGTTCCCACAATGCCATCTCCACCCTTTTTGGTTCCTTGATATTGTCGACTAATCCCATACGGTTTGTGAGCCTGATACAGTGCGTGTCCGTCACGATCGCAGGTTTGCCGAACACATCTCCCACAATGAGGTTCGCACTCTTTCTGCCCACTCCCGGGAGTTTCAGCAGCATATCAATATCATCCGGCACTTTACAGCCAAAATCGTCGCGGAGCATCTTCATGCAGGCACTGATATCCCGCGCCTTGCTGTGTCCCAATCCGCACGGCTTCACGATGCGCTCTATATCCTCGACATCCGCATCGGCGAGCGCCTCGATCGTCGGGTATTTCTCATACAGTCCCTTCACCACCACATTGACCCTCGCATCCGTACACTGTGCCGCGAGGCGCACGCTCACCAGGAGCTTCCACGCCTCGTTGTAATCCAGTGTACAGTCCGAATCAGGATATTCTCTCTTGAGACGCTCTATGATCTCAAGTGCAAGTGCTTTCTTTTGCTTTTTACTCTTTGCTCTCATCTCTCTCTTCCTGCTGCCCGCCGCTAATTCCTCAGACCTTCCTTGTAGAACTGCTTAAACTCCTCATACCCTTCTGCCGTAAGCTGTTCTTTCTGGAACTTTTTGTTCTTGTTCATGCGCGCCACAAGCACCTGTGCACCGCTCTGCCTCTCTTCCTGCGCCTGTGCAATGATCCTGCAGAGCGATTCCCCCGACACACCTTTCTCGATCAGATATGCTACTTTCTTACTCTGATCCGGCACCTTGAATCCGCTCTCCATCAGGATCAGTATGATGCGCTCAAAGCCGATGGAAAACCCACACGCCGGCACATCCTTTCCCGTAAACCTGCCCACCATTTTGTCGTAACGCCCGCCGCCGCCGCATCGTGCACCCAACTCGGGCATCGCGATCTCAAAGATCGTACCTGTATAATAGGACATCCCGCGGACCAGTGTCGGATCAAACACAAGCCTGAAGTAATCGCCTTTTGTGGCGTTGACACTCTCGATGATCTCCCGGAAACTTGTCCTGACGTCCTCATCGAGAAAACCTGTCACGCGCTCCTCGATGAACGCAAGCGTATCGCCGGAGGCTTCCATATCTTTAAAGAGTGTGAGGTATCTGTCAATATTGCCGCTGTCATACCCAGCCTCGGTCAGCTCGCGCTCCACACCCTCGATCCCGATCTTGTCCATCTTGTCAAGCGTGATAAATATGTTGTCGTAATCCGCCTCGCCAAACCCGCTGTACGCTGCCATTGCCTTCAGGATCCTTCTGTCATTGATGCGGATCTCAAAATTCTTAAATCCGATCTTGCCGAGTGTCGTCGTCGTCGCAAGGATCAGCTCGATCTCCGCAAGATTGGACTCCTCACCGAGAATGTCAATATCACACTGCATGAACTGGCGGTATCTGCCCTTCTGCGGTCTGTCTGCCCTCCACACATTGCCCATCTGCAACGCCTTGAAGGGTGTCGGCAGCTCGTTTGCATGGTTCGCGTAATATCTCACGAGGGGGACTGTCAGGTCATAGCGCATACCAAAATCAACGACGTCCGCATCCGTCTTTGCCGTCTCGAGGTTCAGCTGCGCGCCCCGCTTCAACACTTTAAACAACAGCTTCTCATTCTCGCCGCCCTGCCTGCTGCTCAGATTCTCGATATTCTCCATACAGGGTGTCTCCATCGGCGTAAATCCAAACTTCCCATAAGTCTCCTTGATCACGCCCATCACGTAGTCACGGATCTGCATTTCCTCCGGCATGATATCTTTCATGCCGTTCACTGGCTTCTTATTCAGTGCCATAATCGTACCTCGTTTCCTTATATAATCGGTTCCCTTAGAATCAGTTCCTTAGCCATATCCATCGTTTTTATAATCGGATCAGTCACACCCGAAGTTCCTGGTGGTTCCCTTTGCCCACGGGCTGCCCACATCGCATCGGCCATGATGATACTGTGTATCGACTGTGCCCTCCTGCTGCTCCTCTGACACATTGACTTTGATGCGGCTCACGCCACTCACTGTCTTGTTGTCGAGCATATTGATGATATCCTCGATCTCCTGCTCCTGCCTGTCCCTTTTCTTTGCCTCAAGTTCGTCCATGTCCTCCAAACCACTGAAAACTGCCATATCTTGTTCCTCCCCTTTACATCTGTCTATGATCGTATCATAGCATACATTTCCATCTAATATATCTTAAATCCTTCTCAAACGCCCCCGCATCGTCCGCCATGTCGTCTGATCGATCGAGCGCCGCGTGCAGCCGCTGTCAGCGCCCTCACTGATCGACCGTCACCGTCCCTGCCAGCACTTTCTCGTAATCCTCCAGGTTTTTCTCCAACAGCTTCGGCGTGTCAAGGCCGTAAGGACACCGCGAAGCACACTGTCCGCACTGGAGGCATTCCTTGATCTTTGCCATCTGCGCCTGCCATTCCTCGCCCAGCCAGTTTGCCGACGGGGAACGGCGCAGAAGCTGCGACATCCGCGCACAGTTGTTGATCTGGATCCCCTTCGGACACGGCATGCAGTAGCCACAGCCACGGCAGAAATCCCCTGCAAGCTCCTTTAGATCCCGCTCATACACTTCCCGCATCTCCTCGTCCATCTCCGGCATCTTCGCCTGGAAGGACAAAAATTCCGCCAGCTCGGACTCCCGCTGCACCCCCCACAGCGGCAGCACCGCCTCATGCTGGCAGGCAAACCAATAGCAGAGCTTGGCGTTCGTGAGCAGTCCGCCCGCAAGTCCCTTCATGCCAAGAAAGCCCATTCCCGCCTCCTCGCACTTCCGCACGAGCGCGATCTCCTTCTCGGAGGAGATATACGCAAACGGAAACTGCAGCGTCTCATACAAGCCGCTCTCGATCGCCTCCTCAGCCACATTCAGCAGATGGGCGGTGATTCCGATATGTCTGATCTTTCCTTCCGCTTTTGCTTTCAACACGGCGTCATAAACGCCGTCCTCGTCGCCGGGGCGGAAACATTTCGGCGCGCAGTGCAGCTGATAGACATCGATGTGATCTGTTTTCAGCAGGCTGAGCGAAGTCTCCAGATCCTCAAGCACCTTCTCACCCGTTTTTGCCGCAGTCTTTGTCGCGATATAATACCTGTTTCTGTCAACACCCTCCAGCGCAATGCCCAGCTTCTTCTCACTGTCACTGTACGCCCTTGCCGTGTCAAAGAAATTCACGCCCCCATCCAGCGCCATGCGGATCAGTCGCACCGCGCTGTCCACATCGATCCTCTGGATCGGAAGCGCCCCAAATCCGTTTTTGTTCGCAATGATCCCTGTATTTCCGAGTTTCACAGACACCATAGTCCTCTCCTCCTTGTTTTCCCCATACTTCGCTGCGCACTCCCTGTAAAAGGAACCGGCCAGCCCTCCGCCAGAAATCAGCGCCGCATGTACAACAATACCGCCTCGACGCCATACAGCATGGTATCGAGTCCCTCCTGATACTTATAATTCGCATTGGATGCCAGCATACTGCTGATCCCTGTCATGACTGTCCAAATATTCAATGCCGCCCTGCAGCTGTCTGTCTCCGCGTGCACGTCCCCCTTGGACTTTCCATCCTCGATCAGATCCGTCAAACCCTGGAGCATCTTATTTCTGACCCCCTTGTCCGTAATTTTGTACAGTGCGGCATAGTGCTGGAAAAAAGCATTTTGTTCATATATGTATGTGAAAGCAGCCTTCATAAAAGCAATGACGTTCTCATCAAAGGACGTGTGCGGATCCATGACCGTTCCCGCTTTATCCATAAGTTCCTCATTGCATCGGTCCGCCACGATCAGATTGATCTCATCGATATCGCGAAACCGATTGTAGATCACCCTCCGGTCGCAGCTAAGCTCCCTGCACAGCCTTGTGACAGTCAAGGCATCCGCCCCCTCCCGGCAGCCAATGTTCACTGCAAGGTCAATAATCCTTTTACTGGTTTCATCTTCAATTCGCTTTCCTTTTGAGAATGCCATATCCCTCACCCCATTCATGCTAAAGTGCGACTACATTTGGAACCATTTCCTTCCGGGAACCCATGTCTCCCTTATAAAGTATATACTTTCATCTTATCAGTTTTGATCAGAGATAGCAAGAAATCCGCACAAAATTTTCTGCCGGATATAGGATCCTATATCCGGCAGCCGTCTTAGCATGCAGGCAGGGAAAAGGTCAATCCTAGTTCGCCGCAATCGCATTTCCTGTGTAGAGCTGATAGTATTTACCCTGCGCCTCGATCAGCTCATCGTGCGTGCCGCGCTCGATGATCCTGCCCTGCTCGAGTACCATGATGCAGTCGCTGTTCTTGACTGTTGACAGCCTGTGGGCGATCACAAATGTCGTCCTGCCCTTCATCAGCTTATCCATGCCGTCCTGCACGATCTTCTCGGTGCGCGTGTCGATCGAGCTCGTCGCCTCATCGAGGATCAGTGCGGGCGGGTCAGCGATCGCCGCCCTCGCTATGGCGAGCAGCTGGCGCTGCCCCTGGCTCAGGTTCGCGCCGTCACCCGTCAGCAGCGTATTGTAGCCGTCCGGAAGCTTTTCGATAAATTCATGCGCATTGGCAAGCTTTGCCGCTGCGATGACCTCCGCATCCGTGGCGTCAAGTTTTCCGTACCGGATGTTCTCCATCACCGTGGCTGTAAACAAATGTGTGTCCTGCAGCACGATGCCGAGCGAACGGCGCAGATCGGCTTTCTTGATCTTGTTGACATTGATGTTGTCATATCGTATCTTTCCGTCCTGGATATCGTAAAAACGGTTGATCAGATTGGTGATCGTCGTCTTGCCCGCGCCTGTGGAGCCGACGAACGCGATCTTCTGCCCCGGCTCTGCATACAGCTTGACATTGTGGAGCACGATCTTCTCGTCCGTATATCCAAAATCCACGTCATCGAACACGACACTGCCCTCAAGCCGCTGGTACGTCGTCGTGTCGCTGTCCTTGTGGTAATGCTTCCACGCCCACATCCCGGTGTGCTTCTGCGTCTCCGTCAGCTGTCCGTTGATCTCCTCCGCGTTGACGAGCGACACATATCCGTCGTCCGTCTCCGGCTCCTCGTCGAGCATCTTAAAGATGCGGTCCGCCCCGGCAAGCGCCATGATAACGGAATTGAACTGCTGGCTCACCTGGTTGATCGGCATGTTAAAACTCTTGTTGAAACTCAGAAAACTCGCAAGACCGCCCAGTGTGAGCCCGCCGATGTTTCCAAGCGCCAGTATGCCGCCCACGATGGCGCACACGACATAACTCAGGTTTCCAAGCTGTGCATTGATCGGTCCGAGCATGTTGCCGAACCGATTCGCATTGTATGCGCTCTCAAACAGTTCCTCATTCAGCGCATTGAAGCGCTCCATGCTCTCCTCCTCGTGGCAGAACACTTTGACAACTTTCTGCCCCTCCATCATCTCCTCGACGAATCCGTTCACTGCGCCGATGGATTTCTGCTGTGACACGAAATATCTTCCCGAAAGCCCGGTTGCCTTCTTCGTGACAAAAAGCATGATGGCGACCATGATCAGGGTCGTGACCGTCAGCGGCACACTCAAAATGATCATGCTGACAAGAACACTGACGATCGTGATCGCACTGTTCAAGAACTGCGGCATGCTCTGGCTGATCATCTGCCTCAGCGTATCGATGTCATTTGTGTATCTCGACATGATATCACCGTGCGGGTGCGTGTCAAAATACTTGATCGGCAGTGCCTCCATCTTGTTGAACATATCGTTCCTGATATTGCGCATCGTACCCTGGCTGACATTGATCATGATCCTGTTGTACAGATAAGAAGCCAGCACGCCCACGGCATAGAAACATGCCACCCTGAGGATCGCCTGCGCCAGTCCTGAGAAATCCGGATCCGGCGTTCCCAGCAGCGGCATGATATACTCGTCGATCAGCGTCTGCGTAAATAAAGTTCCCTGTATGTTAGCCAACACACCTACAAATATGCATACGACAACGATGATCACATGTGGCGCATAGTTTTTGAGCACATACCCCATAAGCCGCTTAAAGAGCTTACCCGGATTTTCAATCTTTGGTTTTGGTCCTCTCATATGATGTCCTGGTCCCGGCATCAGTCGTCACCTCCATTCTGGTCAAAGTCCGCATTTCCACCTGTCTGTGATTCGTAAACTTCACGGTAGATCGGACTGGTCTCCAACAACGCATCGTGTGTGCCAAACGCAGTCACCATACCATTGTCCATGACGATGATGCGGTCCGCATTCTGCACGCTGCTCACCCTCTGTGCGATGATCAGTTTGGTCGTGTCCGGTATCTCCTCCGCAAACGCTTTTCTGATCCTCGCATCTGTGGCGGTGTCCACTGCACTGGTGCTGTCGTCAAGGATCAGGATCCTCGGCTTTTTGAGCAGCGCCCTTGCGATGCAGAGTCTCTGTTTCTGTCCACCAGAAACATTTGTACCACCCTGCTCGATGAAAGTATTGTATTTGTCAGGCATTTTCTGTATGAACTCATCCGCGCAGGCAAGCTGGCACGCCCTGATGCACTGCTCCTCTGTTGCCTGCTTGTCGCCCCAGCGGAGGTTCTCCAGTATCGTACCGCTGAAAAGGACATTTTTCTGCAGCACGACCGCAACCTGATTGCGCAGCGACTCCATATCATATTTGCGCACGTCGATCCCGCCTACCAGAAGCTCGCCGGATGTGACATCATACAGACGGCTGATCAGGTTGACAAGACTGGATTTCGCACTGCCCGTGCCGCCGATGATGCCGATCGTCTCACCCGAATGAATGTCCAGGCTGATATCGTTCAGGACTGGTTTGCTGTCCTTGTTGTAGGCGAAGGACACATTCCTGAACAGGATGCTCCCGTCCTTCACCTCTGTGACCGGATCCTCCGGATTTCTGAGATCTGTCTGTTCTGTCAGCACCTCCGAGATACGCTTTGCGCTCGCATAGCTCATCGACAGCATGACGAAGATCATCGATACCATCATGAGGCTCATCAGGATATTCATGCAGTATGCCAGCAGGCTCATCATCTCGCCTGTCGTGAGTCCCCCCGCAACGATCGTCTTTGCCCCGAACCATGAGATCAGCAGGATACATCCGTACACTGTCACCATCATCAGGGGCATATTGATGACGACCAGCTTCTCCGCCTTTAAGAACATATTGTAGATGTTCTGGTTTGCCTTCGCAAACTTATCCTTCTCATAATCCTCACGCACGTATGCCTTTACGACTCGGATCGCAGACACATTTTCCTGGACACTCGCGTTCAGATCATCATACTTCTCAAACACCTGACGAAAATACTGGTTTGCCTTTGGAATGATAAAGGCGAGACAGACTGCGAGGAACAGTACCGCCACCAGATAAATACTGGCAAGCCTCGCATTGATGGAAAATGCCATAACCATGGCTATGATCATGGACGCCGGTGCGCGCATCGCCATGCGCAGTATCATCTGATATGCATTCTGTATGTTGGTCACGTCCGTCGTCAGCCTCGTGATCAGGCTTGATGTAGAGTATTTGTCAATATTTGAGAACGAGTATGTCTGGATGTTCTCAAACATAGCCTTCCTGAGGTTCCTCGCAAAGCCCGTCGATGCCCTGGCACCGTACTTTGCCCCCATGAGACCTGCCCACAAGCCGATCAGCGCCATCACGATCATCAGACCGCCAATTTTATAAATATGGTTCAGGTTTCCTGCATTCACTCCGTCATCGATGATCGATGCCATCAGCAGCGGGATGATCATTTCCATGATAACCTCCAAGATCATGAAAACAGGCGTAAGTATGGAATCTTTTTTAAATTCCTTGATTTGTGCGCCCAATACCTTCAGCATAAATAAACCTCCATTCTCATGTTATTATTATCTGTCTATCAATAAAAGCCCTGGATCTATCCGGCTATTGATTTATGTTGGACAAGATCTTTCGGGCGACCCTGCAGAAGACTTCGCGCTCGTCTTCCCCGATCCCCTCGACCACATTCTTTTCCATGCGCTCGATCATCATCTTTGTCCTGGCCGCAGTCTCCCTGCCCTGCTCTGTCAGAAAGATCCGCTTGAGCCTGGCATCGCCTTCCACTGCCTCCCGCCTGATATACCCCTTTTTTTCCATGAGCTGCAATATCGTTGTCACGGTAGATCTCTTGATGCCAAAATCCGACTCGATCGTTTTCTGATAGACCGCTTTGTCCTGATTGTGATAAAGATATCCCATGATCCAGCCATGCATGAGTGTCACTTCGTCAAGCCCTGCCGCTGTCCCGCAGGTTATAAAATTCTTTTTGAACGCACTGTTCAGCTCCCGGATCAGTTTCACGATCTCGTTCGGTTCCGGTACATTAACGCGACAGCTGTTGTCCTCGTCCATACCGCACGCACCTCCTCTCTTCTTTTACTCTTCTTTTTTTTATTTCTACATTACATCCATATCCCATCTATATCCCATCTGTGTCACAACCGCAGCACGTTTTACCGCGCTTTTGTGACCGCTGTTTTGGCAGTTCAGTTTGTTCGATATTGAACTGTTCGTGCACTAACATAGTTTATGCCATAAATATTTATAAGTCAATACTATTTTTGCACTTCACATATTTTTCACATTCTGTTCGGTTCCCGCCTCCTGTTATTTGTCCTGCACGGCGATTTTTTCCGCCAGCTCCTGCAGGTACATCCAGCGATCCATCTTCTCCTCGAGGAGCTGTTCCGCCGCTTCCTTGTCCTTTGCAAGCGCGTTCAGTTTCACAAAATCACTGGCATGATCTGCCATATCCGTTTCCAGTTTTTCTATTTTTTCCTCCAATGCTGTGATCTCATCCTCGATCGACTCGTACTCTTTTTGCTCCTTATAGGAGAATTTGAGTTTGTCCTGACGGTTTTTCACATTTTTGAGATTTACACCGGACTTTCCTTCTACCCGCACCGTATTTTTTTCCCCGGAAGCTTTTACACTGCTGCCGTCTTCCTCCTGCAGCCTCACCTGATAATCCGTGAAGCCGCCCTCGTACTGTCTGATCGCGCCGTCCTGAAATGCAAAGATCCGTCTCACCACCCGATCCAGAAAATATCGGTCATGGGAAACGGCGATCACAATGCCGTCGAAATGGTCGAGATAGTCTTCCAGGATCGTGAGTGTCTGTATATCCAGATCATTGGTGGGCTCATCGAGGATCAGCACATTGGGCGCCTCCATCAGCACGCGCAGCAGGTTCAGCCTGCGTCTTTCCCCGCCCGAAAGCTTGCCGAGCAGCCCGTACTGCTTCTCCGGCGGAAACAGAAACCTCTCAAGCATGACAGTCGCCGAGACAGTACCGTCCACCGTCTGCACGTACTCCGCAGTGTTCCGAATATAATCTATGACGCGCATGTCCGGTCTCATGTATGCCAGACCTGCGCTCTCGTCGTTTTTGATCTCCTGCGCGTAGTACCCGATCCTGATCGTCTGCCCTGTGACCACCTCGCCCGCATCCGGCTGTTCCATGCCGCAGAGCACTCTCATGAGCGTCGATTTTCCACAGCCGTTTTCCCCGATAAAACCGATCCTGTCATTTTTCAGGAAAATATAACTGAAATCGTTGATCAAGATCTTTCCGTCATAGCCTTTTGTGATATTTCTAAGCTCCACCGTCGTCCTGCCCATGCGGGTGGAAACGCTGCTCAGCTCGAGCTGCGCATCCTGCTGCGGTCCGCTCTGCGCCGCGAGACTCTCATAGCGCTGTATATGTGCCTTCTGCTTGGTGCTCCTGGCGCGCGCGCCTCTCTTCATCCACTCGATCTCCACGCGCAGGATGCTCTGCCGTTTCCGCTCTGCGGCAAGTTCCATGTCCTCGCGCTGCGCCTTCAACTCCAGGAAACCTGTGTAGTTTGTCTGGTAGCTGTAGGTCTTTCCCTTGTCGATCTCCACGATCCGGTTGGACACACTGTCGAGAAAATACCGGTCGTGTGTCACCATGACCAGGGCTCCCCGAAAATTTTTCAGATATTCCTCGAGCCAGTCTGCCATGGTGGAATCCAGATGGTTCGTCGGCTCGTCAAGCACCAGCACATCCGCTTTTGACAGCAGTGTGCTGGCGAGCGCGATGCGCTTGCGCTGACCGCCCGACATCGTGTCGACCTTCTGTCCGTATTCACTGATGCCCAGTCTCTGCAGCATCGTCCTGGCATCGCTCTCCAGTGTCCATTCATTGTCATGCGTGCGGTTTCCTGCCATGACTGCCTCGAGCACTGTCGCATCCCTGTCAAAGTCCGGCGTCTGGGGCAGGTACCGGATCACGATATTGTTTGCCCTTGTGACTGTACCTTTGTCCGGCGTCTCCGTACCGATGAGTATCTTCAACAGGGTCGTCTTTCCCGTGCCGTTGATACCGATGATCCCCACTTTCTCCATCTCGTCGATCGTGAAGGAAGCCTCCTCAAAAAGCGGTGTGTCTGTATAGTATTTGGTGATATTTTCAGCATTGATAAGATTCATATCTAATACTCCTTAAAATTTTCTGAGCGCTATCGAATCGTCATCCGGCGTATTCTCCACAGACCTGACCACCACATCATAGCCGAAATCGCTGTTCACCTGCACATGCACCGTATCACCGCACCTATGACCCGCGAGCGCTTTCCCGATCGGAGAATCAATGCTGATGAGTCCCTGCAGCGGATTGTTCCGCACAGTAGTCACCATGCGGTACGTCTCGATCGTACCGTCCTCCACAAACTCGACCTCCACGGTCTTGTTCAACCCGATCTCATCCTCCCTGGCGTCGTCCTCTATGATCTGCGCTGTCCTGATCATACGCTCTAGATAACGGATGCGGCTCTCATTCTGGTTCTTGTATTTCTTTGCCGCATAGTACTCGAAATTCTCACTCAGATCCCCCTGCGCGCGCGCCTCCTTCACTGCCTCTAGCGCCTCCTTGCGCACCACGAGCTTTCTGTGCTCGATCTCCTCCTCCATCTTCCTGATATCATTTCTTGTCAGTTTGTCATTCATTCCCATCACTCCTCAAATAATTTTGCCGTTCTATCTCTGTGCAGAACAAATCGAGCAGGTATCTCCCTGCCCGACTGTCGTGTTTCCGATCTCTGATTTCCGATTTCAAGTCTACTGTTTATTCCTGATTGCCAAATTTCCGAATTCCGATTCTCCGATCCCCAGTCCTTCACCGCACACAGGATCGCTTGTCCCGCTGCCGCTCCCGCTACTTCGTCTTATTGACCAGTTTGCTCTTGTGGATGGCATACAGCGGGAGTGCGACAAATACCATACCGCCGAGGATATTGCCGATCGTGACCGGTATCAGATTGGACACAAAACCGCTGATATCCAGGTCTGCAGCGATCTGTTCCGCCGTGATGCCATACAGCTCCTGCGCCTTTGCCACATATGTACTGTCTGTGCCCGCGATGATGCCCGCCGGAATATAGAACATATTCGCCACACAGTGCTCCCAGCCGCCGATGACAAACGCAGCGATCGGGAAGAAGATCGCCCAGACCTTGCCTGCGATATCTTTTGCGGCAGTCGCCATCAGCACTGCCATGCACACGAGGATATTGCAGAGGATCCCCGAGCAGACCGCCTTAAACGGCGTGATCGTCGCCTTTCCGTAGGCTACCTTGATCGTGAAAGCCCCCAGCGCTCCACCCGTGTAATCCAGCAGCCCGCTGAAATATACCAGCGACGCGATCAGAACTGCGCCGATCATATTGCTGAAAAATACGATGATGAGCGTCCTGATCATCGCGATCGCACTGAACCGTTTGCCGACCACCCCGGCGATCATCAGACAGTCTCCTGTAAAGAGTTCCCCGCCGACAAAGACGATCATCATGAGTCCTACCGGGAAGATGCAGCCCGCGAGCGTCTTGGATAATCCCTGGTTTGCTATATTGTGGACCGCCGCATTGCTCGACGCACCGCCAAATGCGATAAATGCACCTGCCATGATGCCAAGCAGTATACACTTCAACAGAGGAAGCTTTACCTTGCCCTCTCCTGCCTTCATATTTGCTTCCAGCACCTGCGCCGGAGAATTAAATGCATTATCCATCTCTTTGTACTCCTTTTACTTTTTTCTGACAAGATCCCCCTGTTCCCACGGTTATTTGCTGTCAATAAAAGTATACATCATAAATCACTTTGTTGTCCATACCTGATTAATTTTTCCTTATTATCATCTTTTTTATCGCAAGCGGTTGAAAACGATTTCCGTATCGTGTACACTGTTTTTATAAGTGAATTTCTGAAAGTGAGTATATGATCATGGTAACAATAAAAGATATCGCAAAACGTCTGGGCATTGCTCCCAGTACCGTCTCCAAAGGACTGAATGACGCCAACGACATCAGTCCGGAGCTGAAAAAGCTGGTGCTGGATACCGCGATCGAAATGGGCTATGTCACCAAGCGTATGAAAAAAGAAACAAGAAAACGATTATGTGTGTTTGTCGAAAATATGCAGTACGAAAAGCCGGGGGATTTCGGATTTGACATCATACTTGGCTTCAAGCAGGCAGCAGTGCGCGACAACTGGGAGGTCACAGTCACGCCCGTCACGCCCATGCTGCAGACGCGCGGTCCCTACGACAGGTATATGGTCCAAAATGGGTTCCACGGCGGTTTCCTGGTCGGCTTCGCCCTGAAAGATCCCTGGATGGCTCAGCTGCAGACCACCACCATCCCCACGGTACTCTTCGACAATTATATCACGAAAAATCCAAACATAGCCTATGTCGGCACTGACAGCTTTGAGGGCATCGATCTTGCGATCGACCACCTGACGGAACTCGGACATACAAAGATCGCCCTTCTGAACGGCTCTCCTGACTCCATGGTGACTGTCAACCGATACGATGCGTATGTCAGCAGTATGCAGAACCACAAACTAAAGGTTGACAAAGATCTGGTCGCCCATGGGTACTATGTCGAGGAGAGTGCAAAGTACCATCTGCCGTCACTGATCGAAAACGGGGCTACTTCGATCCTGTGCGGCAATGACCTTCTGGCTGTCGGCGTGATCCGTGAGTGCAGGCGGCTTCATGTCAAAATCCCCCAGGAACTGAGCGTTGTGGGCTTTGACAATCTCCCGGTCGCAGCGGAGATCACCCCTGCCCTGACCACGATCAATCAGGACCGCACCGACCTCGGCAGAAATTCCTATGCAGCGCTCTACTGGCTGATCGCCAAAGTCCCCATATCCAGATCGCTGCTCCGTCCGCGTCTGGTCGTGCGCGACTCAACAGCCAAAGCCGCACAAAAGGGTGATGTGCTATAAACCAAGCCTGCCATAAACATCAAAGCAGTCAAATGTCGCAAAATAGTCCTTTGGAGTCTCCGCGCGCCTGATCAGCTGTACGCTTCCGTCCTCCTTCAGCAAGAGCTCTGCGGACTTTAACTTGCCATTGTAATTGTACCCCATGGAAAACCCATGTGCACCCGTATCGTGGATGACAAGATAGTCGCCCATATCGATCTTTGGCAGCATACGGTCCACCGCAAACTTGTCATTGTTCTCACACAGAGAACCCGTGATATCATACTGGTGGTCACAGGGCGCATCCTCCTTGCCCAGCACAGTGATATGGTGGTATGCCCCGTACATGGCAGGTCTCATGAGATTGACTGCGCAGGCATCGACACCGACATACTCCTTGTGCGTGTGCTTCTCATGGATCGCCTTCACGACCAGCTGTCCGTACGGTCCCATCATAAAACGCCCAAGTTCCGTGTAGATCGCCACATCTCCCATCCCGGCGGGTACGAGCACTTCCTCATACACCTTTCGCACACCCTCGCCGATCGCTCTGATGTCATTCGGCTCCTGATCCGGTCTGTACGGAATGCCGATACCGCCTGACAGATTGATGAATCTGATGTCTGCACCTGTCTCGTTTCTCAGCTTTACAGCCACCTCAAACAGCGTCCTGGCAAGTGCTGGATAATACTCGTTTGTGACCGTGTTGCTCGCGAGAAACGCATGGATGCCAAAATGTCTGACACCTCTCTCCTTCAGGATCCGGAAACCCTCAAAGAGCTGTTCTGTCGTGAAGCCGTATTTCGCGTCTCCCGGATTGTCCATGATATCCGTTGTGATCTTAAAAAGCCCGCCCGGATTGTAGCGGCAGGAGATCGTCTCCGGCAATCTGCCGATCGTCTTTTCCAGAAAATCAATGTGCGTGATATCGTCCAGATTGATCGTGGCACCGATCTTTGCCGCATAAACAAATTCTTCTGCCGGCGTGTCGTTGGAAGAGAACATGATATCCTTTCCCTCCATGCCCATCGCGGTGCTCAGCATGAGTTCCGTGAGGGATGAGCAGTCGCAGCCGCAGCCGTATTCGCGGAGTATATCGATCAAAAAAGGATTCGGTGTCGCCTTCACCGCAAAGTACTCCTTAAACCCTTTATTCCAGGAAAATGCCTCTCTCAATGCCTGTGCGTTTTCCCTGATCCCCCTCTCGTCATAGATGTGAAACGGCGTGGGATATGTCTTTGCGATCTCCTCAATCTGTTCTTTTGTAACAAATGCCTCTTTTTTCATTGCTGATAACTTTACTCCTTTCCCGGCAAAATGAAAATCAACTATCTTTCACTTTGTCCCCTTTTGTTAACTGTGTTAGTTTTATCTCATTTCTAAGGGAATCCTTAAAAACATCCACAAAATTTTTCTGCCCACAGTACAGGCAGCTGTCCGTCACGCTTCCGGTCATCTCACCCGTGAGGACATAATTCGAATCGACGATCAGCCTCAGCTGCCCGTCTCTCTTGTCCGTCCGGTACAGAATGCTGCCTTTTATCTCTGCAGCCGGCAGGTCACCCGCCAGGATCACCACCTTTTTCCCGTCAGCCGCGAGCCGCTCAAGGTGATCGCGGAACTGCTCTAGATACACTGCCGGCATCGACAGATACACCCGGTGCTCGACATGTTCGAGCATGTTGTAGATCTTATCCATGATATGCCGGTGGCTGCTGATCGTGATATAGCCTTCCGAACTGTTCCCGATCTGCGGTATCTGCGCCGCAAGCTCCCGCTCCAGGTCCGCCAGCCGCCGGATCCTGTTCTCGCAGAACTCCTCTACCAGGACTGACGTGTACTTGTTCGTCTCCCCCTCCAGCAAGTATGCCGCGCCCTTCTCCACCAGACTGGCAAGGGCGCTGTACACATTGGAGCGCGATATTCCGGTGATCTTGGAGACCTCATAGCCCGACAAGTCTTTATTTTGCAGCAGGCACAGATAGATGTTTGCCTCTTGCCTGGTCAGACCAAACTGCACCAGCTTCTCCGCCAATACCTCTGATATTGTATGATCCATATGTCGCATCACCCGTTTCTATGCAAAGCAAAATAGTAGTACTCAACAGGAACACTATACTATGTAATACCATAAATGTCAAGACACGCTCTAATCCGAACGCTCCATTTCAGAGTAACTTTTCTTGCAGACAGCGCCGAAGTTCATCCACATCTCCATAGTACACACACCCGTCCATTCCCAGATTCCCGGCTGCCTCGATGTTTGCCGGCGTGTCATCGATAAAGAAACACGTCTCGGGTTTGAGTGAAAATGTCCGAAAAAAGTCAAGATACGCCTCCGGTTCAGGTTTCAGCAGTCCATGTTCGCAGGATATCCAGATTCCCTTCATGTATGCGATCGACTTGATATACCGGCTGAATATCCTGAAACGGTGCGACGTGTTGGACATCAGATACAGATCGTAACCCTTTTGGCACAACTCCTCCACCAGCCTCTCCATCGGAGGATTGGGCGGCTGTACCATACGGTACTCGCGCACAAAGCGCTCCACAGTCTCATGCAGATGTGGCGGCATCCTTCTGCACACAGATGCGACTGCCTCATCGTCCGACATCGTTCCCCTGTCCATCCGCAGCCACTCCACCGATGCGCAGAGATGATCTTTGATCCATCGGTAGTCCTCCTCGTTCTGCACATAGCCGTAGATATAATCCCTGGCGTGATACACCGTAAGCACATTGCCCATGTCGAAAACAATATTTTTGATCCTGCCTTTCATGCTCCTCCTTTCCTGATCAATTTCTGATCAGCACCCTGTTTATCCTATTTCTGCTGCTTCCGGTACGCACGCGGCGTACAGCCCATGTATTTGTGAAAATAACTGCCAAAATGACTCGGGCTGCAAAATCCTGTCATCTCAGCGACATCCAGCACGCGCAGATCCCTGTTCCTCAGCAGCACGATCGATTGGCGTATTCTGTACTGCATCAGAAATTCCATGGGCGTCATGTTGATCGTGCGCTGAAAGCTGCGGCACAGTTCACTCCTGCTGATAAATGCCGCCTCCGCGATGTCGTCGAGTCTCAGCGGTTCCTGATACTTTTCCTGCATATACTCGATCGCAGCCTTCACCCGCTGTTTGTCCCGCGCAGACTCCGCCGTCACAGCCGTATTCTCCTCCGGCATCTGCCGAAGAATGCGCAGCCACAATCCGGCGATCTGACAGGCGATCCTCAACTGGTATGCAGGCTCCCTCTTCTCATATAAGCCGACGATCTCGTGGAGTGCTGCCGCCATCTCATCGTGATCCGGATCCGCTCCCTCCCACTTGAAACAGGGCAGGCTGCCGCCGATGACAGGTGCGATGCATTCCTGATAAATATCACTGTTTCTGTTCCCCCCGATCAGTTCCCCGCGCCATATGAAAGAATAGAGCTTCCCCTGCGCCCTCCTGCACGGTCTGATCTGGTGCATCAGACCGGAATTGATAAATGCGATGTCCCCTTCCCGCATATGGATCTCTTGCGTCTCCACCTGACAGGTAAACGCTCCCTCAATGATCATTGTCATCTGTACTTCCTCGTGCCAGTGCCAACAGATATATCCATTTTCAAAGTCCGCAAAATCATCCAGATACACACCGATCGGAAACCCTTCCGTTCCATGCGCCTTTGTCTCGCGCAGGTTTCCATCCACGATCGTCTGTGTCGCCCTCAGCTGCTCCACATCTGCACCTCTCTCCCAAAAGCCCCTCAGGGGCAGTACCCTGATATCAGCATCCAATCCATTCCGCTACGATTATGATACTTTTGACGTCGATCATGTTTGTCCTTTCGCTGTATTTACATTATAATAAATACAGTTCAGATATTTCACCATCACAATAATGATACTATTTTAACAGTTTCCCGTCAATCGATATGTCCTGACGCACATATCATGTATATGCCATATGCATAGAAAGAAAGGAAGGAAGGAATCATCATGCCACAAGATCTAAGTATGTTTTCACTGGAAGGAAAGACCGCCCTCGTAACAGGGGCAAACACAGGATTGGGACAGGGGATCTGCACAGCTTACGCTGCCGCCGGTGCGAATGTGATCGGAGTCGCAAGACGCAGCTGTCAGGAGACTGCCGAAAAAATCAGCGCGGTCGGCGGCTGCTTCACAGAGATCATAGCCGACCTCTCCGATATGCAGGCTATCCCGCAGATCGTGGAGGAAGCGCACAGGGCGCATGACCGCATCGATATCCTTGTGAACAATGCCGGGATCATCAAGAGATGTGATGCGGCCAAAGTCACTGCGGAAGACTGGGATGCCGTCACGGATCTCAATGAAAAAATGGTCTTCTTCCTCTCACAGGCGTTTGCCAAAAACTGGATCCAGGACAACAAGGGCGGCAAGATCATCAATATCGCATCCATGCTGAGTTACCAGGGCGGCATCCGCGTGCCTGCCTACACCGCGAGCAAAAGCGCCGTCATGGGACTTACGCGCGCACTTGCCAACGAATGGGCACCGCACCGCATCAATGTCAATGCGATCGCTCCGGGCTACATGGCGACCAACAACACCCGGAACCTGCGGAGTGACGCGTCAAGAAACGACGATATCCTCAGCCGCATCCCCGCATGCCGCTGGGGCACGCCGGAGGACATCGCAGGCGCAGCGATCTTCCTCGCCTCCGATGCCGCATCCTATGTGCACGGATTCACATTGGCGGTGGACGGCGGCTGGCTGGCACGATGACAGCACTTCCCGTCATGGCGATCTACATGCAAAAACCCAAACAGTATATGTGCACTGTTTGGGTTTTTGCAATCTGTCTCAAAATCCTTAGGAACTGTTCAGAATTTTTATTTCAAAATCTTTATTTCAGGATAATACTCAAACTCCGCTTTTCCTATGATATCATCCATCGCCACAAACTTATTGATCCAGTATCTTGAATCCCATGAGTTGCTGCGGTTGTCGCCCATCATAAAATAGCACGCCTCAGGTATCCTGTATGGCCCGAAATCCTCATAAAATCTGTTCTGTGTAAAGTCCGGTATCATTTTCCCGTCAATGTACACCCTGCCGTCAATGCCCTCGATCACTTCCCCCGGAAGTCCCATGACACGTTTCAGATACAGTGTCTCTCCGTCGTCAGGATAGTAAAAGGACACGATATCGCCCCTCTGCGGCGTATCATACAGATATGCAAGGCGGTTTATGACGATCCTGCTCCCGGTCATGACAGTCTGTTCCATCGAGCCGGTCGGTACCAGCGCACTGGCGACAACATTATTCTTCAGCCAGAATGCGACAACCACCGCTATCAATATCAACTTTGACCATTCATAAATTCCCTTCAAAACCTTTTTCATGACACAGAAACTCCTATTGTCCCCCTACACATCTCGAACGATACTTCACACCATCCCGATCATACAGATCCGTCAGCAGCAGGGACGGCTCATTGTAGAGAACCGTTCTATCCTCACAGTAGATCGAGTAGATCCCCTCCTGTGCCAGCGCACGCAATCGTTCCTCCTGAAAATGATCCGATATATATACTGGTGCCACCTGCAGCAGGATTTCTGCACAACTGCTGTTTTGCGCATAAGAGACCAGATTGTTGACGGCGCTCTTGCAATATCCGTCCGCCGCATCGATATATGCCGTTCGGATCGCGCCATCCTGAAACTCATAATAATGCTGCCAGTCCAGGCTGTTATTTGCAGGATAGTTGCGGAGATAGACTATGCTCACTGCATGATCATACCGCATAACACCTGCCTGATACACAGATGTCCCGTCGCGGTCAAACAAGTTGAACGCATACTCCGAACCGCTGGCATCATCCAGATTTCTGACAAACCCGTCATAGCTGGAGATCGAGCCGAGCACAAATCCATTCGCTTTCATAGTATCTGCAATATGATCCGCGATAAACGCATTCTTCATCCAGTAAAAATCAATATACTCAGAAAAGCCGATCCCGGCGGCATACTCCATGTACGCATCAGACACATAGAGCATGACCCTGTGATCACCCAGCAGTCTGATATCAATCTCATCCCGATCCCCGGCAAAGGCTGTGACCTCGGCAAAATATCCGGCGATCTCCTCATTCTGCCACGGATCAAAGTTGGCTGTCTCCACATCGTCATTGCATCCAAACAGGTTGCTGTACTGGACGTAGACCGGTGCCAGATAGATCCCCCTGTCTCCATATCTCTCGATCGCGGCAAACGCCTGATACAGCACATCGTCAACTTCGATCTCCTCATTGGGATGCTGATTTATATAATATAGGTTATGCACCCCGTCAAACCCCTGACTCGTGTGGAAAAGCTGGTATGCCGTCCTGGCTGTCTCGGTGTACAGAGCTTTTACCGCCTTCTTCTCCGCCGTCGCCGACAGCTCACCCGCACCCAGATAATATTGCAGAACAAACTCATCTGCACAGCTTGCCTCCGATGTATCTGCCTTGATCGTTGTCCATCCGGCTTTCACTGTCAAAAAAGATACCAGTGCATAGCCCAGTCCGCACACACCGATCAGGATCAGCACGATCGTCAGAACAATCCTGCCTACGGGATATTTTTCCTGCAGTTCGATCCGTTCCACCGGTTTAGGGTGATTTTCATTTCTGTTCCCAACTGTACGGTTCAAGCTAGATCACCGCTAAGATCAACAGCACAAGGAACAGGACAATGATCGCTGCGATCACGATCAGGCCGGTGATCGCGCCCTTTTTGCATGCAGTGTAATTGCGGTAATAATGAAAATGCCTGAATACAAAAGCTGCGATCAATCCGATTACGGGCAGCAGGAATGAAAAGATCTTGTACCATATGCTGCCTGTATCATGAACCGGCGCCTGCAGAAATTCATCTTCTGATGCCGTGTGTTCAACCGCGCCTCTCTGCGGAACACTGTTCTGCTGTGACGCATTCGGATCGACAATGTTGATCGATTTTAAAGGCACGCCCTTCTCGCGGATCGCCCTGTACTCCTCGATCTCCTTCCTGTTTCCGTATACATAGTGCTCATGCCCGATATTGACAAGTTCCGGCTGGTCTGTACTGTAATCATGCATGGACGGATCATATGTGTAGAGCACTTTATTCTTTTCCAGCTTCGGATCCGGGATCGGGATCGCGGAAATCAGGGAATGTGTATACGGATGCAGCGGGAAGTCAAACAGTTCGTCCGCCTCCGCGATCTCCACGATATTTCCTTTGTAGATCACACCGATGCGGTCTGATATAAAACGCACAATGGAAAGGTCGTGCGCAATGAACAAATACGTGACATTCTTCTCGACCTGGAACTTCTTGAGCAGGTTCAATACCTGCGCCCTGATCGAGACGTCCAGAGCAGAAATCGGCTCATCGGCGACGACAAGTTCCGGCTCCATGACCATAGCGCGCGCAAGTCCGATCCTCTGGCGCTGTCCGCCTGAAAATTCATGGGGATAACGCGTCAGATGCTCCGGCAGAAGACCAACCTCATTGATCATCTCCTCGACTTTGCGGACACGGTCCGCCTCATTCTCAAACAAATGAAAATTGTATAATCCCTCAGATACGATATAGTCTACCGTAGCGCGCTCATTGAGAGATGCCGCCGGATCCTGAAATACCATCTGGATATTTCGGATCACTTCCCTGTCCAGCGAATGCGGGATCTTTCCCGAAATGCGGACACCCTTATACAGTATCTCACCGCTGGCACACGGATTTACACGGATCACTGCCCTTCCGACAGTCGTCTTTCCCGAACCGGACTCACCTACAAGCGAGAAAGTCTCCCCCTTATATATATCAAAGCTGGCGTTCTTGACAGCCTTCACCGCACTGTCGCCCTTGCCGAAAGTGATATCTACATTTTTGACCGATAATAAGATCTCTTTGCCGTTTTTTTCATCAATTGGACCGTGCTCCGGCAAATGGGTAACACGTCCTGATTTTTCCTGATTTAGGTTTGACACGTTCTAAATCTCCTATCTAAAGTCTCTGATTTCTGGAATCTCTGATTCCAAAATCTTTCATTCCAATATTTTATATATTAAATGCTTTTAATAGTTTCTCGTGGATATTCCGGATCGCCTCGGGCTTTTCGATCTTCGGCGAGCGCGGATCCAGCAGCCATGTCTTTGCGTAATGCGTATCTGTAACCTTAAACATCGGCGGCTCCTTCAACGTATCGATCTTCATACAGTACGGATTTCTCGGGGCAAACGCATCTCCCACAACCTTATTGTACAGGGATGGCGGCGTACCTGTGATCGAGTACAGCTTCGTATTCTTCTCCGCAAGCTGCGGCATGGAAGATAGCAGCGCCCATGTGTACGGATGACGAGGATCATAGAAGATCTCATCCACCGAAGCAAGCTCTATGATCTGACCGGCATACACAACTGCCACACGATCCGCAATATTTGCCACCACACCAAGGTCATGTGTGATAAAGACGATCGTATAGTCAAACTCCTTCTGGAGATCCTTCAAAAGCTTCAGGATCTGTGCCTGGATCGTGACATCAAGCGCTGTCGTAGGCTCATCACAGATCAGGATCTTGGGCTGGCAGGACAGTGCGATCGCGATGACGATCCTCTGCCGCATACCGCCGGAATACTGGAACGGATAATCGTCGAAACGCGCCTCGGCATTAGGGATCCCCACTTTCTTCATCAGATCCAGCGCCTGCGCCCTCGCCTGTGCCTCCGTCACATCCTGATGCTTCATGATGATCGAGGTGATCTGCTTGCCGATCGTAATGATCGGATTCAGCGAAGTCATCGGATCCTGGAATACTGTCGCGATCTTCTTACCGCGGATCTGATACCAGTCCTTTGCGTACTTCACGTTCGCCAGATTCAGAACGCAAGTTCCATGAAATTTGTCTGCCGTCTCATCAAGATACTTTACACGGAAAGCTACTTTGTCAAAAACAATATTCCGCCGTGCATCGTCAGACAGATCGACACCTGCGATCATTGCCTTCTTTAGTGCCGACAGAAGCATGGTCAGAAGCTGTGCCCGTTTCAGGAAACTATACCTTCCGATCGAGAGATAGACTTCCTTTGCAAGGATCTCATTGCGCTTTCTCGTCTCCTCGGAGATACTTCCCTTAACTGCCGCGTCATACTTCGCTTTCAGCTCTGACATCTTCGCATCGTACTTGCTCGTGTACGCGGTGTCCTCTTTGACTTTTCTGGATGCCGCAAGCTCCATTTCCGTCCTGTCTTTCAGGAGTTTTTTGATCTCCTGCTCCATATCCTTGATCGACCTGGACAGCTCTTTTATCTTTGCCTTGTCCGTCTTCGGATCCAACGTCTGTTTCAGGTTAAATGCTTCCGTCTTTCTGATGCCAAGCTCCGCGATCGCCCTGTCGCTTGCCTCGCCCTGCTCCTTACTGACTTTTTCCCTCTCGGAGCGCTCTGCTTTCAGAGCCTCCATCTCTCGATAGATGTCAGCACCAAGCTCATACTGGGAGTACGCATTCAATTTTGACAGCGCATATCCTACCATCTTACCGGAGACTGCGTTCTTTCTGACAACGGTGTCCGACAGTTCCTCATCGTTGAACAGAATACTGCCATTGTCAATATAACCATTGCTGTCGAGCATTCCCGCAAAGGTTTTCGTGAACACGGATTTGCCGGAACCGGACTCGCCGACGATCGCGATCGACTCATTCTCATAAATGTCAAGAGATACTCCCCGAATCGCAGTCAGCCGTTTTCCGCGCACGCGGAACTTCACCTGCAAATCTTTGATTGATAATAATACTTTTTTATCTTCCATTCTGTCTTCCTCTTACATATGTGTTCTAGGATCGGACGCATCACCGAGATTCTGACCGACCACATACAATACAATCGTGATAATCGAAGCAACCGCTACCGGACTCCAGAACTCAAATCCCCAGCCGGGTGTCAGCATCGCACTCTCCGCCTCGTAGATCAACCTACCAAGCGACATCTCCTTGAGTCCCATTCCGATATAGGCAAGGAACACCTCGTAGGAAATGTACGACGGGATCTCCGTAGCCGCAAGCGTCACGATGACAGAAGTCATAAAGGGCAGTATATTCTTCATCGCGATCCGGATCGTCGATGTCCCCAGACATTTCGAAGCCAGATTGTACTCCCTGTCGCGGATGATGACAACCTGTGTGCGGATAAAGTACGCGATAAACAGCCAGCCAGTGACCGTCATCGCAAATACCATCGTCCAGAAACCTGCTGTAAAGATCATGACCATGACCGAGATCACCAGGATATACGGAAGGTTCGCAATGATGTTGTAAACGATCATCATCACATTGTCTACCTTCTTGGAAAATCCCCAGACCGCCCCGACAATGACACCGACCGTCATGTTGATCAGAGCGACAACCAGTGCCAGCGAGATAGAGATCTGAGAACCATACCAGATCGCATCAAAGGTAGACTGTCCGGCAGCGCCGGCACCCAGAACCCAATGAATGCTATATCCAAACTGTTTGAACGCTGCCGAGGGTGTCAGATGCTTTGCCTCGGAATTCAGCAGATTGCCGTATCGATCGTACTCCACGAAAACCGGGTACAGATATGCCATCAGTATAATGACAGCCAGCAGCCCCAGCATTATGATATTGATCTTTTTTCTAAAAAATACACGAAAAACAGAATGCCAGTACGAATATCTGGGCGCCGTGATCTTCTCCGACTCCAGGTCACTGTGGTTGATCACCTGAAAAAGTTCCGCATCAGACATCCCCTGTGTCAGATCCTCCTCCTCGAGATTGTCCACTGTCACTGTCACATGTTTCCCCATCTTAAAATCTACATTCATATTATCTTCCTCTCTCCTTTTGCCCGATGTGCTATCTCGCCTTACTTGAGAAGGAGATCCGAGGATCGACCATGGACATCAGCACATCACCCAAAATAATAGCCACGACACTGAGCACTGCATAGAATAAGGAAACGCCGACAATAACACCGTTATCGTACTTATTGATCGCCTCTGTCAGCAGATTACCGGCACCAGGCACCACATACACACGCTCCGTGATGATCGCACCCGTCAGACATCCCAGCACACTTCCCGGAATACCGTGGATGATCGGAATCGCCGCATTCTTCAAAATATGCTTTGTGAAGATCTCATTCTCGGATAGACCGCCTGCTCTGGCAAACTTGACATAATCCGAGTTCATCTGATCGATCATATAGCGGCGCAGCCACTTCATCAGATTGGCAACCTGCGGCAGCGCGAGCGAGACGATCGGCAGCACATACACCAATCTGTTGGTGGTGTCCATATCAAAGGTTGTCGGGAATCCCAGCCTGTTCCCCGTCGCTTTGAACAGGAAGATATACGCCAGCGAAGGCACCGCAATGATAAACACAATATAAAGTGTTCCGATCTTGTCGATCAGTTTGTCCTTCCTGCGCGCCATGGCGATGCCCAGAGGAACCCCCAACAGATATGCCATGACAGTGGCAATGATACCGATCAGGAAAGAGTAACCCATCTTGGAGAACCCGCCCTTCACCGTGTCCACCAAGGTATAATCATCAACATAGCGCGTCTCATACACCAGACTCGAGTGCATGGAATCCGCCAGATACGTCGCCGAGTGCAGATCATCCGCACTCTCCTCCACCAGACCGGTCGGATAGGTAACTGTGGACGCAACGTAGGACCCCTGTGTCTTTGTCATGGTCGTGAACACATCAACCCCTGTGTTGACAGAGTAGGAAGTTCCCAGCCGGATCGTCAGCATATTCTGGTGAATGAACGGAAATGTGGAATCACAGTAAACAAGATACTTGTGCCTCGTTCCATTTCCGATGATTGCCGGTGAAAATTTCTCCCCGCCGTAGACAGGGTCATATAAAGTAAAGGAAATCCCGCGATCTCCCACATCATTTTCAATCTTATTAATATTGTCAATCTCTAATATTCCCGTGAAATAATCCCACACGCGGTGGAACAGCGGAATATTTTTGTATGCATACAGCTGCTGCTGTCCGCCGCTGGCAACTTTTTTCTTACCCATCAGAACGGCATCCAGGCGCTCCACTGTATATCCCTGCGATTTGTAATAGTTCGTAAACTTTTCTACATATTCTTTTACAAGCTCCGAATCCTTGTCCGGAGTCCTGCCAAAACCAACTGCTGCGGATCTGGTCTCCTCGTCGATCTCTCCGCTCGCTGTCAGAGCATTCAGATAATCGGAGTATGTCACATAATCCAGATAGCCGTAATCTTCCCATTTCTGATACTTGTACGTCGCCTTCTGGTTGTTCTGCTGTTTCGTGTACGTCGGATCTGATGCAAAGATCAGATTGCGATCCAGCAGGGAATAGATCATGATCATGATCAGTATAACGACTGCAACCACAGATAACAGTCCATACAATAAACGTCTCAATAAATACTTAGCCATAGAAATCTCCCATTCCTGCTTACTATGCTAGTTTGGGCGCAAACACAAACCTGCTGTGTGAAACTCTCTTCACCTTATTTATTTTTTATCCGTTATCGGGAAACGGCACAAGCCGCTTCCCGATAACATTGTATCATATGATTAGAAAATACCAAGACTCTTTGCTACATAGCCTGAGTAATCAGGTAAGAATATGTCAAGATATGTTGCCGGATCACCGTAGTCAGGACCCCAGCCAGACACGTCTGTGATATTGTAGTTCGCCTCATAGCCGTAGTCTGTATAGTATCCTGTATAATACCACTCGTTGCTGTCCGCACCATCCGCAAGGACGATCTCAACCTTGCCGCCAAGAGCGCTCTCAACAGACTGCTTCACAGCGTTTGCCTGATTGGTAGACCACTCGATGCTTGATGTGTACGGAAGCTCCAGACGAACCGGATGCTCCTCGTCGATCACAACACCCTGGGCAGCAAGCTCCTCGATCGCCTTCTCCAGATAAGCAGCTGCATTTTCCGGGCTGTACCATCCGTCATACCCGTCGCTGCTTCCGACACCGTCATCCGCTGCTTTATCGAACGCTTTGATAGGAACTCCATCCGCGTCAAGCTGTGCCTGGACAATCTCACCATACAGTGTACCTGCAGGGAATGTGGTCGCTGTGCCATTGATATCGATCGTCACTTCGTTCTCAAGCGTCACAAAGTTGCCCGGAACATAGGAATTTCTGAGTCTTCCCAGTTTCAGATCCTCACCTACACGCTGTGCCTGCCTTGCCGCCTTATCCATTGAGAAGGAGAGTGCGAGACGGAAATTGGCATTTCCAAGCGCTGCGTTCGCCAACGCCTTTTCCTCATCTGTCAGAACGGACACAACCTTTGTATCGTCATTGCTGTTTGCATATGCGGTACGGAACAAATTGTAGTACATTGAGAATGTTGTACCATCTGTAGCACCTACAAAAACATAGTCATCAAACAGACCGTCAGCCTTTGCAGTCTCAACCTCAGAAGTGTTCAGACCAGATCCTGTCAGCACGCCGCTCTTTACATCATTGTACATCTTTGTGGCATCTGACTGATCCTCATACGGCCATGACATGGACTTAATCGTCACATTGTCCTTGTTCCAGTATGACTCGTTCTGCTTAAATACGATCACGTTCTTTGACGTAAAATTTGTGATCAGGAACGGACCGCAGTACGCGATGTTGTCAGGAGACTTTCCGTAGGAATAGTCCGCTGCGGATGCGTCAAACTCCTCGCCGAACTTACCGCCCTGCGAAGTGTAGTAATCCCTGCTGAGCGGGGCAAACACGTTGTAGCCGAGCATAGATGGGAAATATGGGATCGGCGTCTCCAGTGTGTACTCCAGCGTATAGTCGTCAACCGCCTTCACGCCAACCTGCGAAAAGTCCGTGATCTCGCCTGAAATATAACCGGATACGTTCAGGACGATTCCGTCAACCAGATCGCCCAGACCGCCGTTCGTGTCGATCATGTGCTGGAAGCCGGCAACCCAGTCATCCGCCTTGACATCCGCCACTTTTCTTCCCTGGGAGTCAACCCAGTCAACGCCCTCGCGGATATGGAACGTGTAAGTCAGTCCGTCGTCAGACACATCATAGCTCGTCGCCAGCGCAGGCTGCTGCACATTCTCATTGTCATACTCGAGCAGACCGTCATATGTGTTCACCAGGGCATAGCTGTCAACTGTCTGGCTCGTGGAAAGGATATCCCACGTTGTCGGATCTGAGCCAAAATTATTGAACGCATAAGAATCCATGAGCTCATACCCCTTCTCCTCAAGGTATGTCTTCACCCAGTCAAGGTATGTCCCTGTGCCCTGGAGCTCCGCCCACTTCTGCTTCATCTCAGTCCTGTCCACTGTCTTGATCAGCTCTGTCGTCACGAGCGCATTGTGGAATCTGTACTCGTCATTTCCCCAAAGCACTGATGTCACTGTACCAGGCACCACTCTTGACATCGCATAAGCGCCCCCCAGTGATGTCTGAGGATTCATCACGCCGGACTCCAGAAGCTTTGCCTCCGCTACCGCCATCATGGCGTGACGCTTCGAGAGATCACTGACCTCAGCCTTCGCTTCCGTATAAAGCTCATAGAACTCGCCGAGATTCTGCTCATACAGATATGTAGAGCGCTCGTCATACTCCATGGCAGCCAGCTCTTCCATCGTCTTTGCCGATGACGCTGCCGGCTCCTCACCCTCTGCCACAGTCTCGTCCGTCGCTGGTGCCTCTGTCCCAGCTGTCGTTTCCGCCTGACTGTTGTTCTCCGCCGCCGGTGTATCTGTAGCCGGCGCATTTCCACCGCCGCAGCCTGCCAGAGAACCAGCGATCACCGTTCCTGCCAACAGTACGGCAAGAACCTGTTTTCTGTTTTTCATAATACGTTAACCTCCTTACAAAATATGTGTTTTAACCTGATTTTAAGGTAAAAACCTTCCTGATTCTGCCATTTTTCAAAAGAAAATGCAAAAAAGTGCCTATGAACGCCTTTGTCCACTGCACTTACTCACTATTCCCGACATAAGCTTTCGCTTTAGTGCGCTAAAGTAAGTTTATGTCAAACGACTATTTAATTATACTTACAATGAAAAAGTTTGTCAATAGCCTACATTGTCATGAGATTTCAAATAATCGCAACAGTATCTTCCAGTTCTGTCATTTTTTATGCAATATCACCTACAAAAATGCAATAAAAGACTGTTATATCTGTTCTTTCACTGCATTTTTGTATATTATAACCAATTTTTCAGGGTTTATCGATATTCTCGATCTGCCAGTCGACCGGCTCCACTCCGTTTGTCGTCAAAAATGCATTCGCCTTGCTAAAATGCTTGCATCCGAAAAAGCCATTGTTTGCAGACAGCGGACTTGGATGTGCCGCTTTCAAGATCAAATGTTTGGGATTCGTAAGCATCGGTATCTTGCGCTGCGCCGGTTTTCCCCACAGCATGTACACGATCGGTCTGTCCTGCGCGTTAACTGCCTGGATGATGGCGTCCGTAAATTTTTCCCACCCTTTTCCCTGATGGGAATTCGCCTGATGAGCGCGCACGGTAAGAACCGTATTGAGCAGTAAAACCCCCTGATCCGCCCACTTTTTCAGATAGCCGTTATTGGGAATATAGCATCCCAGATCCTCCCGCAGTTCTTTGTATATGTTCTGCAGGGAGGGCGGCAGCTTCGTCTGGCTCGGAAGCACCGAGAAACTCAGCCCGTGCGCCTGGTTCACATTGTGGTATGGATCCTGTCCCAGCAGCAGCACCTTCACCTTGTCAAGCGGCGTGAAGTGCATCGCATTAAAAATGTCATCAGCAGACGGAAAAATCTGTGTAGTGCTGTACTCATCCTTCACAAACTGGTACAATTCCCTGTAATAGGGCTGATGAAATTCTTCCTGCATTGCTTCCAACCATTCTCCTGTCAACATTGCCATAATCATTTCTCCTTTCCATACCAAAAACAACCATTCACGGTGACTCGCCATGCGCTGCCGGTCACAACCGCACAGAGATCCCCTGATCCCTCAGATACTTCTTGACTTCCCTGATCTCGAGTTCCTTGAAGTGGAACAGCGATGCCGCCAGTGCCGCGTCCGCCTTCCCCTCCGCAAAAGAATCATAAAAATGCTCCAGCCGCCCGGCGCCGCCCGACGCGATGACCGGTATCGATACACTCTCGGACACGGTTCTGGTGAGCTCAATATCATAGCCGTTCTTTGTCCCGTCACAATCCATGCTCGTGAGCAGTATCTCCCCTGCACCGAGTTCGCCTGCCCTGACTGCCCACTCCACAGCATCAATCCCCATGTCAATGCGGCCGCCGTTTTTGTAGATATTCCAGCCGCTTCCGTCCGCACGCCGCTTCGCATCGATCGCAACCACTACACACTGACTCCCAAACTTCTCAGCCGCCTCACTGATCAGAGAAGGATTCATAATCGCCGCACTGTTCACTGCCACCTTATCCGCACCCTCGCGGAGTATCGCCCTGAAATCATCCACAGTCCGTATGCCGCCGCCGACCGTAAAGGGAATAAACACCTTCTCAGCCACTCTGCGCACCATATCCACCTTCGTGGCACGAGCGTCTGACGAAGCCGTGATGTCCAGGAAAACCACCTCATCCGCTCCCGCTTTGTCATATGCCGCCGCAATCTCGACCGGATCGCCGGCATCGATCAGGTTGACGAAGTTCACACCCTTGACCACCCTGCCATTGTTGACATCCAGACACGGAATAATCCTCTTTGTAATCATTTGTTTCCTCCATTCGGACATCAAAGAGCTGTCACTGTCACAAAATTCTGTAAAATCCGCAGCCCGACATCAGAGCTTTTCTCCGGATGGAACTGACATGCAAACACATTTCCCTTCTCGACAGACGCGTGGATATGTGCCGCATACTCGGTGGTCGCTGTCACGATCCCCGGTTCTTCCGCCTGCAGATAATACGAATGCACAAAATATACATAGGAATCCTCAGCGATCCCTCTGAAAAGCCTCCCGCTGTTTGGATATTTCAGGGAATTCCACCCGATCTGAGGCACTTTCAGCCCTGCATTGTCCGGTATCTTCACAATCTTTCCCCGCAGGATCCCGAGGCCTTTCACGCCCGGTGTCTCCTCGCTGGACTCGAACAACAGCTGCAGTCCCAGGCAGATCCCCAGAAAAGGCTTCTTTCGGGCGACCACTTCCCCAATGATCTCCTCCAGGCCGTACCCCCTGATCTTTTCCATGGCATCCCCGAAGGCACCCACGCCCGGCAGGATCACCTTATCTGCCCTCAATATCTCTTCCCGATCCCTTGTGATCACTGCTGTCTCGCCCAACGCCGTCAATGCCTGTTCCACACTCTTTATATTCCCGGCATCATAATCAATTATCGCTATCATTTTCTCAGCCTTTCTCCACACACTCCGCAAAAGGATCCCGCAGCGCAGCATCCTAATTGCCTGCTATGACCTCCTTGAGTGCAATCGTATAAGATACCGCATCCTGATTGGCTATGACAGCCCTCGCCTCTGTCTCGTCAAGACCGTAATTCTGAGAAAGCGTATCTAAGATTTCTGCCTTGACTGCATCAAGCTCTTCCATCACTTCATATCTCTCCGCATCTGCATTGACACTGTCATAGGCTGTGATCCCCCGCAGCAATGCATCGAGCGCTTCCAACTCGCGTCCTGTTTTTATGTATATCTGATAGGAATCAAGCCTGCGCTGAACCGTGTATATGACCTTGCTCCTCGCCTGGATCAGACCTTCGTTCTTGCTGTCATCAAGCTCCATGCCATAGGTCGCCTCATATACTGTCTTGTAATCCCCGTCATAGTATGCGCTTTTTGCCGTCTGGAGAAATCCCTGCGTGGACAGGACATTTGACGCCAGGACGATCGCACCGCCCACCGAAGCACCAAAAGCAGCCGCAACCGCGATCTTCTTGGGTGGAATGCGCTTCTTGGGTCCTTCCGCTGCAAGCTTCGCCTTCTTCGCCTCTTTCCTGGCAAGCTTCTCTTTTTTCTTCTGTGCCGCCGCTTCCTGCTTTACGCGGTCTGCTGCTGCTTTCTCCTCCGCCTTTGCCTTCTTCGCCTCTTCCCTGGCAAGCTTTTCCTCTTCCTTCCTGGTCAGATTCTCCTGCTTCTTTGCCGCTTTTGCTTCCTTCTCTGCCGCAAGCTCCTCCTCCGTCGGTTCAGGCACAAACTCCTCTGTCAGCAGGTTGAAAAACTTTCCCAGTCTGCCAGGTTCTTTTGTCTTCCCCACAGCCGTCTCCGCATCTTCCTTGTCTGCCTTCTTCTTCTTTTTGGCATCCTTTTTATCTTTTTTCTTTGGCTCGCTTTCCTCCGGTTCAGACGTAAGCTGGGAGAGATCCGGCAGCGGCACACCGTCATCATCGTCGTCCGCACGATTGATACCTGCATTTACCGACGCAGCCTCATCATCCGCCATCTGATGCAGCAGATCCATCATATCATCCTGTATCGGCTCATTATTGTCCGACTTTTTGAGCATGTCGTTGATCTCCGCAAGTTCTGCGTCATCATCAAGCATATTTAACACATCTTCGAGATTATCGTCCATACTGATCGACGCATCAAGCACGCTGTCACTGTCCCCCGGCATGGTCAGATCAGGCATATCTGCATCCAGGCCTCCAGCCTCAGCACTGATATTATCGAACTCCAATTCGTCAATATTCAACTCACCAGCCATCTGACGCTCTGTCTCTGACTGGATCGCCTCGTCAAGTCCGTCAATACTCAGCTCGCTCCCCAAAAAATCATCATCTGACATTCCTGGTATATCAATATCTTCCAATTTAAGTTCGCTATCTGAATCCGGCATATTTATATCCTCCAAACTGAATCCTTCCCCTGAATCCGGCATTTCTGGCATTTCCATATAATCTGTTTCAGGAGTCTCTATATTTGGTTCTTCTATATTTGGTTCCTCTGTATCTGACTGCTGTACATCAATCACATTTGTCGGAAAATCTCCAGCCGGCTGCGCCTCAAGCTGCAGATCTTCCAGCTGAAACGCTTCGATCTGAGGCTCTTCAACCGGCTGCGTCTCAAGCTGCAGATCCCCCATTTGAAGCCCCTCGGATGGCAGATCTTCAAGCTGCAGATCCTCGATTTGCAGATCCCCTGATGACAGATCCTCAAGCTGCAGGTCTTCGATTTGCAGATCTCCTGATGACAGGTCTTCAAACTGCAGATCCCCTGATGGCGAATCCTCAAGCTGCAGGTCTTCGATTTGCAGATCCTCCAGCTGCTGATCCCCAATTGGCTCCTCTGATGGGGAGCTCATCTCCTCCAACGCCGTGTCTGCACTCACCGCACCAGGCGCATCCCCCGGCATCACAATATCCGACAGATCTAAATCAGAGAGATCTAAATCCGGTATCTCCAGATCAGGTATTTCCAAGTCGGGTGTCTCCGGTATCTCCAGAGAGTCAATGCTGATTTCTTCCATCATGACCGGCACATCTACAGACATCACCGAATCCTCCGGAGACATTGACACCGTCGATCCTGTCCTTTCTCCTGCTGTCACTGGTTCTTCCATGATTGGTTCCTCCTCTGAAATTATGCTTTTATAATTATGCTTTTATTATGAATGCCCATATGCGCGCAAATAATCAACCGCATTCATGTCTATACTGATCCCCTTGCTGCTCAATTCCTCAGTCATCTGGAATAATGAAGCATTCACCCGGAAAAAACTTGCTTTCTGATTATAAAACGCAACCTTTTCAAAAGGCCACCTGATAATGTTGGGGAGATTCAACTCCACGCCCAGTTCAAGGATACAGAGTTTTTTATTCAATGTCAGCTGCAGCCACTTTGTGTACTTCTCCCACTGCTTCTGATAACCTTCCTCCACATAGTTCTGCTCACACAGAATATTGTTGTAGACCAACGGTCTGCCGCAGACAGGACACTTGGGGATTTCGAGGGAATCCAGCCCCACTCCGTCCAGGATCGCCTGTCTCACCAAATCCGAAAACTCCGTCGAAGGATACAACTCGCTGCAGCACCTGCCGCTGCATTGGAGCATTTCGTGGTTTCCGCAAGGTTCGACTACCCTTGTCATATCAAACGCAGCTTTCCTGATATTCTCATCAATACAGGTCGTGACCACAAAGTAATTTTTGTCCTTGATCATCTCATATAGATTTCGATATGCCTCCACAAGTCTTCCGTCATTGTGTTCGATCAGAAAACGATGTTCCAAAAATGGTACTGTCCATTCCAGCGTCTGGTCAATGTCAACCTCCTCCAGAGCAGACATGAGATGCGGAAACCTGCCAATATCACTAAAATCCTCGTTAAACTCCTCGCCGATACCCACAAGCACCATATCTGCGTCAGCGACCTTCTCTGACAATACTCTACATTTCTCCACGATTTCCATCTTGTCCATGCTATCTCCTAACTTGCTAAAGCCGGGCATTCTATCCCGGCTCTATCTTATTTTATGCACAGGGGCGTGTAAACAGCCTCGCTCCACGCACCCGGCGCGACGAGCATCGGAAGACATCACCCTCCCGCTCGATTGCACAGAGGCACATAAGGAAATTAGTTGCTGACGCAACATGCGCCCAGCGCGACGAGCAGTGGAAAAGACATTCCCCTACTCGGTCGCACAAGGCGTATAAAAAAATCTTAATAAGAAACTATTATCTTGCGAGCAGCTTGTCAATGACCTTAACAAGATTTCCGATCTCAGGTTTGGACAACTGGGCATCCGCACCCAGATCCTCGCCTTTTCGCTTCATCTCCTCGTTGACAAGTGAAGAGAATATGATCACCGGTATATGCTTTGTCGCATCATCCGACTTCACAAGTTTGGTGAGACGGTGGCCATCCATGATCGGCATCTCGATATCCGTGATCAGAAGATGTACCTCTTTGTCCAGGGTTCCCGCATCCCTGCACTTTACTATGTACTCCCACGCTTCCTCTCCGTTTTCAGCCTTGATGATATTGTCATAGCCCGCTTTCTTGAGGGAGTCTATGATAAGCTTTCTCAGGAGAGAGGAATCCTCCGCAATCAGGATCGGGACCTCTGTATTTTCTCTCGCGCCCAGCGCATCGATCTCCGTCACTTTCAGACCGGTTTCCGGATTGATATCCGTGATGATCTTCTCAAAATCCAGAATGATGATGATCTTCCCGTCGATCTTGATGATACCTGTGGAGATGCCATCCTCTGCCGATGTCACTGTAGCACCCGGTTTAATAATATCAACCCATGAAACTCTGTGAATACCGATCACAGCATCAACATGAAAAGCAATGTCGAGTTTATTAAAACTTGTGATAATGAACAAGCCACCCGGATGGGACTGTCCACGCTGCAGACAATTCCGCAGGTCGATCGCCGTGATCATCGCATCGCGCGGCATAAAGATACCTTCCACACTGGGATGCGCATTCGGTACAGGTGTTACTGGTGAGTAGGTAATGATCTCTCTGATCTTTGCCACATTGATGCCGTAAGAATTTCCATCCACCACAAATTCTAATACTTCCAACTCATTTGTTCCGTTCTCCAAGAGAATCTTAGTCTCCATATTAAACCTCCATTCTACCAGATGATCAAAATGTACTTTTGTATTTTCGATCTCTTATCTCCACTGCTGTGCAGAGTGTTCATCTTTAAATAATTATAACATATGCCTATGAATAATTACAAATATTTTCAGTAATTTTTTCATTTTTTTATTCATATCCACTATTTCAGCCTCACCGTACACGTCTGCGCGCCTGAAGATGCCCACAAGGTCAGTGTCTGGATCTCCTCCTCCGTCATGTCCTCGATCGCTGCGACCGCCACCACATCAGCAATGTCACCGGCATGCACTACGTCCATATAAGAGGCGAGATCATTCGGAAGCAGTGTACTCAGTACGGTTGCAGAGGCTGTGTCGTTGACATTTACCCGCATCTTGATATCATAGTCAAACAAGTTGCAGTCTACATCCTTCTCGGGAAGTCCCTCCAGATCAAAATGCATCACCAAAAGCTTTTTGCCCTGGGCGGCGTCCACACTGAACCCCGAATTATCCTGAGGAAATGAACTGCATATTTCAAAAGACTGATACCTGATGATCAGATCATCAATGCCCAGCTCTGCCGCGAAATCAAGATCCGCCGCAAGCTGCACCTGCTGCTCCGGCTCTGCTTCCGCCGTCTCTGTCTCCGGCGAAACGGCTTCCTGCTGACCTGTCTCATCCTCCGGCTGTCCGCTGTCCGTCTCTGCCGCCTGCTCTGTCTCCGGCTCAGAGACTTCCTGTTCGGCTGCCGCCAGAGCCGCCGCCACTTCCTCCTCACTCGCAATTTTATAATTATAGTTGGAGGAATATTTCAGCAGAAGTCCAGCTGCATATTCCGCAATGATCTCCGACTGCTCCGCCGTGAGCTCCGGCATGGAATCCACGCAGCCGGTCAGCAGTACTGCCGACATCGCCAGAAGCCCTAAAACTTTCCCCTTTTTCAAACCGACACCTCCGTTTATTTGGTTTCAAGTTCAAACCAGAACTCGACACCATTGGTATAATTGATAACACCGTAATGCTGGTTCATGGACTCCATGATCGCCTTTACGATAGATAATCCAACTCCACTGCCCCCATATTCACGCGTTCTCGCCTTATCAACCTTATAAAATTTCTCCCATATATGAGGAAGGGACTCCTCCGGTATCGGCTCGCCTGTATTAAATACGCTAATCCGTACTCTGTTGGCATGTTCTTCTTCAATCAATCTATATTTAACCTCAATGATCTTGTCCCCATTTACATGGTTCATCGCATTGCTGAAAAAATTGCGCACGATCTCCTCAGTCTTAAACTCATCTGCCCACACATAGATCGGTTCCGACTCGTCAACCCGCACATTCACATCATTCCGGCTGATCAGGATCTCTGCCGAAACGATAAAATTTTTGACGAGCGCCGTGATGTCAAAACGCTCCATTGTCACCACATCATTGCCAAATTCCAGCTGGTTCAAGTCGAGCAGCTTCCTCACCATGGCATTCATTTTTCCAGCCTCATCCATGATCACATCGCAGTAAAAATCCCTGTTCTCGGTATCATCGTCATTGATACCCTCCCTGAGTCCCTCCGCGTATCCCTGTATCAGCGCGATCGGTGTCTTTAGTTCATGGGACACATTGGACAAAAACTCTTTGCGCATCTCATCGATCTGTTCTTTTCTCTCTATATCCCGCATCAATTCATTGTTTGCGGTCTTTAACTCCGATATCGTCTTCTCCAGCGTACTCGACAGCTCATTCATATGCTCTCCGAGCTGGTCGATCTCATTCTGCCCGCGGCTCTCGTATTTAGTCTCGAACTTGAGTTTTATCATCTCCTCAGAAATGTTTTTCAGCTCCATGATCGGCCTTGTGATCCTCGTCGTCACAAACCAGATCAGCACTGCGCTGATAAAAGCGATGCCGACTCCCACATACGCCAAAAAGCGGTTGGACAATTTCACGCTGTCGCGTATGCTCTCGATCGGAGATCGTATCAAAAACAGATTTCCATTGTCGAGAAGCCCCCACATCTCCAGGTACTCTGTATAGGTGGACTGATCCATGACCTTTGCCATGTACCAGCTGCTGCCCTCATCAAGATACGCGATATCGTTGCCCGGACTAAAAAAATTGTCGTACAGCCTGCGCTGCAGCTTATCCACATCCCTCGTGCTTGATATCTGGGTGTTCGACGCTGCATCTATGACCAGCAGGCCGATATTGTACATGTCGCAGGTCTTTCGCAGTTCAAGGCGGAAGGCATCCGACGATATGCCGCCGTATGTCACCACCTCGTTAATCCTGTAATACGCATCTTTGATAGCGTTTTTTTTATTCTGAATATAAAAGTTTTCCAAAAAAATATTGTTGATGATCCAGCACAGTACGATCGTGCCAGTCATCACAGCGATAAAAACCAGAGCGATTTCCTGTTTGATGGAGCGTCTGGCAAAAAGTCCGGTGAAATCCTTTTTCAAATGCCTCATGCTTCCAGTTTATACCCCATTCCCCAGACAGTTTTGATCAGATCTCCCTTTTCGCCCAGTTTGCTCCGAAGTTTCTTCACATGGGTGTCGATCGTCCTGGCGTCACCAAAATAATCATAATTCCACACACTGTTGAGGATTCTCTCCCTCGACAGCGCGATTCCCTTGTTCTCCATAAAATATGTCAAAAGCTCAAATTCCTTGAAGCTCAGATCAACCGTCTTTCCGTCGATCGTCACGACATGGGCCGCCTGGTCGATCGATATCCCGCCGCAGGAGAGCACTTCGTCCTCCGTCAGCTGATTTGTCCTGCGCAGGATCGCCTCCACCCGTGCCACCAGTATCTTTGGACTGAAAGGTTTGGCGATATACTCATCCACGCCCAACTGAAATCCCTGGAGTTCGTCCCTCTCGTCAGTGCGGGCTGTCAGCATAATGATCGGCACTTTCGAGTAATTCCGCACCTCTCTGCAGACCTGCCACCCGTCCATTCTGGGCATCATCACATCCAGGATGATCAGTGCGATATCCTGATTTTCAAAAAAGATATCAAGCGCTTCGCTCCCGTCGCCCGCCTCCATCACCTCATAATTCTGCTTCACAAGGAAATCCTTCACAAGCTTGCGCATCCTGCTCTCATCATCCACTACAAGTATTTTAAGCTTATTCATACCCAGACCATATCCTTATCTTATTCGGTGATCAGAAGCTCTCTCTCCTTCTCCCTGATCACCTGTTCCCTGTCAGACAGCTGCTGTTCCCACTCAGCGTATCGGTTTTGGAGCACTCGCTCATAATTTAATACCGTCGGCTCAGAACCTGTGGCTGCTATCGCAAACATAACAATCACCAGCGCCAACAGTCCGATATTGATTAGTATTGAAGTTTTTCTGCTGAAAAATTCCTGTTTCGGCTTTTCTTTTTTGACAGGCTTGCGGCTTGCCTGTATCCTCTCCACCGTTTGATTGGCGCTCTCCCGCATACTGTACACTCCGTATACAGGTATGTTGTCGATCTCCTCATCTGGCAGCGGATTGTCCTGCAGTATCCGCTGGAGCCTCTTGAGAAAATCATACCCGACCGGTGTCTTGAACACGCGGTTGTGCAGCGCCTTTTTGTATACTGCACTCACCATCTCATAATTCTGGTAATCCAGTTTTTCCTCAAGCCGCTCTATGCGGAACTGCTCGTTTTGAGCGAGTTCCGCATCCTGCTGTGTTCCAAACTGAAACCCATCCACGACCCAATCTGCCTTATCTGCCATCTGGTACTCCCTGCCTTTCGATATTCCCTGCCTCTCTTTGATGCCTGCCGGCACAGGCAATCATCAAAGCTCCTCTATGATCTTGTAGGTTTCCTCGTACAGCGCCGCCAGATGCTCCATCTCATCGTCAAGGCTCATGTCCTGAACCCTGAGTTTCTCCACCATCGGTATCAGCTGATGATACATCTGGTTGATCCCGAGATTCGATACAAATCCTTTCATCGTGTGGGCTCCCTCAAAGGCCTCCTTGCAGTTTCCTTTCTCGTATGCCTCCCTGAGTTTGTCATAGCTCGCGTCATCAAGAAATTTTCTCAGGCATTTCAGATACAGATTCTCATTGTTCAGAAAACGCTTCATCGTGCCATCTACGTCAAATCCCTTTTCCTCTAAAAATTTCTTCCGATCTGCATCCATGTAGTCTCCTCCATTCCTCCCACTGTCTCTATGTACTGTTGAACCCTATACTCAATCCTGCATCAATCCGCTCACATCAAGTATCAGTGCGATACTGCCGTCACCGAGCTGTGTACAGCCTGATATGCCGTGCACTTTCTTCACATACGGCGGGATCGGCTTAACAACGATCTCCTGCGTTCCGATCAGTTCGTCTATCAATACGCACAGCGTGTTTCCTTCATACTCGAGCAGGAGCATCACGCCCTCCTCGACATCGGTCACTGCATCTTCCAGATCATACTTCTGGCTCAGTCTGAGGATCGGGTAGCACTCGCCCCGGATCATGACATACTCCTCACCGTTCGGCTCATGGATCAGCTGGTCGTCCGTCACGCGGATAAACTGTTTGATCGCACCTGTCTCCATCACGAACTTCATGTTGCCGTTGCGCATGACAATTCCGTCTATGATCGCCATCGTCAGGGGGATCTTCATCGTCATTGTAGTGCCTTCACCCTCGACCGAATCAATGTCAAGCACTCCGCCGATCTTCTGGATATTCTTTACTACGACGTCCATCCCCACGCCGCGCCCGGAGAACTCCGTGACTTTCTCCTTTGTCGAAAATCCGGGGTACGTGATAAACTGGAAAATCTCCTTATCTGTATAGTCGCTCTCCACGCGGTTGTCAGGAAGGATGCCATTCTCCCACGCTTTCTTATAGAGTTTGTTCCTGCTGAGTCCTTTTCCGTTATCCCTCACGGAGATCCATACTTTACCGCCCTCGTTCTTCGCCTCGAGCGTGACCTTTGCAGGCTCCGTCTTACCGGCAGCAGCCCTCTCTTCCGGCATCTCAACACCGTGATCGACCGAATTTCTGACAAGGTGCATCAACGGGTCTGATATATTTTCTATGATGTTCTTATCCACTTCCGTCGTGTCGCCTATCATCTCAAACTCAATATTTTTCCCGAGTTTTCTTGACATATCAAACACAGTCCTGTTCATCTTCTGGAATGTGTTCGTGAGCGGCATCATACGCATCGACATGATCAGTTCCTGCATCTCGGTCGTGATCTTTGACAGCTGTGACGCAGCCTTCTGGAAGTTTGTCAGATCGAGATTCGGCACCTGCAGGTCGGGATTCTGCAGCACGACCGATTCCGCAATGACCATCTCGCCCATCAGGTCCATCAGCATATTCATCTTGTCGATGTTGACGCTCATAAACGCCTGTTTTACTTCTTTTTTCTTTTTCTTGGTGATCTGCTTCGCCTTGCCGGCTTCCTTCTGGATGACGTAATCACCTGGCTGAGGTTCTGCCTCCGCCTCCTTCTTCTGTTCCTCCGGAGCTGTCGCGGGAGCCGGGCTGCTCTCCTCGTGCACGGGTTCGCCTGAAAATCCCCGCTCAAACTCCGCGTTGGAGCATTCGAGAATATCGATGCTGCTGATCTCGGAGGTCGTGTCGAGGAGCTCATGAAGCTTATCCTCCGTGAAATCTCCCCTGACAAGCATCCGGAAACCTTCCGCCAGGATCAGATCCGACGAATTCTCATCCGTCAGGATATCCTCCGGCGAATAGTGCACATCCTCCGTAAATTCCTTCAGGGCATACGTAGCAGAGTATGCGCGCAGGTTGCTCATCTGCGTGTCTTCGTGATAGGTGATCTTTATGCGGAAACATCTCGCATCCCCTGATGCCTGCGGCGCGATATAAAACTGATTCGGTCCGAGATCTATACTCGCCGAAGCCGTCGCCGCAGCGGGCGCTGCCTCCGTCTTTGTCTCCGCGGCACCTTCTCCGCCGCCGGAAGAATCGATCACACCTTTAAGCTTCACCAGGAATTTTTCCATCAGATCGATCAGCTGGGTATTATCCCCGTCCGGATCATTTCCATCCTTGATCTTCTCCATCTCGCCATTGATGAAGTCCAAAACCTGGAACACGATATCCGTGAGCTCCATGTGCGGCTCTTCGATACCAATGTTCTCGCGCAGGTAGTAGAAAATGTCCTCCAATTTGTGGGACACTTTCATAATGTTGTCATACATCATGACACCTGATGAACCTTTGATCGTATGCATGATCCGAAAGATCTCGTTGATACTGTTCTCGTCGAACGCGTCATCGTCTTTCGTCTCCAGTACGATCTCCTCAAGATTTTCCAAAAGCTGGCCATTCTCATAGATATATATGTCCACCATTCCGTCTAAATTGAATTCCTCAGCCATGTAGGCACCCCTTCCATTTCAAACATTAATCTTACGTTTTTGCATTGCGCTTCCCTATGACACAATGCAGCTATTTATAATTTTATATCCATTTTGTACAATAGTCAACGTTTTCTGATAATTTTATTCCATCAGTTCTATCCATTTTTTTCTATCACACTGCTGTTGGACAGTAAAATCGGCATAGCCGGGCTCCGGACCGCGCTGCTGCCAAACCTCAGAAAGTCCATGTCCGCCCCGTCAATCTCGGCATTTCCGCATTTCGGACATCTCCCTTGCGCGTAATCGAGCGTGCCGCATTTTCTGCAAAAAAAAATTTTCTGTTGATCCATATTCCCCTGTTTTTCCGTCTCCTTACATGCACTGTATAATATTATTTCAATAAATACGTAATTATTGTGTAATAATTTCGCAATAATTCGACATTTTTTATTACATTTTTATCATTAGACAAATAAAAATGAAATATTTTTTTAAAAATAGTATTGAATAAATCGCCGTCTGCATTTATAATAGTGGAAGAATTATCAAGGCTTAGTTTTTACTTACTGATGAAAAGGAAGGGTAACTATCAGGCAACTATCAATCAGGGCTGCTTATCAAGCGTAATATGTTATATATGAAAGGAGCTTTCAAGCCATGAAAAAATACACCAATTCAGTGATCGCACTTTTTATCTGTATGTTGATTCTAACCCCATCAACAGTATATGCTGAGGAGATGGCATATATGCCTTCATTCTCCGTCATACAGCCGATCACAGGCGCGGCGCTGCCGAACGAAAATCTCTCGGAAAGTCTCACGACACGACTGAATCTCTATCTTGTGGACAGTTTTACAAACGGCAGCATCGACGAGCAGGAGTTCAACGAGATTGTGTCAAGCGGAATGATATCTGAAAATGCGTTCTTTGCAAATTCTGTCTTTGTGGGCGACTCGCTCACTGTCGGTTTCAGGGATTACTGCCGTACCCACGGCGACTCGATCGCTTCCGATTCCACTTACTTCCTTGCAAGGGTGAGTTGTTCTGCCAAGGCTGCCATTTCCGGAAACGCACTCACTGCCCACGCCAACATCATGCCGATCTACAACGGTCAGGTCCAGTACATCGAGGACTCTGTGTCACAGCTTCCCAATGTATCTAAAATGTTCATCTGCTACGGCATAAATGATCTGACCACCAGTACTCCGGAACAGTTTGTGGCTGATCTCCAGACACTCATCACGAGGATCACCGCCAAGACTCCCGGCCTGCAGGTCTACGTGATCTCCATCCCCTGCGTCATGGCTGATGTCAACAATGGCAGACTCAACAACGCGAATATCCAATCCGCGAATATTCTTCTGCAGGATCTCTGCGCACAGAACGGCTGGGGTTTTGTCAATATCACAGAACACCTGATGGGTGCCGACAACGCGATCAGGCCGGAATACAGTGCAGACCAGTACGTCCACGAAAACAGCCGTGCGTACAGGATCTGGAACAGTGTTCTGAAAGATTACGCCTTTATGGAAATCACAAAATAACTCTTGTGAAGCAAAAAACAGCTCGATCCGAGCTGTTTTTTCATTCTCTATTCCTGTCCAAGGCATCCCGCAGGCTGCTCACCTGACCATAGGAACTGCAGAAAACCAGCTGCCTCAAGTTGCATCGGTTGTTTTCCTACCGTTCCATATTTGCAAAATTCATAAAGCTGTCCTCTCCTCCTGCTTCGGAGGCAGATACTCTGACCGAGACAAATCTGGCACCCCGGGCAATTGCCTCATCAAGGTCTTTTTTTCCCGCTGTCAAGGTAAAGACGCCGCATTTTTCGGAGACTTCCACCATGTCGGATTCCTTCACGGCCGCATGGTCAGCCATTTTGACCGACGAAGGGTTCAGCTCCATCATTTTCTCAAAACTGCCGCTCTGATAATCCGCCATTTTATCCAATATCTCCTGCGCGATCTCATCCGGCGATGCGCTAGATC
>CAJUES010000020.1 GCA_910585765.1 uncultured Lachnospiraceae bacterium | reverse complement strand
TGAGCTGAATGCTACTAATCGGTCGAAGGCTTATCCTGGACGGTATGGGAAGGCAATACATGCACAAGGTGCATGACTGTAAGAATGTTGCATGGAAAGAAGAAGGATATAAAGGACATACAGGATAGAGAGATACGGATTTTTGTGTTCGGTTTTGAGGGAATGACCTCAGATGAAAATCATTTCGAAAACGAAAGTTTTATGGGTTTGCGGAGTGAAGCAATCTTCCTCGATAGCTCAATGGTAGAGCACTCGGCTGTTAACCGAGTTGTTGTAGGTTCGAGCCCTACTCGGGGAGCTAAATAATTTGACTATATTGTCATAAATTTATTAGATCTGAATATAATATAGTATGGCGCAGTAGCCAAGCGGTAAGGCGTGGGACTGCAACTCCCTGATCACCGGTTCAAATCCGATCTGCGCCTCTTGAACAAAAAACCTGAGAATGATTTCTCGGGTTTTTTGCTTGTACAGCCCCATGCAGAATTGCACGGGGCTGTTTCGTTTCTGTATTTTGTATAGTCTGTAGGTTTTCTGTGCTACTTTCATTGCCTGTGTGACCGGCTTATATTCCGGTGATAAGCAGTCCGATCAATCGAACCATCAGGGCGGCGATCCAGGCGATCGCGCATTGCCAGAGAACCACATAGACTGCCCATTTGCGACCCAATTCCCGCTTGATGGAGGCGATGGCAGCCACGCAGGGAGTGTACAGCAGGCTGAATACGAGAAGGGAGGCTGCAGTCAGGGAACTCATCGCAGCGGCGACGCCGCCTTTGGCGCCGAACAATACTTCCAGTACAGAGACAACACTTTCCTTTGCCATGAAACCGCTGATCAGTGCAGTGCAGATCCGCCAGTCGTCCAAGCCGATTGGGGCAAAGAGCGGTGCGAGCAGACCGGATATTGCAGCCAGGATACTGTCGTGAGAGTCGGCAACCATGTTAAAGTGAAAATCAAAGCTTTGCAGGAACCACACGATGATCGTGGCGATCAGTATGACGGAAAACGCTCTCTGCAGAAAATCTTTTGCCTTCTCCCACAGGAGCAGCACCACGTTGCGGGCGCCCGGCATACGATAGTTTGGGAGTTCCATGACAAAAGGAACGGCTTCGCCCTTGAACATCGTTTTCTTGAAAAGGAGCGCTGCGAGGATTCCTGTCAGAATGCCAAATAAATACAAACCTGTCATGATCAGTCCGCCCTGGCGGGGGAAGAAGGCATTTACAAAAAATGCATAAATGGGCAGTTTTGCGGTACAGCTCATAAACGGCGTGAGCAGGATCGTCATTTTGCGGTCGCGCTCGCTCGGGAGAGTCCGTGTGGACATAACGGCTGGCACGGTGCAGCCAAATCCGATCAACATTGGTACGATGCTGCGTCCTGACAGCCCGATCTTTCGGAGCAGCTTGTCCATAAAAAAGGCGACGCGCGCAATATAACCGCTGTCCTCCAGCATGGAGAGAAAGAAGAACATAGTCACGATGACCGGCAGGAAACTCAGCACACTGCCGACGCCCTCAAAGATGCCGTCGATGATCAGGCTGTGGATTGTGCCGTTGACATTGCCCGCGGTCATGGCGCTGTCAATGAAGCCGGCGAGAAGTCCGATGCCGCTGGCAAGCAGATCCTGGAGAAATGCCCCGATCACATTGAACGTCAGGAAAAATACGAGTCCCATGATCGCGATGAACACCGGAATGGCAGTGTATCTGCCGGTCAGGATGCGGTCGAGCTTCTGGCTGCGCAGGTGCTCCTTGCTCTCGTGCGGTTTCGTGACGCACTGGTGGCAGATCTTATGGATGTAGGCAAAGCGCATGTCAGCGATGGCAGCGCTGCGATCCAGCCCGCGCTCCTTCTCCATCTGGAGGATAATGTGCTCTAGCATCTCCTTCTCATTCTGATCAAGCTGCAGCAGGTTCAGTATCAGGCTGTCGCCCTCGATGATCTTGCTCGCGGAAAAGCGTACTGGGAGCCCTGCCTGCAATGCGTGATCCTCGATCAGATGGACGACGGCATGGAGACAGCGGTGTACAGCGCCGCCGTGGTCATTCTGATCACAGAAATCCTGACGAAGCGGTTTTTCCTGGTACCTGGCGATATGGACGGCGTGCTTGATCAGCTCGTCCACCCCCTGGTTCTTGGCGGCAGAGATTGGGACAACCGGGATGCCCAGCATGGATTCCATCGCGTTTACGTCAACTGTACCGCCATTGCCTGCCAGCTCGTCCATCATGTTGAGCGCGAGCACAGTGGGAACATTCATTTCGAGCAGCTGCATGGTGAGATACAGGTTCCGCTCAATGTTTGTGGCATCGACGATGTTGATGATGCCTTTCGGATGGTTGTTCAGCACAAAATCGCGCGATACCAGCTCTTCGTTGGTATAGGGGGACATTGAATAAATGCCCGGCAGATCTGTGATCGCTGTGTCAGAAACACCGCGTATTGCGCCGTCCTTGCGATCCACTGTGACGCCGGGGAAATTTCCGACATGCTGCTTGGAACCCGTCAGCTGGTTGAACAGAGTTGTCTTTCCGCAGTTCTGATTGCCCACCAGCGCGAACGTCAGCTGTGTTCCGTCCGGAAGAGGATCGCCGCTGCCCTTCGGGTGAAAGATGCCTTCCTCGCCCAGACCGGGGTGCACTGTCTTTTTCTGTGCTCTTTTCTCGGATCTGACGCCTGGCGAGATGGGTTCCACGGTTATCTGAGCGGCGTCGGAAAGGCGGAGCGTGAGTTCATAGCCGTGGATGCGCAGTTCGATGGGATCGCCCATCGGTGCGAGCTTCACCACGGTGACTTCCGCGCCGGGGATCACGCCCATATCCAGAAAGTGCTGTCTGAGGGCGCCTTCGCCGCCGACACTTTTTATGGCGGCGGATCTTCCGATTTCAAGTTCTTTTAATGTCATGATATCACTCCTCGCTTGTCATATATTTTGTATCGTTTTCTGTGTAGACTGCATCCATATATAACTTCTTTCTTATTTTAGTGGATATGGCGGGATAATACAAGAGTTAGTACGCCATCCAGACAGAAATCAGAGCGTTCCGTTGCAATTATGCCGTGGATAGTATATGATATCTGTATATAATGTTTGCGGCACAATCTTTATGTGCGATTCTGCAGAGGGCGGTTTTGGGCGTTTGCAGGATGACAGCGGGCAGACAGCGAATGAGGGAGGGGTGCGTATGGGGAATGATCAGGAAATGGGGATGGACGGATTGGTAAATGGATCGATAAAAATACGGGAGACGGTGGCGGAAAAAAGTGCGAACACTAGGGCACTACAGCGATGGAATGTGATACACAGCGGCTGCGAGAGGGCACAAATTCAGTACGATGACTGGCTGGAAACATTTCATGGGGCGATAGCGCGCTGCCAGACACCGATCATCGATCTGGGCTGTGGCAGCGGCAATGACACGCTGTATCTGATCGAGCGCGGGAAGCGAGTGATCGCCTGTGATTACGCGCAAAACGCGATCCGGAACATCCATAAGAATTTCCCGGAGGTTGAAAGGGCGGTATGCTTCGATATGGCGGAGGGACTACCGTTTGGGGAGGATCTCACCGATCTGGTCATCTGCGATTTGTCGCTTCACTATTTTACGGAACAGACGACCTTTGCGATCCTCGACGAGATCAAGAGGGTGCTGAGACCGGGCGGGCTGCTCCTTTTCAGGGTCAATTCTGTGCGGGATGTCAATCACGGCGCCGGGATGGGCAGAGAGGTCGAGCATCATTTGTATGAGACTCAGGAGTGGGGATATAAACGATATTTTGACCTCCATGATATCAATAAATTCTGGGGGGCCTGGGATCAGATATATCTGCAGGAGGAGGCAATGCACCGATATGAGCTGGAAAAGGTATTGTGGAAGGGCGCGGTGGTGGCGGGGGTAAGTTACAGCGGCTGTTCGTCCGAGCGCACGGCTTTTCGGTAGAGGAGCGGCGGTTTCCTGTATTTTTTCTGAAATGCCCTGGTGAAGTAGGACTGGTTGTGGAAACCGCAGTTTTCCATGATGTCGATCACTTTGCTGTCCGTCTCTGACAGCTGTTTGGCGGCAAGCTCGAGGCGGTAATTTACCAGGTAGGCGTTGAAGCTCATGCCCGTGAATTCCCGGAATAATTTCATAAAATGACTCTCCGAAAAGCCGCACTGCTCTGCGGCTTTTTTGACGGAGATATCGCTGTCGTAAAATTTTTGCACATAGTACAGTGCATTTTTCAGCCTGCTGTAGGACAGCTGCAGGTGGCTGTTGTCGACGGTGGCGGCGGTGCTGTATTGGTTCATTTGGTGCAGGAGGAAGAAGAGATCGGATTTGATCACCAGTTCATGGGTGGTGTAGCTCTCTTTCCGGTGTTCGAGCATGGACAGGATGCAGGGGGTCACGGTCTGGTTGAAGTGGGAGCCTGCCGGATAAAAGCATTGCATGGTCCGCTCGCCATTCAGAAAGGGAAGGACATATTTGTCGTAGCAGGGATCCTTCTCGGATCCCCGAAAGAGGGAGGGGTGAAACAGGATGTTGAAGTATTCTCCGCCCTCTGAATCGCCCTGTTCGATGGAGTGTACGGCGTGGGGCAGTACTACGATCAGATCCTCCGCCCTGAGCGTGTGCGCCTGCCCCCACAGAGTGACCTGCATCTGTCCCCGCGTGCAGTAGATCAGCTCGAAATCATCGTGCCAGTGCAGGGGAAACGAGTGGATCCACTCGGGGATGCGCCCTTTGTAGACACTGTATGGGAAAGTGATGATACCGTGTATTTTAGTCTCGTGTATCGGTGTGGTCTCCATGTGGTACCTCCTTGTGGTTTTGATAGGCTCCCGGGAGTCTGGTGTGCGGGAACTTTTCCGGGGAAACAGTGCCGGATATTTTGTCAGACGACAGTGCGCGTATTGGGCACTGCGATGGCGCAGACGCATATTTCGGATCAGGATCCGCGGGTGATATAATAGGATTGTGTCAAAAATGTAGGACGATATTGCAAGAATTATATCATGGATAAGAGTACAATACAAGTATGACGGAACAAAACGTCAGAGCGATCGAGGGCATCTGTCGGGGTATAGACAGCTGCCGCACGATGCGGGTGCAGGACCGGTAAAACCTTTCGCTTTTTCACATTACCGGTCTGTATGCACTGGCTGTGCGTGGCGGCAGGCGGATAAAAGGATGGGAAGTTTATGAAACCATTTATGAAATTATATATACCGATCGCGCTGGAAACATTGTTCATGATGCTGGCGGGTATGGTGGACACGATCATGCTCTCGACAGTGGGGGACAGTGCGGTCGGTGCGGTGGGAACGGCGAATACGTACATCGGCATATTTATCATCATGTTCCATGTCGTGTCATCGGGGATGATCGCGGTGATGACACAGTATATCGGGGCAAAGAGATTTGGTGTCGCCTACCAGGCAAGGCAGCTGGGGGCGGTTTTCAACGCGGGGATCGGCGTGGTGCTCTCTGCGTTTTTGTATGTCTTTTCGGAGCGTTTTCTGGAGATCGTGGGGGTGGCACCGCTGCTCATGGAGCATGCAAAGACTTATCTCAGGATCGTGGGCGGCGCCTGTCTGCTGAACGCGCTGATACCGATCTTTTCCAGCTATCTGAGGGCTTTCGGGCATACAAAGCAGCCGCTGGCAGCGACAGTGACCGCAAACATACTGAATCTGTGCCTGAACGCCGTATTTTTGTTTGGATTTCATTTGGGGGTGGCGGGCGTTGCGGCTGCCACTGTGATATCGAGGGTTGTGAACCTGGCGATCGTGATGATCGCCTCCAGGCTTCTGGTCAAGGCGCATAAGGATCCTGAACGGTTGAAAAACAGGGAGGTCTTTGCCCAGATCATCAAGGTGGGGCTGCCCTCCGCGCTGGAGACGGCGCTCTACAATGTGGCGATGACGCTGACGATCCGCTTCCTGAACCAGATGGACGAAAGCGGGTTTCATGTGACAGCGAGGGCATACGCGGCGCAGATCGCCAATTTTTCCTACTGCGCGGGTGCGGCACTGGCGCAGGCGAACGCTATCATGACGGGCTGGCGCATCGGCGAGGGGGACTTTGAGGCGTGTGACCGGGGCACGAAGAAAGCGGCGGTCATCGGGATCTGTGTGGCGGCAGGGCTGGAGACTGCCTTTGTGCTCGGGTCGGATCATCTGATCCGGCTGTTCACGGACGATGCGGAGATGATCGCGTTGGTGAGGACGCTCATGACGATCGACATCGCGCTCGAGGTGGGGCGCGTGACGAACCTGGTGTTCGGACAGGCGCTCAAGACCAGCGGCGACGCGCTGTACACGATGATCATCGGTGTGGTCTTCATGTACATCTGCATGGTGGGCGGCACATGGTTCTTTGGGATCCATCTGAATCTGCTGGCGGTGGGCGCGTACATAGGGCTTGCCGGCGACGAGTGCGTGCGCGCGGTATTCATGTTCCTGCGGTGGCAGTCGGGGAAGTGGCGGACGAAAGGGTTTATCCAATCTATTTCTGCAGACACGCGCCTGGAATCTGTTGTAAAATGATTTCAATATTGATATACTAAAAGAATATGAGCGCCAGCATTGAGTAATAAGGAATATGACAGCGAAGGCGTAAGTAATGATGTGAGATATACCAGGAGGAGGAACTGCAAATGCAAAAATGGACAAGAGTGATGTATCAGCCAAACATTCCTTTGGGAGAGAACGGCGAGAAGGTGACGGCGTGCAAAGCGCATATTGCGCTCTCGAAGGAGGCGGCAAAGGAGGGCATGGTGCTCTTAAAGAATGACGGGGACCTGCTTCCGCTTGCCAGGGGGAGCAAAGTGGCTCTTTTCGGGAAGGCGAGCTTTGACTATGTGCGCGGCGGCGGCGGGAGCGGCGAAGTGACGGTTTCCTATGCCAGAAACCTGTACGAAGGCTTTTCGCTGTTGAAGGACAAGGTGAGTGTGTTCGAGGAACTCGCTGCGTTTTACCGCGACGATGTGAAAGCGCAGTATCAGAAGGGCAGTGTTCCCGGCATGACGGTCGAGCCGGAAGTTCCCGCGGAGCTGCTGAAAAAGGCAAGGATCTACACGGACACCGCGATCATCTCGATCTGCCGTTTTTCCGGCGAGGGATGGGACAGGAAGAGTATCGTGGACACCGAGAACAAAAATCTGTTCGCCAATGAGGACGCGATGGCGAAGCGCTCCGCCGAGATCTTTGAGAACGGGGATTTCAATCTGACACATGCGGAGCAGGCGATGGTGGAGGCTGTCAAGTCAACTTTTGAGAAAGTGATCGTTGTCATGAATGTCGGCGGTATGGTGGACTCCTGCTGGTTCCACGACGATGACAGGATCCAGTCTGTGCTGATGGCATGGCAGGGCGGCATCGAGGGAGGACTCGCCGCGGCGGAGCTTGTGATGGGAGACGGAAATCCCAGCGGAAAGCTTGTGGACACTTTTGCCCGCTCGCTCGCGGATTACCCGTCCACGGAGAGCTTCCACGAGTCGGAGCGCTTTGTGGATTATGTGGAGGATATCTACGTGGGATACCGCTATTTTGAGACGATCCCCGAGGCGTACCGGAAGGTCAACTACCCGTTTGGATACGGTCTGTCATACACAGACTTCTCACTGACCGCAGGTGCGGCTTACGAGGAGGGCGGCAGGATCTACGTGCCGGTCGTGGTCACAAACGTCGGTAAGCGTGCCGGAAAAGAGGTGGTGCAGGCGTATTACGGCGCACCGCAGGGAAAGCTTGGCAAGCCGGCAAAGCAGCTCGCGGCATTCCAGAAGACACGGCTTTTGCAGACGGGTGAGAGCCAGAGTATCGTTCTGTCGTGGTGTGTCGACGATATGGCGTCGTATGACGATCTCGGAAAGATCAAAGAGTCTGCCTACATACTGGAAAAAGGGTCATACTGCTTCTTCGTGGGCGTGTCGGTGCGCGACGTGGTGGAACTGTCTTATCAGTATGAGGTCAAAGAGGACATCGTGGTGCAGCAGCTTTCGAGAAAGTGCGCGCCGTCCAGCCTGAAAGAGAGACTGCTTGCCGATGGAAGCTATGAGGAGCTGCCGCTCACAGCGCCCGTTGACACCGATGCCAATGAGCTTGTTCCGCTGACGGTCGAGGAGACGGACGGCTTTGCGCCTGCGGCGAGAGCGGGGAAACGCTATAATCTGTGGGCGAACACGGCAGCGCAGCAGCATCATTTCCTGCGGGAAGTGGCGGAGGGAAAGATCACGCTCGACGAGTTTGTGGCACAGCTGCCGGACGAGGATCTCGCACATCTGCTGGGAGGGCAGCCAAACACAGGTGTGGCAAATACCTTTGGCTGGGGCAATCTGCCCGACTACGGCGTACCGAGCGTGATGACGGCGGACGGACCGGCAGGTCTGCGCATCGCGCCGGAGTGCAGTGTGTACACCACCGCATGGCCCTGCGCGACGCAGCTGGCATGTTCATGGAATGCGGAGCTTGTGGAGCGTGTCGGTGAAGCCGGAGGCGCGGAGGTTAAGGAAAACAATATCGCGGTGTGGCTGACACCGGCTGTCAATATCCACAGAAGCCCTCTGTGCGGGCGGAATTTTGAGTATTACTCGGAGGATCCGTTCCTTGCCGGAAAGCTTGCAGCCGCGATGGTGCGCGGGATCCAGAGCAACCGCGTCGGCGCGTCAGTGAAACACTTTGCGCTCAACAACAAGGAGACGAACCGCAAGAACAGTGATTCGCGGGCGTCCGAGCGCGCGGTCAGGGAGATCTACTTAAAGGCGTTCGAGATTATCGTGAAGGAGGCAAAGCCGTGGTCGATCATGTCATCGTACAATATCGTGAACGGTCACAGAGCCTCTGAGAACAGGGAGCTGCTGGAGGATATCCTGCGCGGCGAGTGGGGATTTGACGGCATGGTGACGACAGACTGGTGGACGAACGGTGAGCACTACAAGGAAGTCAAGGCTGGAAATGATGTCAAGATGGCGCTCGGTTTCCCGGAGCGGCTGATGGAGGCTCTGGAGAAGGGGATCCTGAAACGGCAGGATATGGAGATCTGCGCGAAGCGGATCCTGGAGCTGATCTTGAAGCTGGATTGATGATCAGACCATTTTCTTGACAACCAGTATATAAAGTGATATATTTGTATCATATTTCTTGACAACCAGTATATAAAGTGATATATTTGTATCATATAGAGACAAATATATCACTTTATGGAGGTGTGCAATGAAAAGGGCAATGAAAAAGAGAGCGAAGATCCTGTTTGCCGCAGGTGTTGTCTGCGTACTGTTTTTGCTGGCGTCGATCGGGTATGCGGTGACGTACAATGAGTCGCGGCTAGTCGTGCCGATGGATCTTTCAGCGTATGAATTCACCATAAAAGATCTGCCGATGATCGTTTCCGTCACGCTGGTGACAGTGTATGTATGTGCGGTGGTTGTCGTGATCTCTGTCACCGATCGGAAAAAGCTCGTCACGAGAAGAGTGGATCCCAGGCTGGGCTTTCTGGGTTTTCTGGGCTTTTTGGGCTTTCAGGGTTTCCAGACTGGCCCTGCCGCGTTTGTGCGGTTCGCTTTTTTCGGATTTTTTGGGTTTTTCTTTGAGGGCAAGATGTCAGGCATTCTTATGGATGAGCGGTATGTGGAAAACAGAACGAGGGCGCAGCTGAACGCGCACAAAGCGGCAGTGAACATCATCTTCGCCGGGCTGATCGTATTCGGCGGTTTCCTGGGGAATGTGGAGTGTGCGCTGATCGCGTTTGAGATCGTCGTCGCATTTGCGGTCGCGATCGATTTGTTTCTCGGTGAGTATCTGCTGTATCAATATGATCAGGATGATCAGGAGCGATAGCTGTTATGCAGCGGACGCTCTGTCGGGTGAAAAGAGGTTTAGAGCGCCTGTCTCTGTGAAAGTGAGGAATGGGGCGTGCCGGATTTTGAATGCAGATTGAAGACATACAGGCAGTTAAAACAGATGACGCAGGAGGAGCTGGCGGTCATGGTTGGGGTGCGCCGGGAGACGATCATGCGTCTGGAAAAAGCACAGTACAACCCGTCGCTAAAGCTCGCAGTCGATATCTCGAGAGCGGTCGGCGCGCCGATCGAGGAGATATTCATATTTCGATGATCACTGATGACTGTAGATACTGCAAATAACGAAAGGACAGCTTCCGCTGTCCTTTTAAAGTTTTTGGTCGGCGTCGGAGGGAACGTACAGGACGAGATCCTTGATCTGACAGTCGAGTATGCGGCACAGATCGTTGAGTGTTTTGGTGGAGACATCCAGATTGTGTTTCAGGCGGTGCAGTGTACTGTTTGACATGTGGTGCTTGTTGGTCAGCGAGTACCAGCTTTCGTTTGAGTTTTTCAGGGTTTCCCAAAACGGGGAGTAGACGATCATATCAAGTGTCTCCTTTTGCTCTTTAGTATTTAACTTTAGGATAAATTATATTCAGATACTTGAATATCTTCGCAAAAGAGAATATACTGTTAGGAACAGAGCTTTCGGGGACATGGACGGGCAGGGGGGGAAGGATCCTGCAGCAGCGTATACGTGTTGCCGCAAGGTGCCTGAGATTATATTTGGAGGAGATTTTTATGGATCAGATCATCTATATTACAGACGAGGAGCGGACAAAGTGCCGCAGTGTTGTCGATGCATTTGCGGAAATGTATGAAATGACGGATGTGGTCGTGGTGGATGCCGGAAGATATGGTTTTGTGAAGCTGCAGTACTATAGGGAACCGCAGGGATTTGAGGTGCTGACGACCTTCACGGACAGCAGAAAGCTGTTTGACTCGCTGTGGCTGGACTGGTTTGAGGAGCAGATCCTGGACGCTGTGCTTGGGACACCTCTTGAGGAACTGGGATATGAGGAGGTCTTTGCACAGCTGCCCAGGGAAAAGCAGGATGAACTGACAAGGAAGAAAGCGTATTTTGAAAAGAAGGTGTCATTCGGATAAAAACCGATGACACCTTCTGTGCGCAGCTTTCTATATTTTGCGATTTTATGTTTTGCGATTTCCGCGCTTCTGTCTGCCAGTTAGCATTTCTCCGGTTCCGGATAGTCCACCCCGAACGTATCGACCGTGACGCTCTTCATCACCTGATCCTCGAGCGGTCTGTCGGAGTAATCGGTGTTGGTGGTGGCGATCTTGTCCACGATATCCATACCTTCGATCACTTTTCCAAATGCCGCGTAACCGCCGTCGAGGTGCGGGCTTGTCTTGTGCATGATGAAGAACTGGCTGCCTGCGGAGTCGGGCATCATGCTTCTTGCCATCGAGAGCACGCCGGGCGTGTGTTTCAATTCGTTCTCAAAACCGTTCTGCGCAAACTCCCCGGCGATGGAGTAGCCCGGACCGCCCATTCCGGTTCCCTCGGGGCAGCCGCCTTGGATCATGAAGCCGTTGATGACCCTGTGGAAGATCAGACCGTTGTAGTAGCCCTTGTTTATCAGGTGGATAAAGTTGTTGACCGTGTTGGGCGCAGTCTCGGGATAAAGCTCCGCCTTGATGAGACCGCCGTTTTTCATTTCAATCGTGACAATTGGATTCTGTGCCATAGTAACTCTCCTTTTACTGTGATATACTTTCGATCGCTGTTGAATCTTTGGTATCCATACCGATCTATTATACAATGAAATGGATATAAATGGTAGACCTGACTTTCAATTTGCAAAAAGAATCACGTTGTCCGGATTTTTACCCGAGTGGCATACCGGACTTGCGGGATTTCTTGTTTGTGTACATTTTCTCGTCTGCCTCTTTGAGCAGGGCATGGTAATCCGTCCGGTCCGCTGTCAGACAGCAGCCGAAAGAGAAAACGAGGGGGACGTACAGGCCATCGCGCAGACAGGCGCGGCTGTTGTTCTGCAGTTCCGCCAGGGCGCTGACGGCGTCGGAGAGCGCCGCCCTCGTCTGGTACTGGTAGAGAAACAGGACAAACTCGTCGCCGCCAAGCCTTGCGGCAGTGCTGTGACCTGGTGCGAAGTCCGCCAGAAGGCTGGCAAGCTGTCGGAGGTAAGCATCGCCGCACTCATGGCCATACGTATCATTGATCACTTTCAGGTTGTCAGCGTCTATCATCACAAAAGCGCTTTCGCGCAAGGTTTCCGGTTTACAGAAGCAGGAATCGAGGAAATTTTCCAGCCCGCGGCGGTTGTACAGTCCGGTCAGAAGGTCATAATCCCGCTCCCGCTCGATCCGCAGGCGTTTTAAGGTGTCCTCGGTCACGTCGATGAGGACGCCGAAAACGCTGCTGTTCTCGGAGATTTCCTCGACCCTGATATAGCGTCCGTCCAGCTCGAAGATATTGGAATCACCGGCACAGGGGTGGCTGCGGAGCCGGGAAAGCGATTCCCGGAGGAGCTCGAAGTCGAGCTGCTTTGACTTGTCGGGGGGAAGACCGAGGAGCCGAGGCACGTACTCTGTAAAACGGATCTGCGGCATGTGCCCGTCGTACTCGTAGACTCCGATGTACATATCTGTCTTGCTGAGTACGTAGGACATCTTGCGGCTGCTGTCCAGAAGGCTCTTTTTCATCCGGTTGATATCGCTGCTCAGCTGCGAAAACTCCGTGCTGCTCTGGACATCAATGTCCTCGTCGAGATCTCCGGCGGCGATGGCGTGGAGTTTCCTGTTGATCCGGTAGATGTCATGCACGACATAGCGGTTCATGTATCCGGTCACGGCGCGCATGAGGACCACAGCGATCATGACAAGGCACAGCAGCAGAATGAGGGTGTTCAGTATGATCCAATCATAGAGCACGCGGTTGGTGAGGATGCGCCCGACATAATTGGAATCGATGAACCGGAACACACAGAAAGCGTCCTGGCCGTTGACGAAGGCGTGAAATCCCTTTGGATGACTGGCGATGTCGTCGAGGCGCAGACCGATCGAATCGATATTTTTGTGAACATAGTCCAGATCAGTGGAGCCGACGATCTCTCCGCTTGCCGGGTCGATGGCATAGTAGTCGGCTTCAGGGTTCACGCGGAACAGGGAAAATATGTAAGAGAGTTCGTTTTTCTGCGTCACTTTCAGGATATTGACAGGTTCCATGCCGACCTGCACGATAAAATTCCTGTCGGGACTCCACAGCGCCGAATACTGCATCAGCTTTGCCTCCGCGACGTTGGGGGTGATGTCCTGCACGAGTTTTAGGGACGGATCGGTCAGCATCGGCTTAAAAAACATCATCTGCTCTCCGGAATCAAAGGTATAGCCAAAGTATTCCGGGTGTGTTCCGGCATAGAGCAGTCCGGTCTTGTCAAAGATGTGGATCTCGTCCACCTCCATCAAAACGGCGATCCGCCTGAGCTCGTCAACGCTGTCAAGCACGGTGGGATTGTCCTGGATCATATAAGCGATCGCCTCGGCATTGTACAGACAGGTCTGCTGGTACGCCGCACTGATCTCTGCGAGCTCGGCAGTGTTCTGTTCCAGAACCTGCTCGATCTGCTGGAGTGTCGTGACGGCATCTTTGTATGCCTGGCGGTGTGCGTCGGCAACCTGGAAGGAAACGATGATGATCGTCAAAACGGTGATCAGGATCAATGTGACCAGATTCATGTACCGGCCGATAATTTTTTTGAGTGGCTTCATCCGTGCCTCCTGTGTGGTATGAACAAGTACAAAACAAAATGTTAGTTTATGATACCATAACCCCAGGGGATTCGCAAGCGAATTCGACAGACTCGACCGTGCCTGCCGATACCAGAAAAAACCAACACATGCTTTTCTTGCATATTGCCCACAGATAGTGTAGACTGTAATAGATAGAATATATAATATAAGAATATATATTATAGAAGGAATAGTTGGAATGCGGGTATTGGAGGAGAAGATGCAGACAAAGCGAATCAGGACATTACATATCATTATCATATTACTGCTGGTCATAACGATCATCTCACTGACTTTTGCGGGGGTGTTGGGCGCACTGTATGTGCGGGAAACCAGGGAGGTCAGCCGCCTGCAAAGGGAGGGCGGACAGATGGCTTTAGACCAGGCGCTGCCGGTGCTGTCGGTGGACGTGGAGGAAGGTACGGGTGATAACCCGGAGCCTGGTATGGAGGATGCGGAATCGGCAAACGGCGTCGCGGCAGCCGGTGAGGATGTCCGGCCCGATCTCGATGACGCGGGGATCGCAGCGCTCATGCAGTCGAAGGAGGCCGAGGTGGAGCAGTCCATCAAGGACAGGATGAGGGAGCTGGTGACGGGGGAGGACGGCAGCCCGCTCAAGATGCTGCGCTCGTTCTTCCCGGAGAATCTGATCTACAGCTTTGAGAACGAATACGTGTTTGCCCCAGTGCTGGACGAGGTGACAAAACACAGTCTCCTCGACGAGAATTTCCAGAAGACGGAGGAGGGGCTGATGCAGTACGTGGAAAACGGGACTGTCGTGTCTCACAAGGGGATCGACGTGTCGAAATACCAGGGCGATATCGATTGGAATGCTGTCAGGGAGGAGGGCATCGAGTACGCCTTTGTCCGGCTGGGACTGCGGGGATATGAGTCGGGCAAGATCGTGCTCGACGACTTCTACGACGCGAACATGAAGGGTGCCAATGAAGCCGGCGTCCGCGCCGGCGTGTACTTCTTCACGCAGGCGGTGACAGTCGAGGAGGCGCAGGAGGAGGCGGCGTTTGTGATCGAGCATCTGGCGGGATATGATGTGTCCTGCCCGGTGGTGTTTGACGTGGAGCGCATCTCCGGCGGCAAGGGACGCGCCGACCAGATCACCAGGGAGGAGCGCACTGCCATCACGATCGCGTTCTGCGAGGCGGTCAAGGCGGCAGGGTACACGCCGATGATCTACGGAAACGTCGTCTGTTTCACACAGCTGCTTGACATGCCGCAGCTCAACGACTATGAGAAGTGGTACGCGTTCTACGACGACTACATGTATATGCCATACGATGTGACCTGCTGGCAGTACACGGAGAAAGGGAGAGTGGACGGCATCCCGAACAACGTGGATCTGAACATATCTTTTAAGATGTGGTGAAGAAACAAGGCGGCGCGTCCGGAAAATTGTCATGAATAAAGATACAGAAATAAAATATAGGAAAAGGAGTGGATCAATATGGGCAGGGAGACCGAAACATTGCAGCAGATGATCGATGAGAGCAGCAGGATCGTCTTTTTTGGGGGAGCGGGCGTGTCCACCGAGAGCGGGATCCCCGATTTTCGGAGCGTGGACGGACTCTATAACCAGAAGTACGACTATCCGCCGGAGACGATACTGAGCCATACATTCTATGTGAGGCGGCCGGAGGAGTTTTTCCGGTTCTACCGCGATAAGATGCTGTGTCTGGACGCGAAGCCAAACACTGCTCACCAGGCGCTGGCAAAGCTCGAGGTGCTGGGGAAGCTCTCCGCGGTCGTGACGCAGAATATCGACGGTCTGCACCAGGCGGCGGGGAGCAGGAAAGTGCTGGAACTCCACGGCAGCGTCCTGCGCAACTACTGTGAAAAGTGCCACAGCTTCCACGCGGTGGAGGAGATTGTAAATAGTACTGGTGTTCCCGTGTGCGCGTGCGGGGGCAGAATCAAGCCCGATGTGGTACTGTATGAGGAAGGGCTTGACCAGAACACCCTGCAGGAGGCGGTGCGCGTCATCAGCGAGGCGGATATGCTGATCATCGGCGGCACTTCTCTCGCGGTGTACCCGGCGGCGGGGCTGATCGACTATTACCAGGGGAACAGGCTCGTGCTGATCAACAGGACGCCGACGCAGCGGGACACCAAGGCGGATCTGGTCATCACCGGGAGTATCGGCGAGGTGTTCTCGCAGATCGATCTGCACGGATAGGCAGGCGCTGAGACGGGATCAGGAAGAAAGGAAGTCGGGTTTGTGGGATTTGAATATGAGGTTGGCGATATCGTCAAATTGAAGAAGCCGCACCCCTGCGGGAGCCCGGAGTGGGAGATCCTGCGCGTGGGCGCGGATTTCAGATTGAAATGTGCAGGATGCGGGCATCAGGTCATGCTCCCCCGGCGCCAGGTCGAGAAGGGCACAAAGGGTTTGCGAAAAAAATCGGGATAAAAGCCGATAAGTTTGCGAAAATGACTTGCAAAAACAGGAAAAATATAGTATCATAAACCATTGTGATATATAAATCCTTGCTTCTTCTCAGGGAAGAGGCCAGAGACCAAAAGGAGGTAACAAAATGAACAAGTATGAATTAGCCGTTGTTGTCAGCGCAAAGCTTGAGGACGATGAGAGAGCAGCTGCCATCGAGAAGGTGAAAAACATGATCACAAAGCATGGCGGCACGATCACGAACGTAGATGAGTGGGGCAAGAAGAGACTTGCTTACGAAGTGCGCAAGATGAGGGAAGCTTTCTATTATTTCATTCAGTTTGATGGCGAGGCAACCGTTCCGGCAGAGATCGAGTCAAGGATCCGTCTCATGGAGAACGTTGTCAGATATTTGTGCGTTAGACAGGACGAGAAATAGAATGCGCGCCTGTATCATGGGAGACAGAGGACAGGGCGTACAGTGGAGAACTTTTATATATGAATAAAGTGATTTTAATGGGACGTTTGACAAGGGATCCTGAGGTGAGATACACACAGGGTGAGAACCAGATGGCGATCGCGAGGTACACACTCGCCGTGGACAGGCGGTATAGCCGCGGCGGCGGGAACAACGATGAGAACACAGCAGACTTCATTCCGTGTGTCGCTTTTAACAAAGCGGGCGAGTTTGCGGAGCGTTATTTCCGCAAGGGGACGAAGATCGCCGTGTCCGGGAGGATCCAGACCGGAAGCTACACCAATAAAGACGGTGTAAAAGTTTATACCACAGAAGTCATTGTTGATGACCAGGAATTTGCCGAGAGCAAGAACAGCGGCGGCGGATCCGACGGCGGTTATGGAAATAACAGTTACGGGGGCGGCTTCGGCGGCGGGGCAAGCCAGCCGGCAGCGCCGATGGCAGCAGGTGACGGCTTCATGAACATTCCGGACGGGATCGATGAGGAGTTGCCGTTTAACTAAGATCTGTTTTTAACGTTTTGAGTTTGTTTTGAGTTTGAAAGAATAGGGGGCTTTATCATGGCTTTTAATAAAACTGAAAAAGCTGATTCTCCAATGAAGAGAAGAGGCGGAATCCGTAGAAGAAAAAAAGTTTGCGTATTTTGCGGCAAGGACAATGTGATCGATTACAAGGACACGGCGAAGTTAAAGAGATATGTGTCTGAGAGAGGCAAGATCCTTCCCAGACGTATCACAGGAAACTGCGCAAAGCATCAGAGAGCGCTCACGGTGGCGATCAAGAGGGCACGTCATGTGGCACTGATGCCGTACACGATCGATTAAGTATGAGGAACCAATGAACCGATTAGCGGTTTGTTGGTTCTTTTTTTGTTTTCTTTTTTTGGAAAAACGTGGTATACTATAAAATGTATCAAGGTCAAAGGAGAGATGAAGAATGGCGTATTCAAGTGTAATAGAGAATTTTTTGCGGTATGTGAAGATCGACACGCAGTCGGAGGAAGCGCCGCCGGCGAGAGTGCCCTCGACGGAGAGACAGCGCGATCTCGCCAAAATGCTGTATCAGGAGTTATCGGATCTCGGGGCGGAGGCCGTGCGGTATGACGAGGAGCACAGTTACGTCTACGCGGTGATCCCTTCCAATCTGGACGGCGCGGACAGGGACAAAGTGCCGTCGATCGGTTTTATCGCGCATATGGACACGTCCCCGGCGGTGAGCGGCGCGCATGTCGCGCCGAGAGTGATCGAAAACTATGACGGCAGCGATATCGTCCTGGATCGGGACGGGCATATTGTCACCCGCGTGTCGGACTTCCCCATGCTGAAAAAGTGTGAGGGCAAGGGGCTGATCGTGACGGACGGCAGCACGCTCCTCGGCGGTGACGACAAGGCCGGCGTCGCCGAGATCATGGCTATGGCGGAGCATCTGCTGGCACACCCTGAGATCCGGCACGGGAAGGTGTGTATCGGCTTCACGCCGGACGAGGAGGTCGGAAACGGCGTCGAGTATTTTGACATCAAAGGATTTGGAGCGGATTATGCCTACACCGTGGACGGCGGCATGCTCGGCGACATGAGCTACGAGTGCTTCAACGCGGCGGGTGCCGTGCTCACGGTCAACGGCAAGAGCGTGCACCCGGGTTATGCCAGGAATGTCATGAAAAATGCCATCAAGCTCGCATATGAATTTCAGCGCGCGCTGCCGGACGAATGCCCCGAGAACACGGAGGGCTACGAGGGCTTTTACCATGTGGACAGCATGAGGGGAAATGTCGAGAAGGCTGTCGCGGAGTATATTATCAGGGATCACGACAGGGCAAAATTCGAGGAGAGGAAGGCGGTCTTTGCAAATACCGCGGAGACATTGAACAGGAAGTACGGTGAGGGGACTTTCTGTGTGGAGCTGTCCGACTCCTACAGCAATATGAGAGAGATGATCGAGAAGGAGATGCACATTGTCGACAATGTGGTGGAGGCTATGAAACGGGCGGGCGTGGAACCGGAGATATCGGCGATCCGTGGCGGTACAGATGGTGCGAGGCTCTCGTATGACGGGCTCCTGTGTCCGAATATATGTACGGGATCGGAGGGGCATCACGGCAGAAACGAGTTTGCGTGCATCGAGGACATGGAGAAGATCGTGGAGATCCTGTTAAATATTGTTTCCGTCACGGCAGGTGCATAACAGGAAATCCGTCTTTGTGACCGGAACAGACAAAATCTGCTATGGAACTTTTTCTTATTTAATGATATACTATCTATGAACACGAGCATATAGAGAGTCATATTACTATTTTCGTATCCCAGAGTGCATATGTGGACGTCGTCTGCACCGCTGTCAATGAGAGTCATGCAGGGTGTGGGCGGCTGCCATTTGCGGGAGGTATTATACATGAAGCAAAAAGTGAAATTAAAGGGACACCTGAAAGCGTATCTTCAGACTACCCTGATCCTGGGCATATTGTTGATATTCGTAAACGTAGGCGTTTACTTTCTGGATATAATGGCAGGTATCTGCGTCTCAGGATTTCTGTTGGTCTACTTGATCGCCATGCTTATTCTATTATATAGAAACAGACCCGTCATTATGAATGAATTTATCAATTTTGCAACACAATACGGACAAATCCAGAGAACACTGCTGTGGGATCTGGCGCTTCCCCATGTGCTGATGGATGATGACGGCAGGATCATATGGATGAATGCGGCGTTTGAGCGGGTGATACACAAGGAGAAAGGCTATCGCAAGCCGATCACCACGATATTTTCTTCGATCACGAAGGAAAAGCTTGAATTTGAGCAGGATACCGAGATAGAGATCACCTTTGAGGAGCGCGAGTATGTTTTCAAGATGAAGCGGATCTCCATCAAGGACGTCATGGACAACAACGAGGTGATCGAGAGTGCCGGGAATGCAAATTTCCTGATCGCCGGGTATCTGTTTGACGAGACAGCGCTGAAACGCGCACTCCGCGACCAGGACGAGCAGAGTCTCGCGGTGGGCATGATCTACATCGACAATTACGACGAGGCGCTCGAGAGCGTGGAGGAGGTCAGACGGTCGCTGCTGATGGCGCTGATCGACAGAAAGATCAACAAGCACATCGCATCGATCGACGGTATCGCGCGCAAGACGGAGAAGGACAAGTATCTGGTCATCATGCGCAAAAAGGCACTGATGAATCTCAAGGAATCGCGCTTTGAGCTCTTAGAGGACGTCAAGACCGTGAACATCGGAAATGAGATGGCGGTGACAGTCAGCATCGGCGTCGGCGTCGATGCGCCTACATATGTGCAGAACGCCGAGTTTGCGCGCACTGCGATCGACCTGGCGCTGGGGCGCGGAGGCGATCAGGCGGTGGTCAAATCGCCCGACTCGATCGTCTACTACGGCGGAAAGAGCCAGCAGATCGAGAAGAATACGCGCGTGAAGGCGCGCGTGAAGGCAAACGCCCTGCAGGAGATCATCACGAGCAAGGACAAAGTGCTGATCATGGGACACCGGCTGGCGGATGCGGACGCGTTCGGGGCAGCGGTGGGAATCAGCTGTATCGCAAGGGCGCTCGGCAGGAAAACACACATAGTGATCAACGATATCACGACCTCGGTGAAGCCGCTCGTGGAGCTTTTCCGGGACAGCAACATCTACGAGGACGATTTTATCATAGGGAGCACGGAGGCGCTCGAGATCGAGGACAGCAGCACGGTGCTGGTCGTTGTGGATGTCAACAAGCCGAGCATCACGGAGTGCCCGGACCTGATCAGGAGCTGCAGGACCGTGGTGGTTCTGGACCATCACAGGCAGGGATCGGAAGTCATAGAGAACGCCACGCTCTCCTACGTGGAGCCGTACGCGTCGAGCACGTGCGAGATGGTGGCTGAGGTCGTGCAGTATATAGCCGGCACGGTCAAGGTGCGCAGCAACGAGGCGGACTGCATGTATTCCGGCATTATGGTTGACACCAACAATTTTACGGCAAAGACGGGCGTCAGGACTTTTGAGGCGGCGGCGTTTCTCAGGCGGTGCGGCGCCGACGTGACGAGAGTGCGGAAGATGTTCCGGGATGGCGCAAGGGAGTACAAGGCAAAGGCTGAGGCCGTGCGGAACGCTGAGATCTACAAGAATGCCTATGCGATGGGAATCTGCCCGTCGGAGGGGCTTGACAGCCCGACAGAGATCGGCGCGCAGGCTGCCAATGAGCTGCTGGGCATCAACGGCATCAAGGCGAGTTTTGTGGTGACAGAATACAACGGCAAGATATATATATCCGCGAGATCGATCGACGAGGTCAATGTACAGATCATCATGGAGCGGCTCGGCGGCGGCGGGCACATGAACATAGCGGGCGCGCAGCTGACGGACACCACGCCGGAGCGGGCGGTCTTCGTCGTGAAGGAGACGCTGAACCAGATGCTCGAGGAGGGTGCCCTGTAGGGAAGCGGCAGGCGGAACAGCCGCGATACAGCTGCGAATAAGAGGAACAGCTGCGAATAAGAGGAGTAGTTACGATATAGAAAGGATAAAACAAATATGAAGATAATATTGCTGGAGGATGTGAAATCCGTCGGAAAAAAAGGGGATCTGGTAGAGATCAAGGAAGGCTATGCCAAGAATTTTATCATTCCGAAGAAGCTGGGGGTCGAGGCGACCGATGCCAACAAGAATACCCTCAAGCTGCAGAAACAGAACGAGGAGAAGATCGCGAGGGAGCAGCTTGCGGCAGCACAGGCTTTGGCTGCGGAGCTTGAGCAGATGACGGTCCGCATGGAGATCAAGGGCGGCGAGGGCGGAAAGACGTTCGGTTCCGTGTCCTCAAAGGAGATCGCAAAGGCAGTGGAAGACCAGTACGGCAAGGCGATCGACAAGAAGAAGATACAGCTTGGCGAGGCGATCAAGGCGGCTGGAACCCATGAAGTTACGGTCAAACTGCATCCGCAGGTGTCCGCAAAGCTGAGGGTGCATGTGGAGACAAAATAAGGTACAGGAGATAAAAAGATGCTGAAGACGTATGTTCTATGCGTCTGAAAGGGGACACAGATCACAATGCCGGAAATGGATGAGGCAGTTTTGAAGAGAGTTCTGCCTCACAGTATCGAGGCGGAGCAGTCAGTTATCGGCTCCATGCTGATGGATAAGGAGGCAATCACTGTAGCGGGCGAGCAGATCACCGGTGATGATTTTTACGGAAAGCAGTACGGGATCCTCTTTGACGCGATGGTGGAGCTCAACGACGAGGGAAAGCCAGTCGACCTGGTGACACTGCAGGAGCGGCTGAAAGAGAAGGGCACACCGCCCGAGATATACAGCCTCGAGTACATAAAGGATGTCATGGGGGCGGTGCCGACGTCGGCGAACATCAAGCACTATGCGAACATTGTGGCGGAGAAGGCGGTCCTGCGGAAGCTGATCCGCGTCAACGAGGAGATCGCAAACAGCTGCTACGCCCAGAACGACTCGCTTGAGTCAATCCTGGAGACTTCCGAGAAGAATATATTTGACATCATACAGAAGCGGAACAGCGGTGACTTTGTGCCGATCCGACAGGTCGTCATGAACGCGATGAACCTGATCGAGGAGGCGTCGAAGAACAAGGGGGCAGTGACCGGGATCGCGACGGGATTTCTCGATCTGGACTACAAGACGGCGGGAATGCAGCCCTCCGATCTGATACTGATCGCGGCGCGCCCCTCGATGGGGAAGACGGCGTTTGTGCTGAACATCGCGCAGCATGTGGCGTTTCACGAAAGCAAGTCCGTCGCGATCTTCTCCCTGGAGATGTCCAAGGAGCAGCTGGTCAACCGTCTGCTGTCGCTGGAGTCCAAGGTGAACTCTCAGGCGATCAGGACAGGAAATATGAAGGACGATGAGTGGGAGCGCCTGATCGAGAGCGCCGACGTGATCGGAAGATCCGGGCTTCTGATCGACGATACGCCGGGCATCAGCATCGGCGAGCTGCGATCCAAGTGCAGGAAGTTCAAGCTCGAGTACGACCTGCAGATGATCATTATCGACTATCTGCAGCTGATGACGGGTTCGGGGAAGAACGAGTCGAGGCAGCAGGAGATCTCGGACATATCGAGATCGCTCAAGGCGCTGGCGCGCGAGCTCCATGTGCCTGTGATAGCGCTTTCCCAGCTGTCGCGCGCCGTGGAGCAGAGACCGGACCACAGACCGATGCTCTCCGATCTGAGAGAGTCTGGCGCGATCGAGCAGGACGCCGACGTGGTCATGTTCATCTACCGCGACGATTACTACAACAAGGACACAGAGCTGAAAAATGTGGCAGAGATCATTATCGCGAAGCAGAGGAACGGTGCGATCGGCACGATCAATCTGGCGTGGCTGCCGGATTACACGCAATTTGCCAATTTAGCGAAATAATCATATTACAGAAGAGGACAGGGTGAGAGCCGGTCCTCTTTTTCTATATAGAATCGACAAAATGATATCATAAATGACAAGAAAGGAGTTTTAATGTGGTAAAGGAAAAGTATTTGATCAATGAGGCTGCAAAGGAAGTTCATGTGGAATCACACGTTTTAAGGTACTGGGAGGAGGAACTGGCGCTGCCGATCCGGCGCAATGAGCAGGGACACAGGATCTATACACAGGAGGATATTGACAGGTTTGTCATGATCAAGGATCTGAAAGACCAGGGGCTGCAGTTAAAAGCAGTGAAGACGATATTGGATCAGATACATAGTGATGATGGAGGCGAGAAGGACATGAGGGCAGACAATCCATTTGCACAAAAGCAGCTGACGAAGATTTCAAAAGCAGGGGAGGTAAAGATGGCTTCGATAAAAAATCCAGAGAATCTGAAATGGAATGAACGGTTTGGGAAAAAGCCCGAGACAGCGGCTGATAATGCGTCAAATGCGGGAGAGGAGCATCCAGCCGGGGAGGGCAAGACGGAGATGAGGAACATGATCGAGATCAAAGAAATGCGGTCGCTCGACGACAGACCGGACTATTCCCAGAATAGCCGGCTGCCGGAGGCGGGACAGGCACAGACGCTGCGGCTGCAGTACCTGTTCCAGAAGCTGATCAAGGACGCGGTGGCGGCAAACAACAAGGAGATGGCGGATCAGCTGGTCGAGCGCATCACGGAGAACGTGAAGGGAGATCTGTGCAAGGAGCTCGACTATCAGTTCCGGCTGATGGAGGAGCGTGACGAGGAGAGAGTGGCAACGAGACACGCGCTGGAGGATCAGCGAAACGAGGAGTACTATAAACGCATAGATGAGCTGCTGCGTCAGTACAGCGGCAAGGCGGCAAAGCGGAAAGACAAGAACAGGGAGAAAGCCAGAGATAAGGTCAGGGAGAAACAGAAGGAGAAGACGATCGAATTTCCAAACGCCCTGGAAAAGGGAGAGCCGAAAGCCAAGAAGGAGTTTCATCTGTTCAGAAAAGCTGTGGAGGCAAAACAAATGTGACCGGGGAAACGCAAAAAGGTACTGCCAGAGGGCAGTACCTTTTTGTTATGTTATTTGTTATACAAATTATGCCTGATCGATAGATCCTGTAGGGCAGGCACCTGCGCAGGAACCGCAGTCGATACACTTATCTGCATCGATCTCAAACTTGCCGTCGCCCATGCTGATCGCGCCAACCGGGCACTGAGACTCGCAAGCCCCGCAAGATACACATGCATCTGAAATCTGATATGCCATAGTACAAATTCCTCCTTTTATCATCAATAAATATGCTGCGGCGGTCTGCACGATGACAGCTGCCACAGATCACAAACACCTGACAACGGTCTGCCGCGGGACAAAGCCCGGCAAACACTTGTCAATACAGATATTTTAATATAAATTTATGCGAAATACAAGGTCAAAAGTATAAAAAATTCCAAAATATATTCCGGATCAGTGTTTTTCCGGCAGACCGCGCCTTTCCCGGATACCGTTCAGGATATGCTGTTTCAGCTCGGGAACTTTGCCCTTGTCCATCTCGGGAACACCCTCGAGGCGGTATTTCATGCCGAGCTCGTCGTACTTCTTCTTGCCCATGGTGTGGTAGGGGAGGACATCGAGCGCCTTGAGGTTTTGAAGTCCGCCGATAAAATAGCCTAACCTGTGCAGGTCGGCGGGATCGTCCGTGATGCCCGGGACAACGACATGACGGATCCAGATCTCGACATTTTTGCGGTCGAGATACTCCGCAAAGGCGAGGATGTTGTCGTTTGGCTGCTGCACCAGATCCTTGTGTTTCTCGGGATCGATATGTTTGATGTCAAGCATCACGAGATCTGTCACGTCGCAGAGCTTGTCCAGCTTGGCAAGCCACTCAGGATTTCCGTCCGCGCGATACGCGATCCCGGAGCTGTCCAGACAGGTGTGAATGCCGCGCCCGTGCGCCAGCGTGAAGAGCTCCAGCAGAAAATCGATCTGCATCAGCGGTTCACCGCCGGTCACGGTGATGCCGCCGCCGTTGTAAAAGGGCTTGTTGCGCTCATAATTTTCCAGAATTTCTTCCGGCTCCATGAGGGTGCCCGCGTTCATCTCCCACGTGTCCGGGTTATGGCAGTATGCACACCTCATAGGACAACCCTGCACAAAGACCACGTAGCGCACGCCGGGGCCGTCGACTGTTCCAAAGGACTCTAAAGAATGGATTCTTCCTTGCATAGTATCAACCTTTCCTGTAGCATTTTTATTAATGTATATATTATACCCTATTTTGGCGCGGGCGGATATAAAAAAAGAAACAAATTTTTATATTTGCGACATTTTTTTGGTGTCTGAGGGAGATCGGCGTCAAAAGGAAAACGGTGCGTTTTTTGTAGAAAACGATCAAAATGAAAGGAAAGTAAGCAAAAACAAGCAAAAAATGCTTTACAGTTGTGCAAAAAGCAAGTAAAATAGAAGTGACAGATTATTATGGTAGAAAAGTATCGTACCAGGTTTTATTTAATGGAGGAAGTCATTATGGAGAATAATGTTAGGTGTGAGATGTCGCAATCAGAGAGCCTGATTATGGATTTTTTGTGGAAGAATGATGGTGGAAAAGGTTTTAGTGAGATAATGGAATACCTGAACGGGGAATTGCATAAAAACTGGAAAAAGCAGACGATCAATACATTTATCAGACATTTGATCGACAAGGGACTGATATCCGCAGATACGAGCCAGAAGAGCAGGCGCTATTCGGCGGCGCTGACGCCCGCAGAGTACGCGCGCGGGAAGGCGGATAAGATCCTGGCAGATTTTTATGACGGCTCAGTGGAGGTATTTCTGTCAGCGCTGACGGGTGGAAAGAAGCTGAGCAGGGAAATGGTGGATGAACTTGACAAGATGATGAAGGACTGAGGAGCACAGTCCGACCGGCAGCAGGACAACACAACAGGATCCTGCCACAAAACAAAATAGTGAAGAATAGAGATAAAAAAGACAATAAAAAGCCCTGAGACAACGCTCAGGGCTTTTTGCACGGGAGTACCGGATCTAAATAGCCTCGTGGAATGTACGGGAGATAACGTCTGCCTGCTGCTCCGGTGTCAACTTGATGAAGTTAACAGCGTATCCGGATACACGGATCGTGAGCTGGGGATAGTTCTCAGGATGCTTCTGAGCATCTAACAGAGTGTCTCTGTTGAGTACGTTCACGTTAAGGTGATGACCACCCTTTGTAGCATAGCCATCCAATAAAGAAACTAAGTTATCAACCTGTGCTGTATTGTTCATTGCCATCGTTATATACCTCCTGATATGATCTATATATTTTACTCTTTGTCCAATCCCTCATGGAGCGTCGGTACGCTGCACGCCATGGGATTGCTGGAACAGTCTGTACATCCAAGTGTCTGGACTTCTTTTGTGGACGCATCCTCGCTGACATCTACATTGAAATGTCCCACAGCCTTCTCACTGGAAAACCCGGCATCGAGCTGGGATACGAGGTCATCGATCATTGCTTTCTCATCCATCGGTTACACCTATTCCTCTCTTTGGATACACAGGGGCGCATGCCCCTGTGTAATTGTAAGACTAATTGTTCAGATCCAATTCGATATCGCCGGAGAAGACCTTCGCTTCCTTGCCGAGAGCGTTCGGGATGATCGTGAAGGTATTGGAGATACCATCCTGCGCATCCTTGAACGGAAGCTTTGATACAGAGGACAGGGATGCGACTGCACCATGTGTGTCACGTCCGTGCATCGGGTTTGCACCAGGAGCAAACGGCTGTCCCTTCTTGCGTCCGTCAGGTGTGTTACCTGTAGCCTTACCGTATGTTACATTGGATGTGATCGTAAGGATAGAGGTTGTAGGGATACCATTTCTGTAAGTATGATGTCTTCTGATCGCTGTCATGAACTTGTGAACGATTTCCTGTGCGATCAGGTCAACGCGGTCGTCGTCGTTACCATACTTAGGGAACTCGCCTGTCGTCTCGAAGTCAACGATAATGCCGTCCTCGTCGCGGATTGCCTTCACCTGTGCGTACTTGATCGCTGATAAGGAGTCGGCAACGATCGAGAGACCAGCAACACCAGTCGCGAAATATCTCTTGACGTCTCTGTCATGAAGAGCCATCTCTGCTCTCTCATAGCAGTACTTGTCATGCATGTAGTGGATGATGTTGAGAGTATTGACATACACGTCTGCCTGCCACTCCATCATATCCATGAATTTGCTGTACACATCGTCATAGTCAAGCACATCGCCTGTGACAGGGCGGTACTTCGGACCAACCTGCTTCTTTGTAACCTCATCCACACCGCCGTTCAGCGCGTAGAGCAGGCACTTTGCAAGGTTTGCACGAGCGCCGAAGAACTGCATTTCCTTGCCGATGACCATGGAAGATACGCAGCATGCGATACCGTAGTCATCACCGTGTGTCACTCTCATCAGGTCGTCGTTCTCATACTGGATCGAAGAAGTCTGGATCGACATCTTAGCGCAGTATCTCTTCCAGTTCTCAGGAAGTCTTGTGGACCAGAGTACTGTCAGGTTCGGCTCAGGGCTTGGTCCGAGGTTTGTCAGTGTGTTCAGGTAGCGGAAGGACATCTTTGTCACCATAGGACGTCCGTCAACACCGACACCGCCGAGGGACTCTGTCACCCATACGGGATCGCCGGCAAAGATCTGGTTGTATTCCGGTGTACGTGCAAATTTGACGCAGCGGAGCTTCATGATGAAGTGGTCAACGAACTCCTGGATCTGCTCCTCTGTGAATGTTCCGTTCTTCAAGTCTCTCTGTGCGTAGCAGTCAAGGAATGTGGATGTACGTCCAAGGGACATAGCAGCGCCGTTCTGCTCCTTAACTGAACACAAGTAACCGAAGTAAGTAGCCTGGATCGCCTCCTGTACATTTGTTGCCGGCTTGGAGATATCGCAGCCGTAAGAAGCAGCCATTTCCTTCATCATTTTGAGAGCAACCATCTGCTCGGAGAGCTCCTCGCGCAGACGGATCACATCGTCTGTCATGACACGTCCTGTGGAATCCTTCTGAGCCTGCTTATCCTCGATCAGTCTGTCGATACCATAGAGCGCAACTCTTCTGTAGTCGCCGATGATACGTCCGCGTCCGTAAGCATCAGGAAGACCTGTGATGATGTGTGAGGAGCGGCATGCTCTCATCTCCTGGTTGTATGCGTCGAAGCAGCCTGCATTGTGTGTTTTTCTGTGCGTAGAGAAGAACTCACTAACCTCAGGATCTACTTCGTAGCCGTTGTCTGAGCAAGCCTTCTCTGCCATTCTGATACCGCCGTAAGGCTGTAAAGAACGCTTGAAAGGCTTATCTGTCTGGAAACCAACGATCGTCTCCTTGCTCTTGTCGAGGTATCCCGGACCATGAGAAGTGATTGTGGAGATAACCTTTGTGTCCATGTCAAGAACACCGCCGGCTTCTCTTTCCTTCTTCTGAAGGTCAAGAACCATGTCCCATAAATCTTTTGTGTTCTGTGTAGGTCCTGCAAGGAAAGCCTCATCACCTTCATACGGTGTATAGTTCTTCTGGATGAAGTCACGCACGTTAATTTCGCTTTCCCACTTGCCACCTACAAAATCTGTCCATTCTGGTCTCATTTTGCAAAGCCTCCTAAATATAAATAAAATTTTATGCGGTATGGCACCGCTGGTTACTGAAGTTTAGAATGCAGATTGTTACGAAAATGTGAAGTCCTGTCTAACATTCATAATTGTATTATATCCTTAATATTGTATACACGTCAACACTATTCTTTGTACTTTTTTGTGTACAGGGGCGTTCAAATTATTAAAAATTTGTGAATTATAACGGAGGTTTATTTTCATAATCGTTTCACATTGTGTGCAGAGATGGTATAATGTAAAAAAAACAAAGGAGGAACAAATGAAATGCTGAGAAAATTACGTATGGGACAAATCAGGGGAGCGATCGGGATCATCCTGTTCTGCGCCGCCGTGGGTATCTGGATGCTCTGTGACACAGGGCTATCCTGCATCACCGCCCTGATGGGGGCAAAGCCGCTCACAGCAAAAGCAGAGCTTGCTGACATAGTCGGAAAATATGTATCCTGGGAGGTCCTGTATCCTGTGGACGAGTATATGGAAACCACGAAGACGACAAAGATCAACGGTGTCTCCACCGGGACGAAGAAGGACCGCTCCTCGTGGCTGGTGCTGGATGAGGAACGGGGCATCTGTCTCTCTGTCGAAGTTCCGTATAAGCGCTATGACGAGATGGCTGATCAGGCGGAAGTGTTTTATGATGCCATGGAACAGGATCAGGAGTTTTTGGAAACAGGCGTGAAGATCGCCGGTACGCTGGAGGTGCTGGAGGGGGAAGAGCTGGATTACTATAAACGTGTGGCAAAACAGATGGGACTGGATCCGGACACGGTCGTGTATCACATCGGCGACGGCAGGATCCACGGGCAGAGTCTCAGCAATGTATACGGCATCACTGCGATCGGTTCCGTGTTCTTTCTGTTTGCCGTGCTTGTCCTCATATGGACGATAAAGGATTCGCCCCAAAAACAGATCAGGAAATACCTGGAAGCCAATCCCTCTGTCACGATGGAGGCGCTGGAAAGTGATTTTGCGGCTGCCGGCAGGCAGGGCAGTGTCTTCATCGGAAGCAGGTGGACTTTCAGCGCGAAGCTGGATCCCCTGATCCTGGATAACAGCCAGGTGATCTGGGTGCACACCGCCAGCCAGCAGTCCAGATACGGGCTCACCTACTATGTGCTGTGGGAGATGCTGGATGGCAGCACACGGAAGGTGGTCCTGTCTTCCGAGAAAAAATGCAAGGCGCTCGTGGATGGCTACAGTGGCTTTTCCCACATTGTCACAGGCAGTAACCCTGAATATTCCTATCTGCTCCGAAGTGACAGGGAAGCATTTCTGGATCTGAAATATCGGACGCTGAGTAAATAGTGATATCAAAAACAAGGAAAAAGTCATTTTAAAATGACTTTTTCCTTGTTTTTGATATGAAAATAGTGATATAATATTCAAAAAAGCACATAAAAGGAGAGCAATAGCTGTATGGAACGAAATATGATGCAGGAGTTGATCGAATGGAAGAGCATGGGAGCAGGAAGAATGCCGCTTCTTCTGCACGGAGTGCGTCAGGTTGGGAAAACATATATTCTGCGTGAGCTCGGCGACAGGTTTTTCCAAAATACGGTATATATCAATTTTGAGAGGATGCGTATCGTGTCAGACTATTTTCAGGGCGAGCTGTCCCCGGACAGGATCATCAGACTCTTGGAGGAGTATTTTAACCAGAAGATCATACCGGACAGGACACTTCTCATTTTCGATGAGATCCAGGCGTGCGAACGTGCGCTGACAGCGCTGAAATACTTTTGCGAGGAGGCGCCGGAGTACCATATCGCAGCAGCGGGAAGCCTGCTGGGAGTGGCGGTCAACCGTGAAAAATATTCGTTTCCGGTTGGAAAGGTCCTCATGAAAACATTGTATCCGCTTGGCTTTGATGAATTTCTGCGCGCTGTAGGAAAAGAGTACTTTGTGGAAATGATAAGGGAACATTACAGCAGGATGCAGGAGCTGTCGGCGGCGGCGCACCAGGAATTGTCTGAATGGTACTACAGATATCTATATATTGGCGGAATGCCGGCGGCAGTCAATGAGTATCTGGACAGAGGTTCGCTGATCAATGTGCCGGAGATACAGAACCTGCTGATGAACGCCTACACTGCGGACATGGCAAAATACACCACAGACAGCGAGAGCACCAGGATCAGAAATGCCTATATGTCAATGCCGGCACAGCTTGCAAAGGAAAATAAAAAATTTCAGTATAAGCTGATCCGAAAAGGTGCGACGGCGGGGCTCTTTGGGGACTCGATCGCGTGGCTCGTCTATTCGGGCGTCGTGCTCCGGTGCGACAGGGTGAGCAGGGGCGACATGCCCCTGACAGCTTTCCGCGATGTCTCCGCGTTTAAACTGTATCTGTCCGATGTCGGGCTGCTGTCGGCGTTCACAGGGATAACGCCGGAGAGCATCGTCAGAAAGGAGCTGTCAGAAATCTATCGCGGCAGCCTGACGGAAAACTATATCGCGCAGGCGCTGAGGACAAACGGTTATGACTTGTACTACTGGACAAGTGATTCACCGGCGGCGGAGGTGGACTTTGTGATACAGCAGCACGGGCGGGTGATCCCCATCGAAGTGAAGTCGGGAGAGCATGTCAGGGCAAAAAGCCTGCAGCATTATAAAAAAATGTATGCACCTGAGAAGGCGGTCCGGCTGTCGGAGAAGAATTTTGGCGCGGAGGGGGATCTCTGCGCCGTGCCGCTGTATGCGGCGTTTTGCATATGAATCGTTTCTCATGATGGATAAGTGATGGATAAGTGATAGATAAGGGGAAGATACGGATGATGAGAAAGCGAAAAAATGTGTTGAAGGAACCGCTGCAGTCGGAGCAGGAGTTTGGCGTATTTCTAAAGCGGGTGCGGGAGGAGTCGGGCGTGACGGGCGAGAAGCTGTCGGAGGGGCTGATGGATGCCAGCCAGCTCTCCAGGATCGAGAGTGAGATCAGACCCGTCCCGAAAACGATGCGGGACCGTCTCCTGGGACGGCTTGGCGTCACACCGGACAAGTATGAAAACCTGCTGAACAATGAGGATCATGCGGAGTGGGAATGGCAGCACAGGATCCTGTGGGCGGTAGACCGGAGAGACTTTCCGAAGGCAGGGAATCTGATCAGGGATTACGAAAGGCAGGATCCCTCCGACCGGATGAGACGCCAGTTCTGTCTTATGATGCAGGCAGAATGCGTAAAGCTCCAGGGGGCGGACAGGGCGGAGCTTGCCCGCCTTTACGGGGAGGCAGTGCGGCTGACTGTGCCGGAGGTGGATCTGGTCTATATACAGCCAAAGCAGTTGTCCGTGCTGGAAGTGAACATGGTGCTGGAGTATGAGTGCTGCAGGGCGTCAGCGTCCGGTTTCGCTGACAAGTGCAGATACTGGCTGGAGTATGTGAAGGATTCCCTGTATGATGAGCTGTCCACAGCGAAGATCTATTCTAAGACCGCGTATTATTATCTGAGGGAGATCCTGGCTGAGGATCATACGATGGCGCAGGCAGAGCTGCAGCAGTTACTGCAGCTCTGCGATGACGTGATCGAGCTATTGCGGAATACGGGGCGTGTGTTTTATCTGGTGGAACTGTTGGAGTACAAGGGAAAGATATTGACAGATATGGTCAGGCAGCTCGCGGAGAGCGGGAAACAGCAGGAGGCCGTTTTGTATCAGAATGTCCTGAAGGAGAGCGCCGAACTGGAAGCGCTGCTGCGGGAACTCTATACAGCATACGGCATACCAGTCTATATGCAGGACTGTACGTACCTGTACCGACAAAGATGGGGGTACGCGGTCGGCGATGTCCTGCGCATCCGCAGAAATATGCTCGGACTGACGCAGGAGGAAGTCTGTGACGGGATCTGTTCTACCAAATCCCTCCGAAAGACGGAGCAGGGAAAGTCGGATATGCAGCGGGAACCGGTTGGCAGGATCATGAGGCGCCTGGGGCTGTCCAGGGAAATTCAGAAGACAGCGCTTGTGACGAACGACAGGAGTGTGCTGGAGCTGATGACAGAGATGACATACAGCCGGAATAACCGTGATCCGGTCAAAGCCAGGTTACTGTTGGAGCGGTTAAAGGCAAAGGTCTGTCTTGAGATACCAGAAAACAAGCAGTATGTGATGGAGGCGGAGGCATCGCTTGACCTGATGGAAGGGAAGATCACGGAGGAAGCGTTTGCAGTAAGGGAGGCGGACGCACTCAGGTGTACGCTGAAAGCAGAAAAAATATATGAAGCCGAAGATGTGTACCTGACGGAAACAGAGATGTCATGTGTCTGCAAAAGGATTCAGGGGCTTGAACAGGCGGAAAAAAGGGAGGTGATCGGGTTCCTGATACACTTCTTTGAAAAGTTTGCAAAGAAAGATCAGCTGTCAGAGTATATTTCCATGTATGAATTTGTCATGGCTATTGTCGCGAGCGAGCTTGGCAATCTGGGAGAGTACCAGCTGGCAACAGAACTGGATAAAAAAGCTTTAAGAGAAGTATTAAGATGCAGAAGACTATATATGGTGAATGAGTTTCTTTATGATATGTTGTGGAATGAGAAGGAACAGAAGGCGTGTAACGGGCAGCAGATCACAAAAGAAAAAATGACTGCAACCTTGAAACAATGTCTCATGTTCAGTCATTTTTGCAAACGTTCTTTTAATGAAAAGTTTTATTGTGAAAAATTGTATCAATCTACATGAGTGTCAGGGTTAGGCTTATCATTTTGTGGGGAAATCATTTCCTCATCAGAGTAAGGGTCTTCCGGCAGGTCAGGCAATAAAATAGAACCATGCTGCATAAAAAACACGAGTGTAAGAGCTAACAGTACATTCCTTAAATTAAGATGTTTCATTCTTAAATACCTCCATATTCGTTTTTGTTTTGAAATTTTTCTTGGGATATCCTTACTGTAAATAAGTAGAGGATTCATTGCAAGGGACAGAATTGGAAAGTTAAATTGCTGATTCTGTCCCTTGTATGATTGCCAAGGCAATGCTAGCATCTTATTAACAAATCATAAGAGTTCATGCGATGAGAGGAAAATAAGATGTACAAATTTACACGACATTTTTTGTTTATCCAGAATAACGATCAAATAATAGTTGGAAATAAATATATGTGTACTTATTTAAAGATCAGTAAAGAATGTTATGACATCTTGGAGCAATTGATTCAAAATGGAATTGATATACATCGGTATAGCCAGGTTTTTGAGGAGAGTGAAGATTTAGAGTATTTTCAGAAATTAACTGAATTATTATTGCAGAAAAGAATACTGGTAGAAACTCAAGATGAAGAATCGATAAGATCATACAGTATTCAATGGGAACTTACAAACGAATGCAATCTAAGTTGCAGGCATTGCATTGCCGATGCGTGTACAGTAAGACAATCATCAGATGAAAATAAATTAATATATGATATCGCGGATAGTATAATAAGTCTGACCCCGGAATCGTTAACCATAACAGGCGGGGAGCCAATGGTTCTTTCCTGCTTCTTTGAACTGTCGGCTTACATAAAAGGGCAATATGAGAATGAACTGATGCTGATGACAAACGGAACATTGATAACCGCAGAAAATGCGAAACAGATAGCAAGTATATTTGATAAAATTTTTATCAGTATAGACGGTGTTGATGAAGAGACATGCAGGACAATTCGTGGTGCAGGCGTATTTGGTAAAGTGGTGAACGCGATTCGATATTTGAAGGAAGCAGGAATGAAAAAGATTTCACTATCAATGGTTCTGACAAATGAAAACAGGGTTTACAAAGACAAGTTTTATGAATTGTGTTCAAAGTGGGGAGTCACACCTATGCTGCGTTCATTTGCGCCTGTAGGAAGAGGGAAAAATTATCAGGATTGGTATGTATCCAGCGAAAAGAGATTTATATCTAATGATTCAGTTGATGGGAATTTGGTAGATGAGAAAAGGAGCAGTCAGCCTGATGTAAAATTTGGTTCCTGCGGTGGGAGATATGGATCTGTTACGATAGCACCAACAGGAGATATTTTTTTGTGCGCACCGTATGAGTATATGAATCAATCCGTTGGAAATATAACGAAAATAGAGAATGTCAGAGATTTTTTCTGGATGGAAAAATATAAGGAAACAAAGGTATATCGGGAATTTGAATTGAAAATGCCAGAGTATCTTGAAAAATGTAAAGACTGTAATGTGCGTTATTTCTGTTGGCACTGTCCATTTTTATTTGAGCAAACAGTCAAGAATGATCGTAATTTTGATCTATATTGTAGACATAAGAAAGAAAATCTGACTTTTGCATTATGGGGTGAGGTATGATGTGATGGATATTACATTCTGGACAACACAAGATTGCAATTTGAATTGCAGATATTGTTATAATCGGGTGGGAAATAACATAAAAAAAGAATATATGTCATATAAAGTCATTAAGGAATCATTTTCGCTATTAACAGGTTTGGAGGAATGGAATAAGGAAGAACGTTTCTTTATTTCTTTTCATGGTGGTGAACCGCTATTAAATTGTGATGCGATCGAAGAGATAATGAATACTGTGGAGAAAGCAGTTGCACGGGAAAAGATAGTATACGGAATGACAACCAATGGCACTTTATATGGACAAAGACAAAAGGAGATAATCAAGAAGTTAGACAACATATCTGTAAGCGTAGATGGGAAATCGGATATACACAATTTATATCGTGTTTACTTAAACGGTGAGGGTTCTTTTGAGAGAGTGATTAAAACAGCAAAAGAAATCAGTAAATACAAAAAAATAAGGATTAGAGTAACGGTTACGCATAAGACAATTTTATTTTTATATGAAACGATCTGCTTTTTCTTGCAAGAGGGATTTAATAAAATTGATCCTATACTTGATATGTTTGATTCGCATTGGGTGGACGAAGATGAAGAATTAATTATAGAGCAATTTAGGCGGGTAAAAAATTACGTACAGGAAAATGGTTACGACGAGGCAAGTATTGCAGGGGTTACTTATACGCCGTTAACACCAAAAGGAATATGCGATGGAGGAGTGACAAATTTTCACATACTGCCTGATGGTACGATATATCCTTGTTCGTTAGCTGTTGGGGATACTGAATGGATCATAGGGCGTACTGATCAGGGGCTGTATCAGGAAAAAATAAACCTGATTCAAAAAATGAATGATATAGAAACCAACAACTGTATCGGATGCAGTATGTATAAATATTGTCCAAGTTCAAGATGTAAATTAGTGAACAAGAGAATATCCGGAAGTTATAATACCGCGAGCGGTATTATGTGCCTTGAAAGCAGGCTTCAATTAGAAGCGGCAAAGTGTGTTTAGATATACTTATCAGAGAAAGCTTTTATGGAGGGAAAGAAAATGAAAGTTAAAAAAATATTTAGCAAGATCAATCTTGATCAGAATGTAAAGGCAGAAGATCCATATAAGTGTAATCACGATTGTATCGAGTACTCTTACACAGGTAGCGTCGCTGCAGAGGGATGTGCGCAGTCATGTGAAATTACATCTAAAATGACTACCAAATTTTAATTTATAAGGAACAAATTAACAAGTGGCATAAGCTTTCTCTGGTATTTATATATTATGAAACAAGTGAATGTAGCAATTATAGATAGTGGGATACAATTAAATGCATTATGTGAATCAGCTAGAAATAATACGCAAAACGGATATATTATTAATGGGGGCACCGTATTATCGATTGCTGGTATCAAAAGAGATAGGCTGGAAGATCATAACGGGCATGGTACAGCATGCGCATCTGTGATTCATCGGATCGCACCGGGGGCAAAACTAATACCCATATGCATACTTGGACAAAACGGAAGATGCAGTTCGAGACAATTGATTAACGCATTGGAGCTTGTTAAAAACTTTGATGTTCAGATCGTGAATATGAGCATAAGCTCCAATGATATAAAGATTAGGCGCAGAATCAACAAATTAGTGACAGAGTTACAGGAACAAGGGAAGATTTGTGTTGCGTCCCAATCAAATGATCGCTGGATAAGTTATCCGGCAGAATTGAGAAAGGTGTTGGGAGTTGCGGGAAGTCCGGCTGTTTTTAGTGAAGAATATTTATATGATCATGATAAGAAAATACAGATTGTTGCAAGTGGGGCAGCTGAATTGATGAAATACAAGCTGCCTCGGTTATGTTTTTTTAGGGGAAACAGCAGGGCTGCTGCGATCATTTCCGGGATATTGGCAAATGCACTTTCAACGGGAGATATGAGTGATAGTGATGATCTTGAAAAATATCTATTAACGAATGTCTGTGATCGACAAAAGTTATTCAGAAAGCCTGATATGGAATCGAGAGATCAATTAATATATAAAGAAGTTTATATGTGTGTTAAAAAACTGATATCTCGTGAAGTCATTCACGTGCGGATAGATCAGAGCGGTAATTTGGCAGATATTGGTACACTGGATGACTATTATAGGATAATACATACATTGGAATCGGACTTTTCCTGTAACATATTTGGAAAAAAGATTGTTTACAAAAGATATTTTGAATCCGTGGAATATTTAAGCAGTTTGATAGAGGGGTTAGTGGATGGAGAATGTAGTAAAGGATCTTAAAAGTATTTGGAAACTGGACAAGATCAATAAGGTCATTTATTTTGCATTATTAGCATTTTCCACATTGTTATCGATCAGCATTCCCTTGATCATGGTTAATTTTATTGATATTATAAATAAAGCGGTATCCATGAGTAGTCTAATGAGATCTGTTTTATTATATTTTATGCTGATGTTGATCAGGGGGCTGGCCTATTCAGTTTTCGGATACTATTCTTCGATGAAAGAATTTGAATTTACGCAATTGTTGAAGAACAGGGTGTTGGATAGGTTGTTTTCAAAAGATGGCAAATTTTTTTCGGAGGAAAAAGCAGGAGATTTATTGTTAGTGGTTGAGGATGATACTGCAAAAATAGCAGAGTTTATATACAGGGTCTATGGTGTGATTGCATCATTTGTTCAGGCATTTGCAGTGTTGGGTGTGTTATTTTATTATGATTGGCAATTGTCGTTGATTTTGTTTTTGATGATACCCGTCACATTGGTTATACAAAGATATTTCGGGGAAAAACTTCGAAGCATGGCTTTTGAGAATCGTAAAGATTATGGTAATGTAAGTGCTTTGACAGAAGAATTTGTCTCAAATGCGTTAGCAATGATAATGTATGGATATCATTCGAACTTTATGCGAAAATATGATGCATCTGTAGAGCATCTGTCTAAAAGTTTTAAGAAGTTAACTGTAACCAATCAGTTATCCAATCAGACATTGCAGCTTGTTACAACAATAGGACTCATTCTTGTAACTGGATATGGCGGATTTCAGGTTTTTGATCAACGGATTTCTATAGGTGTGTTAGTAATATTTTTGCAGCATTGCTCTAATTTTATTATTCCGTTTGAAAATCTGGTATTGCTTAAAGTAAGATTCAATATGATTACTCCATCTTTAAAGAGAGTTGGATTCATTTTGGGTGTCGATGATAAAAATGATGCAAAAAGAGAAATTAAGAAGATAACAGATATCAGAATGAAGAGTGTTACATTTGGATATACACAGGATAAGGATATTTTGAGTAATGTAAATTTGGAGTTTGATCAAAATAAAAAATATTTAATCTGTGGAGAAAGTGGTATTGGAAAAACAACGATCATTAATTTGATCATGGGTTTGTGGGGGGTATCGAAAGGAAAAATCTACGTCAATGATGAGCTCATCGACAATATAGATTTGGAATCTTACAGAGAAAGGATTGCGATCGTTTCCCAAAAAACTTTTTTTCTGCATGATACAGTATATAATAATCTGTCAAACGGTATGAACATTTCGGAGGAAAAGGTTTGGAACTCGATAAAAAGAGTAGGGCTTTACGATCTGGTAAACGGATTCGAAGATGGCATCCATACCGTTTTGGGAGATGATGGAATGACGATTTCAGGGGGACAGAGACAGAGGCTTGCAATCGCCAGGTCGATGCTGAAAGAATCGGATGTTGTCATCTTTGATGAACCAACGTCTGCATTGGATAGTAGAACAGAGCAGTTGATTGTTGAAATGATTAGTAGCATAGAAGATAAAATGATAATAGTAGTGTCGCATAGCAGCTGTTTTGTGGACTGTGTAGACCACATATACAGAATAGGGTGATGAGGGAGGTAAAACTATGGTGATCGAAACCAAAGATCTGTGTAAATACTATGGAGATGGAAATAATCGGGTGAAGGCTCTTGACCAGGTAAGTGTTGAAGTGGAGAAGGGCGAGTTTATAGGTGTTGTAGGAAAGTCCGGAAGCGGAAAATCAACATTATTAAATATGATAGGAGGATTAGATCATCCGACGAGGGGGACGATTCGGATTGGCGACGAAGATATATCTGAAATGAATGACGAACAGCTGACGAAAATGCGTCGGTCAAAAATTGGTTTCATTTTTCAGAATTATAATCTGATGCCTGTTCTGAATGTATACGAGAATATTATATTGCCTGTGCAGCTTGACGGTAAAAAGGCAGATAAGGAATATATTGATTTTCTGTTAGAAACACTGGGATTGGAGGAAAAAAAGAAATCGCTTCCGGCATCACTGTCGGGTGGACAGCAGCAGAGGACAGCGATTGCCAGAGCGCTGGCAAATAAGCCGGAAATCGTACTGGCCGATGAACCTACAGGTAATTTGGATGCAGTGACGGGAGGCGAGGTGATCGGGATGCTTCGGCATATGAATGAGGTCTTGGGACAGACGATCATCATTGTGACCCATGACCGTGATATTGCAAAAGAATTAAAAAGGATTATAAAAGTAGTGGATGGGAGAGTGTTAGCATGATCAGAGGTTTTGCATTGAAGACTTTGCTGGCTGACAAGACCAGGAGCGTCTGTGCGATGATTGCCATGATATCGACAGCGCTTCTTTTTGCCGTACTTTTTACAAGTGTAGCTGGGATAAATGGGGCTTCAACATATTATGATCTAAAGCAGACAGGAACACAATGCCATTTCGTGGTTAAGGATTGGGATCAGGACTTGAACGGGTCGCTGGAAGCGATTTGCCGAAATAATCTTGTCAGATCGGCAGGATTTCGAAAGTTTCTAGCATTTGCTGACAATGAGGAGTTGGACTACAATGTCGAGGTGAGTTTTGAGGATAAAGCGTATGCCGATACTTGCTTTCATACCTTGATGGAAGGGCATATGCCTGTTCGGGCAGATGAGATCGTCATGGATACCGTGACAATGGCAGATCTGAAAATAGCAGACGAGATCGGCGCAAAAGTAGCTTTGGATCTCAGAGTGGGGGAGTCTGTTGTCACAGAAGAGTTTTATCTTAGCGGTTGGTATGAGACGAATCATGCATTTCAGACAAAAACAGGTCAGCTGATCGTGTCAGAGAGTTATGCCGATATCTGGGAGGATACATTCGCAGAGGAACGCTTATCTCAGAATTCTTTATATGGATCTAACGAGGTCGGCGTATTATTGAAAAGCGACAAGGATATCGAAGCACAAGCGGAGAGGATATTAGTTGAGTCAGGGGCAGAGACTGCGGTAGATCATATCTCCGTGAATCCGGTGTATTGGGAGGAGGGATATTCCGCGATGGGGAGTATTCTGCCGCTTCTGGTCATTGGGAGCGGAATGATCATGTTGATCGGTTATCTGATCATTCATAATATTTTTTACATTGCGGCAAAAAAGAATGCAAAACAGTATGGCCAGCTTAAGACGATCGGAATGTCAAACAGGCAGCTTGCTTCTTTTGTGAGATGGCAGGCATGTTTTCTATTGATCGTGTCGGCTCCTGTGGGGGCGGTATTGGGGCTTTTGGCAGGAAGGGTGTTTTTGCCGGTTGTGTTATCACAGACTAATTTGGATGCTGTTGCAAATGATAAACTGTTTGAAACAGGGGAAATAACAGCTGTCATAGTGTTCTCTGTAATATTTGTGCTGATGACCACAGTGATCAGTGTTCATCAGCCGATTAGGATGATCAGAAAACTTTCTCCGATCGAATCAGTGAGGATGGAATTAACGAATTACAAGGCGGAGCGAAAGTCGAGTGATGGGAGCCAGTTACATAAATTTGCATTCTACAATATCTGCAGAAACCGCAAAAGTATGGTCTTGCTGATCATCAGTATTTCGCTGTCGTTATTGTTGGTTTGTGTTTCCTATGATATCTATAAAAGTTTTGATATGGACAAATATTTGTCCACTATCATCAGCTCCGACTGCAATGTGGCAACGGGAGGCTACTATAAAGGAGAATACAGATCCCATGAAGGGGAAGCGCAGAGTCTGCATAAACCGATTGTTGATGAGATCAGGGAATCAGGGTTGGTGGAAGATGGCGGAGTTGTCTATGGCAGCTGTAATGTTACTGACATCAATGTTGATGGAGGTGAAAGAGGGACGTATTGGCTGAACCTCTATGGATTGGAAGCATTTCAGCTGAATGGTTCGTTGCTTATCGAAGAGGACATCGATCTGAAATCCTACTGGGATGGAACAGGGATGATAGAAGGTTGCTGGCTGCGCGATGATGGAACGATGCTGCCGGGAACTTTTCACTATAATGTGGGTGATCGGGTGACGTTGGAAGATGCGAATCAAAATGTGAGGGAATACGAGGTCTTAGGGCATATTAACATTGGATTAGGGGCACTGGATACAGGGATATCCGGAATCAATACGACCTATGAGTTTTATCTGTGCCCAGAGCAGTATCAATTGCTCACGCACAATCAGGATATTATGTCATATGAATTTAATATTATAGATGGTCAGGAGGAGAAAGCGGAAGCGTTCATGAAAAGAATTGTGAATGTCAATCATGGAATTGATTATCAGTCCAGGCAAACGCTTGCAGAGGAATTTGACACTATGAAATGGATCATGGAAGTGATCAGTATTTCTCTGTGTGGTATATTGGCTTTTATCGCGATCATGAACCTTGCAAATGTGTTTGTGTCAAGTATCATTGTCCGCGAAAAGGAAATAGCAACACTACGGAGTATTGGCATGACACGAAAACAGCTGAAAACGATGTTGATGTGGGAAGTCTTCTACTATACAGGAGCTGCATTTGGGCTTTCCGCAGTGCTTTCGCTGCTTCTCTCAGGTACAGTTATGGGAGATCTGTGTAACGAAATTTCTTTTCTGACGTATTCGATGCGGTGGGAGAGCTATTTCTTTATTCTGGCGGGAACGATGCTTGTCGGATATGGCACTGTCTCGCTGGTTGAAAGCCGGATCGGATCTGGGAATATTTCAGAGCGATTGAAAGTATAAAAGTATTAAGCGCAATACGTGAGCAGGCGCTGAAAGCTGTTGACATCGCTAGAGCAGGGGCATATAATGACGGTAACAGGCATGCGCCTGAAACAGCAGATCGGGCAGGCGCGGATGTCGTGATGCGGCTGGGAAGCCAGCGCAGGATTCTGCGGGAACGGAGGGTTGAAGCAATGAAGATCATTGTCACTTTTGGACCAATCATAGGTGCAGCGATCATGGCAGTTTATGTACTTGTTTTGCGGATCTACGTTTATGTAAAGGAATTACTTTTTTTGTACCGCGTGTCACTGGAGAAAGTTATCTTCCGGATGGAACGGCACAGGGCGGGGTGATCGTCAACACGAAGAGTGCCTTTCGGATTGCTTACAAGGAGTCTAACAGGGGATATAGCGATACGCTGGAGCTGCAAGGGTGCGTGTCCGATGCAGCAGCGACGAGGGAAAGGTGTTGCTGCAGATCCAGAAGGAGATTGACATCACGAATACAGATGATCTGCTGGATATGACAGATTTTCTCCCAGGAAGGATCACATTCACGATGGTGAATGAAAATGGCAGGAATGTTGATTTTGAATTGGAATGGAGAGAGGCGTGACATGAAAAAATACAGTATTATAACATTATTAATGATCGTACTGCTATGTTCTTGTACTTCAGATAAGTTTAATGAAGATCTGGAATTTCCGAAAACAACATGGGATATGGGCAGGGAAGAGATCATGAAGGCGTGGGATCTCACGGAGGAGGATCTGACGGACTTCGAAAGAGAAGATGTAATCGTCATACAGGGACATGAGCTGTTCGGGGAAATGACAGATTCCATTAATTTTCAATTCTACGATTTTGGGGAAGATGGGACATATGAACTGATGCAGGTGTTTGTCAATTATCCGCCGGATGCGGATATGGACCATGTATCGGAGGAGATGCAGAAAATATATGGCGAGCCTGATCCGGATATGAGCTTTTATTATCCGTATTCGGCTTTAGAAAGTTTATCGGTCTATGAGACAAAAGAACCTGGAAGTATGACAAACTGGGGGCTCGGAAATGTAGGGGATCTGATCCCGGCAAAAGAGCAGGAATATTACAGAGGGCAATGGGCGTTTTACCAGAGCGGATTAAACGAAGATAACTGGGATGAATTTAAAGAAAATTCAAAGCTTGTGAGAATTTCCCTGCTTACAGACGGCGGATGGAACCGTGTGGAATTCAATGCAGCGAATCAAATGATATATGAAACAATTAAAAATACTCTAAAGGATTGATCCTTAATACAATGTTTTGGTATGGGATTATAAAGAAGGGAGGAGGATTCCATTGCATGATTATTGGATTTAGATGAATGGATTATCAGAGTCAGTCAGAAATAATATTTAAAAAAGGAGAAATACCAATATGAGAAAGTTACAATTGAATATAAAAAAAGGAGTATGTGGAAAGATCGCGTTATTTCTGTGTATGGCGTTAAGTTTTACATTTATGCCGATTGATATGGTACAAGCAGCTGAGGAGACTGCAAAGCAGATCGATGATGCATTATATCAAAGAGTGTGCGATGAAGTTTTAAGCGGAAAGATTACAAATGAAGAAGACGTGTTGAAAGTTGCCTTGGCACAATATGAGAACAGGAAGAACAGTGCCAGCAGGATGGGCGGAAAAGAACAGGATGACAGTCTGACGATTACGCAGGTAGTAGATAGTAGAGTTGACAATAATGGAAACGTAGTAGAAGATGTGATAACGACTGATTTATTGGTATTGGATCAGAATTATAGTTTGGCATCTGCTACGGATGTAAAGACAGGATATGCAAATCTTAGTGAATTCAGCATTTATGCCACAATGAATGTAAGCGTGACTTATGATTCAAGCGATGCAAAAGTTCGTTTTAATTGGTTTAATACAGTATTGACGTATGGAACGGCAATGAAGGCATCAAGTCTGACACAATCATCTACCATTTCCGAAGTGTTTTTCCAGGAAACTGAACCAGAGAAAACATATATAAATCCAACAGCAGGTTACAAATACCAATATACACCCAGTAATCAGACCATGGTTTCTTATGTGACCTTAAGTTCCGGAAGAGCGTGCAGATCGATTATTAAAGCCGGATCAAAAACTTTTACTCTGGCATATTCTTTTACAGCGGAAACCTGCAATCAAAATCAAGGAACCTGGCTGACAGAATATAAATAGATATTTCATGAAACAGTCAGTAAAATCCCAATATACAGTAAGCTATATTGGGATTTTGCATGTTATTATCTTAAATTTCAAATTGTTTTTGTAAAAAGGCAGAGTATATGGTATTATAAGAGAAAATAAACAAGATCCAGGATTTTTGACGACAACATGGCATATAACTTTTAAAAACACAGTTTCAATTGATGTGTATCAATTAGAGGGGGGGTTGAAGCAATGAAGATCATTGTCACTTTTGGTCCAGTCATAGGTGGGGTTATCCTGGCTGCCTATGTGGTGGTTTTGCGGATCTACGCTTATGTAAAGGAGAAAGATACGGTCGCTGAAAAATATAAGAGGATCTACAAGCTGATGATCATTGCGGAAGCAGTGCTCTGCGGAATCACTTTTTTCGTGCCGCGTGTCACTGGAGAAAGTTACCTTCCGGATGGAACGACACAGGGCGGAGTGATCGTCAACACGAAGAGTGCCTTTCAGATTGCCTACAAGGAGTCCAACAGGGGATATAGCGATACGCTGGAGCTGGATGAAGAAGATCTGGCAAGAGTGCATGTCCGATGCAGCAGCGACGAGGGAAAGGTGTTTCTGCAGATCCGGCAGGAGCAGACACAGAAGGAGATCGATATCACGAACACGGACAGTCTGCTGGATATGACAGACTTTCTGCCGGGAAGGATCACATTCACGATGGTGAATGAAAATGGCAGGAATGTTGATTTTGAATTGGAATGGAGAGAGACAACCTGACTTGCCTGCCAGAAGGCAGAGATCAGAAAAGAGATCTATCATTAAATGAAAAAATATATTCTAAAAATCAAAAAATACATCATCGCGGAGATTTTGCTTGACATGCTCTGCACAATCTTTGCGGCGTATATCCCCGTACTGCAAAAGGAGATGTTTGACAGTCTGGGAGGCGGGAAACTGTCCCAGATCCCGGTCATCATCGTCCTGTTTGTCGTGCTGCAGATGCTGTCCGGAGTGTGTACTTATTTTTGCATGTTATATACATGGAAAGGCGCCATTCAATTTGAGACAATATTGAAAAGGGATTTTATCAAGGCACTGCTTCATAAAGATGAAAAGAGTTTTTATACATATTCCACCAGCGATTATATATCGCTGCAGGGCAATGATATCACCGCGCTGGAACAGGATTACCTGCAGCCGTGGGTTGATGTGCTGCGCTCGATCAACATGTTTGTCATCTATGCGGTGGTCATCGTGGTGTATGTGGACTGGAGGATTGCGCTGGCGATCATAGGATCGTCCTTTTTGGTTGTTGCAGGACCCAGGATCACGGGCAGGATTGTAGCAGACAAAAGACTAATCTACCAGAATCAGATGGCAGAGTACGTGAATCGCATAACAGATATATTGAACGGTTATAAACTGGTCAACCGGATCACCAGAGACCATATCATCAGGGTTCATGAAGACACGCTGCGCACGACGGCTGACAGGCGGTTTGCCTATGGTAAAAGCAAGACAGTTTCGCTAAGCATGAATGAGATCGCGATCAGGATCATTCAGATCGTGTCCTTTATCTGTGCCTGTGTCCTGCTGGTCAGAGGAGAGATCAGCATTGGTGCGGGGGTCGCCACGTTTAGTTATGTCAGCAGTTTTATCGCTCCGTTAGAATCCATATTGTATGATGTCAATACCATCCAGTCCACGAGCGAAGTACAGAAAAAGTTCCTTGACATCTTAAACACGGGCATTCGCAGGGAGCTTCCGGTGCAGCAGAATGTCGAGAAGGGCATTTCGCTGCAGAATGTCGAATTTCATATTGGCGCGCTTCACATGAAGATCGATGAACTGAACTTTGAGAAGGGGAAAAAGTATGCCATCATCGGAAGCAATGGGAGCGGAAAATCGACTTTGTTAAAGCTGATCATGCAGTACTATAAACCGGCATCCGGTGAGATCCTGCTGGACGGGAAACCGATCAGTGAACTTGACACTTCGGTGTGCATCTCATATGTTGATCAGAATGAGTACATCTTTCAGGCGGGGCTGGAAGATAATGTGACAGTTTATGGATCTTATCCCAGCATTAGAAAACAAATACTGGATCGATATTGGATCAGGAAACAGGATAACGCCGGGGAATCGGACTGTCAGAAGATGAGTGGTGGGGAGAAACAGATCATCGCATTTCTCCGGGTGGTCGCAAGGGACGCTTCGATCATCATCATGGACGAACCGTTCTCGGCAATGGATGCAGAAAACACAGAAAAAATACAGGATTATCTGTTACGGAGCAAAGAGATGTCCGGCAAGACCGTGATCCTTATCACGCATGATATTTCTGCGGAAACACTTGCAAAGTATGATTGTATTGTCAGGGTGAATGAATTTCATTGCGAATTATAAGGTTTTGGGGCATTTGTACTCAATACGTACAATTCCACGATCGGAGAACTGCAAAACTATATCTCGACCGTTGCAGATTATGCTATCCAGTGCATCACGATGGTGATCGCGGTCGCGGTCATGATGCGGATCAGTAGCGTTCTGCTGGTGATCTCAGTGATGCTGATTCCGCTGGCGGGGTATCTGAACAAACAGATCAGCAATATCCTCAAGAAGAAAAGTGATGTTATCTTTAAGTGCAAGGAGAACATGAACTATAACATCAGGCAGATCCTGGACGGATTTTACAGTATAAAGGCATACGGGCTCGAGGAGCGCTTCACAGCTATTCTTGCGCGGGACACGGAAAAGCTTAAAAGGCTGGAAAAGGAGAAGGATAAACTTGACGCCATACAGGGCAGACTGGCGATCGCCCTGCGGTATATGCCACAGCTGATCGTCCCGCTACAGATCAACCGGGAGAAGATACAGCAGCTGACCGCGGATTTGGATAAGAATATATAGTCAAATAACGAGCAGGGAGAGCCGGATGCGGAGAAGCCCGCCATCATCTTTTCCGATGTCAGTTTCTCCTGCGACGGACAGCAAAATGTTCTGGATCATACGAGCTTTTCCATTGGACAGGGCGAGCATGTGCTGCTTGTCGGCAGGAGCGGGGCGGGAAAGAGCATGCTGGTCAGACTGATCTGCGGGCAGGAAAACGCGGACAGCGGGCGTGTCATAGTCGCGGGAAAGATTGTGCGCATTCCGCAGGATCCGTATCTTTTGTTAATTGTGATTCACGACAGGCGGGGAGATCAAATGATTAATATAGACATAAAATCACTCATTTCGGGAATATTGGTATGCTTCATAACTGTCATATCATCAACATACATTCTTTTAAAGACAGGTTCCGGAACGGTTATCGATACAGTGATGCTGTCTATTATTTGTCTGTGCATTATTCGGGGGTTTCGCAGGGAGAGCGTATTATTGTCGGACGTTTTTGCGAGGTCTGCGGTCTCTGCTGTCACTACAATTATCACATATATCGGTGTCTTATATATATTTGGAAGCCCCCTTTCGATAACGCAAATTATTTATTTAGGATTTATTATTATTGTATCAGGCATTTTGGGTATCCTTTTTTATTCAGTGTATGAAGAATTATTAATGGATCAGGATCGATACAAGTTCCCGCAGTTAAAGCCAAGGATAGAATTGTTGAAAAGCGTCGGAACAGATATCGGTCGTAATGTAAAAATGAGTATTTCCTTTATAGCGGCATCGCTGTACTCTTTAGCGATCAATGTCTTTCACATTTTTCCTGATGCGATAAAAATAAACGATATGATCGTATTGGATAACAGTCTGGTATTGATTTCAACAGGATATTTTGTAGGGTACAAAACCTATTTAAAGATGGGGATTGGTTTTTTATATTCCTTTATGATTTATATTGTATTTCGGACACACAGTTTTTCGGAAAATATTTTAAATCCTTATGTATACTCCGTTGTTTTGGGGTTTTCATTAATGCAGGGCATTTTAACTGCCTGGCATACGATAAAGATCAGTAAGATCAGTAAGCTTAAGTGGAATTTCAGGAGTTTGGCAGGCATCGTACTCATTATGCTGTTTTATATGATTTTTGCCTCAAAACATTTAATTGGAATAACGCAGTTTCCATTTTGGATTTTTCTGATCATAGTCCCGGCAGCCATAATATTAAGCACTTCGACTCTGGTTGGCATTGCAGAGACGGGGTTTTGGGTATCATCCCTGGAAGATATATTGCCGATTTTTCTGATCCTGATGACGCAGAGCGCAGATTTGTTTTCGATTATACTGATCGTAAGCGGATTAACAGCATTTGAAATGTGCGGAATATATTATATTTTAAACAAAAAGGTTTCACGGCAGTTTCATGTTCAGGACAGACTGATAAAACAGTATAGTATTTTAGGCGTAATTTTTACCAGTATCGTAGGAATTTTAATTTTTGTAGCGATAAGCAATGTTGTAAAAATCGGCACAAATAGTTTACCGGCGCCAGGTTCACAGGTTTTCGGGATGACATTAACAGGTCTGATCGAATCAATAAGAACATTGCAATTGCCAACATTTATTAACCTGAAAATATTGTTCATTTCTTGTGTCATATGTTATATTTTAAATAAAACAAAACTGAATCCAATGACCATTATCAGTGGGATTATGCTTCCGTTTGGTACGTATTTAGTGATTGGCACAGGGGCGGTCCTGTCTTATATATGTCAAAAAAGGAAGGAGGATCAAGGGATCATTTTCTCCGGATTGTCTATCGGCGATGGTTTGATTTCATCAATACTGATCATGCTAAAAGCCTTTCTCCGTTGAAAGCCGTGGCATGCTCTTTAAAAATACTTGATTAAATTCCCAAAATATATTATAGTAATGATTGGTAACAACGAATATATTTCCATATTCCAGGCACAATAATATCAGAAGTGTCATGGAGAACGAATGACATAAGAGGAGGAAACGACAATGGCAGAGATAACGAAGGATATGACGATCGGCGAGATCCTGCGCACAAAGCCGGAGGTGGCGCCTGTGCTCATGGATGCTGGCATGCACTGCCTGGGCTGTCCTTCCGCACAGGGAGAGACCCTGGAGGAAGCCGCGATGGTCCACGGCATGGACGTTGACGCGCTGATGGGCAAGATCGCAGAACTTGCATGAGGCGGACAGGTCTGTCATAGACGGATCTGAGTAAATTTCATAAAGCGCATAAAAATTCCGCGACAGCCATCGCGGATTTTTATGTTTTATCATTTTATAAAGTATTCTTAATATTCATTCTGACAGCCCATATCTGTTAAATGAGCGCCAGCGCCTGGACTGCCTTATCCCTGATGACGGGCTCGAAATGCTCTTCCATGTAAGCCTCGCTCGCGGAAGCGATCTTTTCGGGACTTCCGTACTCGGAGAGCATATTGCAGATCTTGTTGAACTCCTCGGGTGTGTGGTCGGACTGCGCCACGACCAGCAGATAGCCGGAAGTCTTCTCGTTCTTGTACAGGGAATTTTTCCCACTGTAGTGCTGAGCCAGTATATGCGCAAGGCGTGTGACCTGGTTCAGGGACTCGAAACCATAGATGCGGGTCAGGTCGATGCCGACCGACTGGTTTGCCGTGTTTGCCGATCTGCGCCGGGACTGGTTCGTGCCGTTGAGCGTGTCGGCATTGGTCTCTGCAAGGTGGTTGTCATGAATCTTCTTGAAGAGATCCAGGACATCGTCAGCGCCCTCAGAGAGACTCTGAAGCATGCTGTCGAGCGTACTTCCGAGATCGTCCTCCTCGTACTCGTCGTGCACGGAGGGAGCAAATTTTGAGAAGCGTGTGTCAAGCTCCTCGGGATCTTCAACTTTGGTGATCACCAGGACAATACACTCCGAGTTGAGCGGTATTGCTTCTATCATAAGTGGAATATCATCAGCATCAAATCCAAATTCATAAGAGGCCTGCTGCATCATATCGCGGAAAAGGTTCTTTGCTTTCTCGGTACCGTAGGCAAGCTCGCTGATCTTGAGCTCGCGGTCTGCAAGATCCGCCTTGGTAAGCGTGCAGCGAATTTGATGGTCATTTACTTTTTCGATTTTCATATTATTCACATCCTCACTATTTAATATTACCCCGTGTTCGCGATCCGGCTCTGGGTCACTGCGCATCCATAGTGTCCGCGTATTGTTACTGTTCACGTCTCATGATCTGGCAGAATTGCTCTTTGAACAGCGTCTGTGTATTTTCAGCCTGCCCTCGGAATGGACATTAAGTGACTGACCTTCTCACATATATTATAATGCAGAGATGTTTTAGTCAATAGGACAGGGCCACAGTTTTTAAAAAATTTATTTTAATGGCATAAAACGGCAGATCTGGCAAGTGCGTATTCCAGAATATGCATTAAAATGTGCTATAAATATAGAAGCTTTTTTAGAAGCTTTTTTCGTAAAGACACTCTAGTCTATATATCGTCTGAAATGGCAAAATAACATATGTTACCACAAAAAAGTTGTATTAATTTTTACATTTCGGGCGAATTTTTACATTTCAATTTGCATAATTTTTCGAAATGTGTTAATAATGCTTGTATAAAGTACGCCGGGGACAGACTGACCAGGAAAGGAGGCACCGTTCAAAATTTTTCTCATTGTCTTATTAGCTTGTGCTGATTGACAAAAAATATTTTTCCAAGTCTTAGTCATGGCAGACCGAGACGTTTCATGTTTACATATCCGGTAATACATTTTTGAAGAAAAAGGTATATGCCTGGGCTGCTTTATTATATATCACAATATGAACTTTTGGTCTTTGGTCCGCATCTGAACTATGTCTGAGGACGGATAGCTGCATCAGATTTATGAAAGAACCCCTCTATGCATAGACGCGGCAGTCCGTTCCAGCACATGCACATTTGGGCAAAAATGGCAGCGCTAATAAGACAGCTATATTTTATCATATGCAGACAAAAAATGATAGGGACTTTTTTCAGGTAAATATTTGGATCCATTTGTGCGTGAGGAGAGCCCCCTGAATGAAAAAATGAACCAAAACGAAAAAACGAAGCAGAAATCGAAGATTTTTGTGTACTTCATGTCAAACATTTGCTATAATGAAAACGATTGGGAGGTATCCGTATGAAAAAACGCGTAATTACGGTGCTCGTGCCGATTGTTCTCATTTGCATTGTGATAGCAGTGGCACTTGGAGCCCAGATAATAGAACGGTATTCTTATTCGAAGAACAGGGCAGATCTAAATGAATATTTCAACATCGCGCAGGCGGACGAGGTGGCGATGGTGGTCCAGGACGCGATCGTCGGTGAGAAGGCGAAGTTTCGGGATAACATCATCTATTTCGCGCTCTCCACGGTCGAGACGTACTTCACGGACCGCTTTTATGTAAATAGCGGGGAGCAGGTGCTGCTGTTCACGACGGACACGGATGTGATACAGATCAACATCGGCGACGGCAGCAATGTGATGTATGTGTCCGGCGCCGGACAGGAACTCGGCTACAAAGCTGCCTTTTACGAGGGGGACACGCTCTACATCGCGGCAGATTATGTGAAGCGGTACGCGAATTTTGAGTACCAGCTGTACAATGATCCCCTGCATATGCAGGTGTATACACAGTGGGACAGCTACACGGCGGCGAAACTCTCCAGGAAGACGGCAGTCCGCTATCAGGGCGGCATCAAGAGCGATATACTGGTGGAGCTTGCAGCCGGAGACACGGTGACTGTGCTCGAGAAGCTCGAGAACTGGTCGAAGGTCAAGACGCAGGACGCCTATATCGGTTATGTGGAAAATAAGTTCCTGACTGGGGAGATGCAGGCGGAGCGCCTGTGCAATACCGGCTTTCAGGAGTTCGTGTACAATAACGTCAAAAAAGACGGAAAGATCAACCTCGTATTCCACCAGGTGTTCGAGGAAGTCGGGGGCGACTACCTTGCAAGCGCGCTCGCCCCGGCAAAAGGGGTCAACGTCGTGGCTCCGACATGGCTGCGTCTGACCAGCAACAGCGGTGATATCGCGAGTCTCGCAAACGCGTCCTATGTGGCGAAGGCGCACGAGCTGGGCATCGAGGTGTGGGCGCTGGTGACGGATGTGGACAGCGCGGATCTGTACGGTGTGGAGATCGATTTTGTGGAGCTGCTGTCATCGTCAGCAAACCGCAGACATCTGATCGAGGGGCTTATGGCGCAGGTGGACAGCTACGGGCTGGACGGCATCAACATCGACTTTGAGAAGGTGAGGAGCGACTCGGGCATTCATTTTGTGCAGTTTGTGCGGGAACTCTCGATCGAGACCAGAAAGCGCGGTGTCGTCCTCTCGGTGGACAACTATGTCCCGTCGGAGTACACGGCGCACTACAACCGCAGGGAGCAGGGCATCGTGGCGGACTACATCATCATCATGGGGTACGACGAGCATTATGTCGGCGGCGGGGCTGCGGGTTCCAACGCGTCGATCGGTTTCGTGGAGGGCGGCATCACCGACACGAAGGCGGTCGTTCCGGCGGAGAAGATCATCAACGCGATCCCGTTCTACACGCGCGTGTGGGAATCAGGTCCGGAGGGGCTGAGGGCTTCGACGCTGACGATGGCTGCCCAGGCGGACTGGATCTCCAGAAACGGGGTGGCGCCGGTATGGGTTGACGAAGTATGCCAGAATTATGCGGAATACCAGGTGAATGATACCCTGTATCAGTGCTGGCTCGAAGACGCGGACTCGATCAGGGTGAAACTGCAGGTGATGCAGAGCCAGGGCATCAAGGGGGTTGCGAGCTGGAAGCTTGGGCTCGAGGTGCCGGCAGTGTGGGATGTGATCGCGGAGTATATGGCACAGTGAGCGGGGACGTGACGTCCCACGCCGATACAATATAGCCGGAAGGATATTGCGGGAAGAGCCTGTAACTGTGGAAGAGGCAGTTGCAGGCTTTTTGTGTGCCCAGATTTTTCTTGACATCGCGGTGTCAGATGTATATAATTGAAAAATGCAAATGAGTTGCAATTTGGTGTCATATACTGTAATACAGCTTATGAATGGCAGGGCATATCCATTCCTGTTATTCGGGAAAGGTATATAGGACTGATGAGAGAAACGATAAAAATGGCAGTGCTGGCAGTGGCTGCCGCGCTGTGGCTGACGGCTGGCTGTGCCCGGAACAGCCCCCCTTTGGCGGATGATGGGCGTCTGCAGATCGTCTGCACGACATTTCCGCAGTACGACTGGACGCGCAGCCTGATCCAGGGCAATGAGGAAAATGTCTCGGTGACACTGCTCATGGACAAAGGCGGCGACCTGCACAATTTCCAGCCTTCGGCGATGGATATCGCGCGCGTCTCGGCGTGCGACCTGTTCATCTATGTGGGTGGGGAGTCTGACGGCTGGGTTGACGATGCGCTGGCGGAGGCTGTCAATCCTGCCATGCGCGTCGTCAATATGATGGAGGCGGTCGGCGAAAGGCTCGTCGAGGAGGAGCATGTCGAGGCGGGCAGCGGGCATGACGGCGATGACCACGAGGCGCACGATGAGCGTGAGTATGACGAACATGTGTGGCTTTCGATCAGAAATGCGGAGCTGATCGTGGAGGATATCGCGGCGGAACTGGCAGCGCTGGACAGCGAGCATGCAGATTTGTACAGAAAGAACTGTGACAGGTACATCGCAGCGCTGGACGCACTCGACATACAGTATGCGGAGACGGTCAGAAAGTGCGGCGGCGGCACACTGCTCTTTGCAGACCGTTTTCCGTTCCGGTATTTGGTGGAGGACTACGGGATTGATTACTATGCGGCTTTCAACGGGTGCAGTGCGGAGACGGAGGCAAGTTTCAACACCGTGGCATTTCTGGTCGGCAGGCTGGATGCGCTTGGGCTGGAAGCTGTCATCGTGCTTGACGGGTCGGACGACAGGCTGGCGCGGGTCGTGATCGAGAACACGGCGACAGGGCATCAGCAGATCCTTGTCCTGGACTCGATGCAGTCCGTCTCGCAGAAAGATATCGAGGCGGGGCTCAGTTATCTGAATGCGATGGAAGCAAATCTGAAGACGCTGCGGCAGGCGCTGCAGGCAAAATAGGAGGCTGAATGTATGTCCTACATTATTTGTGAAGATCTGATCCTGGGCTACGAGGGGACTTTGGTGGCGGAGCACATCAGTTTTTCGGTTGAGAGCGGCGACTACCTGTGTATCGTGGGGGAGAACGGCGCGGGAAAAAGTACGCTGATGAAGACGCTGCTGGGACTTACGCCGCTGCTGGGAGGAAAGATCCAATACGGCGACGGACTGGCGGCGCACGAGATCGGTTATCTGCCGCAGCAGACGTTCGTGCAGAAGGATTTTCCGGCGTCCGTGTGGGAGATCGTGTTGTCCGGCACGCTGTCAAAATGCGGGTGGAGGCCCTTTTTTGACAGGGCGCAGCGGCAGCTTGCACAAGAAAATATGAAGCGCATGGATATCTGGAATCTGAAAAAGGAGTGCTACCGCGATCTCTCGGGAGGGCAGCAGCAGCGTGTGCTTCTGGCGAGAGCGCTGTGCGCCTCGTCAAAGCTTCTGGTGCTCGACGAGCCGGTGACAGGCCTGGATCCCAGGGTGACAGCAGAGTTCTACCAGCTGATCAGGGAGCTGAACAGGGAGGGGCTGACCATCATCATGGTATCTCACGACATACACGCCGCGTTGAAATATGCGAGCCATATATTGCATGTGGAAAAAGAAAAGTCGTTTATCGGGACGACGCACAGCTATGTCAGGAGCGATTTCTGGAGAGAACTTGGAGCGATAGAGGGGCAGCAGTAGAGGGGGGACTTGGCATGTTACAGACATTACAATTTTATTTATCTTATCCGTTTGTGCGGTATGCGCTGATCGTCGGGACTCTGATCGCACTTTGCTCGTCGCTGCTCGGCGTGACTTTGGTGCTGAAACGGTTTTCCTACATCGGCGACGGGCTTTCGCATGTGGCGTTTGGCGCGCTGGCGGTCGCCACGCTTTTTGATCTTGGCAATACATCGGTCGTGGTGATGCCAGTGACGGTCATCGCGGCGATACTGATACTCAGAACCGGTCAGAACCCCAGGATCCACGGAGATGCCGCGATCGCCATGCTCTCTGTCGGTTCGCTCGCAGTCGGGTATCTTGTGATGAACCTGTTCTCCACGTCGGCGAATATCTCGGGCGATGTGTGCAGCACACTCTTTGGTTCGACTTCGATCCTGACGCTCACGAGAGCGGAGGTGTGGCTGTGCGTGGTCATGTCCGTGATCGTGGCGGCAGTGTTTATCTTTCTGTATAACCGCATCTTTGCAGTCACGTTTGACGAGAATTTTGCGAGGGCGACAGGGCTTCGGGCAGGCGTGTACAACAATCTGATCGCCGTCATCACGGCGGTGATCATCGTGCTCGCGATGAATCTGGTCGGTTCCCTGCTGATCTCGGCGCTTGTGATCTTCCCCGCGCTGTCCGCGATGCGCGTGATACAGAATTTCAAGGGCGTGGTGATCTGCGCGGGGGTGATATCGGTGGTCTGCGCGCTCGCGGGGATCATACTGTCGATCCTCTTTTCCACACCTGTCGGCTCAACGATCGTAGCGGCGGATATCGTGATGTTTTTGATCTGCTGTCTGGTTGGGAGGATTGTGAGGAAATGACAAGGTTGATCTGCCACCGGGATAAGAAGATAACGGATCCGAGCGGATGCGAGTATGTGGCGGAGGGGGATCAGTATATTTATAACGGTGAGATAGCGATAACTGAGAGCGGAGCGTATTTTCCGTACATTGCCAATCTCTCTGACGAGACAATCGTCGTCCAGGATCTGAGGATCTGTGCAGTTTCTGAATAAGATTGCAGGAAAATATATAGTACAGGGGGGCTGTTTTCTGACAGCCCCCCTGTCTTTCGCAATACGCGTGATTTTGGGCAGTCAGGAATTATTTTTTCTTTTTCTTGATCGCCTGATAAATAGCAAGACCCGCCACTACGACGAAAGCGATGGTGACGATCAGTTCTACGGTTTCGTACATACATCCACACCTCCAATCTGTTATCATTTGATATAATTCTATCATATCTGCGCTGTAAATACAATATTTTGAGAGAATATGTCGTGATCTATCATCAAATGTTGTTACTGTTCACTCGTCAATAAAAGTAGTGAAAAACGTGCGCCAAAATGCTTGCACTTTTGCATTTTGTGTGCAAATGGATTGCTGTTTACGCCTTCATTACATAAAGTTGTGTCAGAATTAGTTGGGGCGTGAACAGTAACCAGATGTTTATGTCTGTGGCAGCGCGAATATTGAAGTCATGGAAAAATCTTTTTTGACATAGTATTTATTAGAATACAGATATGTGGGTAGAATGTATGGATGCAAAATATGGAAATATCGCGACAAAAATATTGACCGTGCTGCTGGTGCTTGCGATGATCTTCCTGGCAAGAGAGTCGGTGCAGTTTGTGAGCACTTTGGAGGAGGGCACTAGAAAGGCATTCCAGAAAAACGGCGATGAGATCACAATCGTGGTGGACGCCGGGCATGGGGGGATGGATCCCGGCAAGATCGGCATCAACAATGCACTGGAGAAGGATATCAACCTCGCGGTCGCCCTAAAACTCGAGCGCAATCTCAGGGAGAACGGCATCAATGTCGTCATGACCAGAACGGACGACAGCGGACTGTACAAGGAGACAGACTCCAACAAGAAAGTCCGCGACATGAAAAACCGTCTCGCCATCATCGAGGAGGCAAAGCCTGCGCTCGCAGTCAGCATTCATCAGAACAGCTATCCCGATTCGTCCGTCAGCGGCGTGCAGGTGTTTTATTACAAGGATTCCGTCAAGAGCAAGGAGGCGGCTGAGATCATGCAGACGCAGATGATCCGGACGCTCAAGCCCAGGAAGGAGCGCGTGGCGAAGGACAACAGCAGCTATTATCTGCTCAAGAAGACGTCGGTCCCGATCGTGATCGTCGAGTATTGTGTTTCAGACAGACAAACCAGTTTATAGTTACAATCTTTTGTATATC
>CAJUES010000019.1 GCA_910585765.1 uncultured Lachnospiraceae bacterium | reverse complement strand
ATAATCCGGATTCGCTATTGTAGATAAAACGTTTTTTTCCTGGATCATAAAAATATTTTTAGAAATGTTGGAGGTAGTACAGTGAATAAAATAGACGCAGCTCTTAATAAGTATTATGAAGGATTTGGGGAGAATTATCCATTAGGTATAAGTGAAATTAGAACAACAGATGAGATTATTTCAGATATTGAACCTGGTATTGAGACTGGTGATAAGGCAGAAGAACTATTATACGAAGAATATGTGGATTACTACTAAAAATATATCAAGAATATTGATACAATGTGTTGCCCATAGGACTTTTATTTATGGTGGATCCGGATATGCGGGCATGGGAGTTTAGAAAGAAATAAAAAGCCTGACCGTACCTGAGGAAGCCTGCTTTAAAGCAGGCAGTAAAAATTTGGTACACGATGCTGACCGTTGCTGTTTGCGCCCAATGCCATGACGCCGGGGACAACGGGTAATATATGAAAAACAAAGAACATATTGCAAATTTCGTTCAGTCTGGTAACATGGAATCAAAAAGAAAAAATTCTCCTAACCAACCTCTGTCGGTCACGACTATATAAGTGTAACGATCATGATTGGAACGAAAAAGGTGCACAATGAATACAAACGAAACACTCACATTGCTTGAGGACAGAAATTTTCTCGATAAGATCTACCAGTTTTCTTATCACAGATGCAATACATCTGTTGAGGCGGAGGATCTGTGTTCGGATATCATTCTCGCGGTGATATCAGCCATACGCCGACAGGAACATATTGACAATTTTTATGCATTTGTCTGGACGATCGCCCACAGGGTTTACGCGGATCACTGCCGTAAGCAGAACGCCGAGCGGCAGGTGTATGGCGTTGAGGACAGTACTCTTGGATCGGGATCAAAAGAAAATGAGATAGACGCCCTGATCGAGGAGGCGTATGAGCGAAAACAGGTTGACAGGATCTTTGAGGAGATTGCGTTTTTGTCAAGGATATACCGCGAGGTGATGGTTCTGTTTTACATTGACGAGGTGCGGGTAAAGGATATCGCCCGGAGGCTGGGCATCAGCGAGACGACTGTAAAGCAGCGTTTGTTTTCTGCACGAAATTCAATAAGAAAAGAGGTTGAAACCATGAGTGAGAGAAAATATGTTCTAAAGCCTGTCAGACTGATATTCACAGGAACCGGCGATCCATGTGGCAATGATCCCCGCACAAAAGCGGAGAGAATGTTTTCCCAGAATCTGATCTATCTGTGCAAAGACAAACCCAGGTCAGCCAAAGAGCTCTCGGAGGAACTGTGCATCCCCATGCCGTATATTGAGGAGGAATTGGATATCCAGTGCCGCGGCGAAAATGGGAGGTACGGCATGCTCCGCAAGCTCGAAAACGGAAAATATGCAGTCAATATCCATCTGGTCGACTATGATGAGTACGATCAGGCGAACAAGATCTACGAAAAGCATATTTCCGAGTGCTGCCAGGTGATCAAGGACGTGCTGAGACGGAATGAGAAAAAGATTCTGTCCTTCCCGTATCTGAGCAGCCAGACCGACCTGCGGTTCATCATGTGGACTTTGAACTTAAGTATCAGCTGGAATATGGGAGCAAGGATCAATGAAGTCATTGCAGAAAAATATTTTGCTGATGTGACGCCTGTAGAGAGAGATTTTTCCTGTGTTGCCGTGGCATACACGGATGAGCAGGTGCCGGATATGGAGTTTTATGGCTGTGACGGCACGGATGCAGTTTCTGTCAGCGGTTATCGGCATGTTTTCGTCTCGAATATTTACGGTAGGCGTCTCGATAAACATTTCCACTGTGGACACAATCTGGCGCGGGATCAGAAGCTTCTGATGGTACTGCGGGCGATCGGCGGGCTTTGTGTTGACGAACTGTCCGAAACGGATAAGGAGATCGCGGCGAAAGCGCTGGAGTGCGGGTATCTGCGCAAGAACGGAAATATCCTGGAACCGAAGATCATTGTGATCGAGCAAAAGAACAAAATGGATTTTTATGACCTTGTTCATGATTTCGCTGATGAGATTGGCACTGTGATCGAGGAGACTGCAGCAGAGCTGTCCGCGTTCATGCGCAGCCATATCCCTGCTCATCTGATGAATGAATATCAGATTTATGCAGAACTGATCGCGAGTACGAGGCTGCGGGCAAAGATGATCGAGGCATACATCAGCGAAGGTCTGCTCTCGGAACCTGAAAACAGGATCGGCGCGGAAGGTGTGCTGATGGTCGTAGAAAAGTAAAAACACACAGTGTTGTGCGCATAAAAAGCACCTGGGAGAGATCCCGGGTGCTTTTTATGCGCACGGGCACTCCGGGGAAGCATATCAGCAGAAGCTGACGGGTAGAAGGTCGTTCCCCTGCTCGATCACACACGGGCATCCGGACGAAAAAACATATTGTGTCGGTGCATGAAGTATGATATCCTACCAGTGACGGTCAATGTGTTTCGGCAATCTGGTGACTGCTGTTTCATCCAGTTCACCATGAAAACGTTATACAGGGTGAAAATGACAATTATAATACGGTCTGGAGGAATGGGGGCTTGACACAGCAACGATACAATGACACAGAGCGGTTGATTTCAGACATAGATCAACTGCAGTTGACGAATGAAACGGAAGTTATGATTTATCGTGAAGATCGGCAGCATGAGGAAATCGTTGTCGATCTGGGAGGACAGAAAGAACAGTTTGAGGAACTGAAAACATTGATTGCGTTTCAGGATCACCTATTTTGGTGTGTGTGAGAACACAGAATTTGATGTTGTTTTTCAAGTGGCAGATGGTGATCTGATCCTGAGAAGTTTTGGCACGATAAAGGATATCGCGTCGGATTGGTATAAGACAGACGCAGGGTATCGATAATAAGTAATTGATAATAAGTATTAATAGGAATTGCTTTGGGAGGAAGTTATGGATTTTTTTGATTTGCTGACAATGGTAGGCGGTCTGGCGCTGTTTCTGTACGGGATGCACCTGCTCAGCGAGGGGCTTGAGAAGCTCTCCGGCGGGCGTCTTGAGCGGGTTTTGGAGAACCTGACGAACAACAGGATCAAGGCGGTGCTCCTGGGCGCGGGGGTGACGGCGGTGATCCAGTCCTCGTCGGCGACCACGGTCATGGTTGTCGGTTTTGTCAACTCGGGGATCATGAAGCTGTCGCAGGCGATCGGTATCATCATGGGCGCCAATGTCGGAACGACGATCACCTCATGGCTGCTGAGCCTCACAGGGATCGAGAGCGACAATTTTCTGCTGCAGCTCGTCAAACCGACATCGTTCTCGCCGGTGCTTGCGGTGATCGGCGTGATCTTTATATTGAAAAACGGCAAAAAGCGCGATCTCGGTTCGATCCTGGTCGGATTTGCCATTCTGATGACGGGCATGGATACGATGTCCTCGGCGATGAAGCCGCTAAGTCAGGTTCCGTGGTTTACGGGGCTTTTCACGATGTTTACCAACCCGGTGCTCGGTCTGCTCGTGGGTGCGCTGCTCACGGCGGTGATCCAGTCTTCCTCGGCGTCTGTCGGTATTCTGCAGGCGCTGTGCGCGACGGGGAGTATCAGCTATGCGGCGGCTGTGCCGATCATTCTCGGTCAGAATATCGGCACCTGTGTCACGGCGATGATGTCCGGAGTCGGCGCGAGCAAAAATGCGAGGCGCGCGTCCATCGTCCATCTGCTGTTCAATGTGATCGGCACGGCTATTTTCCTGATCGTGTTCTATGTGCTGCACGCGTTTGTCGATTTTGCGTTCATGGAGAATGCGGCGGACAGCGCCGGGATCGCGCTGGTGCACACCGGATTTAACGTGGTCGCGACCCTGATCCTGCTCCCGTTTGCGGATTATCTGGAAAAACTGTCGTTTATCCTCATCAGGCGCGACGATGAGGAGGAGCGGCAGGCGATGGAAAGCGAGCTCTTTGCCAAGATGGACGAGCGCTTCCTGAACACGCCGTCCTTTGCGCTTGAGCAGGCGTACTCATACACGCTCAAGATGGCTGAGCTCACCAGCGAATCCCTGGGCAAGGCGACGTACAACCTGTTTGACTACGACAAGAAGACTGCGGCGGAGGTCGAGCAGATGGAGAATCTCGTCGACCGCTATGACGACGAGATCAGCGGTTATCTGGTCAAGCTTGCGAGCAGGAATCTGAGCGAGCAGGATTCGCGCAAGCTCAATATGCTCCAGCACAGCGTGGGGGATCTCGAGCGGATCGCGGACCATGCGATGAATCTGGTGGACTGTGCCAGGGCGATGAACAAGAAGGAACAGTCCTTTTCGGACAAGGCGACGGAGGAGCTGAAAGTGTTCTCGCAGGCGGTCAGGGATATCGTGAGCGCATCTGTGGCTGTCTTTGAATCGGGGGATGATGAGGCGGCGAAGCTCATAGAACCGTTTGAGGAGACGATCGATATCCTGCAGAAAGAGATGAAGAAACGGCACATGAAACGTCTGAGGAAAGGAAAGTGCACGGCGGAGATGGGCTTTGTCCTCTCGGATATCACCAACAATTTTGAGCGGATCGCAGACCACTGTTCGAATCTGGCGATCAATGTCATGCAGCTGCGCGAGGACGACACGCACGCGCACGAGTATGTCGACAGTATTGAGAAGGGCGAGGGATCGGAGTTTGACAGGGCCATGCAGGAACATCTGAGACGCTATGAGCTTCCCGGAAAGGCGGCAAAGTAGGCAGAAGACCTCCTTCCAATGTGCTCCGGCGCACAGAACATGCGTCAAATAGGACTGAAAAACGTGAATTATAACAACAAATTTTAGTAAATTGCACAAAATTTTCTGTGACTGCATTTTTTTGTTGTGCTGGAAAAAAAATTAAATTATAATATATTCGTTGAGTTTAGTGCGCTACAGTGTTAAATCAATTTCTATAAAAACAGATGTTCAAAACTATTTCAAATCGAAGGAGGAATAAAAGATGTCTTATGTAGATGAGGTATTGGAGCTTGTAAAGAAAAAGAATGCAAGCGAGCCTGAATTTATCCAGGCTGTGACAGAGGTTCTGAATTCGCTCAGACCAGTTGTGGAGGCGAATGAGGAGCTTTACAGGAAGAACGCGATCCTCGAGAGGATCACGGAGCCGGATCGCCAGTTCATGTTCCGCGTGCCGTGGGTGGACGACAAGGGGCAGGTGCAGGTGAACAGAGGTTTCCGCGTGCAGTTCAACAATGCGATCGGACCTTACAAGGGCGGGCTTCGTCTGCATCCTTCTGTAAATTTAGGCATTATCAAGTTCTTAGGGTTCGAGCAGATCTTCAAGAACTCGCTCACAAGCCTTCCGATCGGCGGCGGCAAGGGTGGTTCTGACTTTGACCCGAAGGGCAAGTCCGACAGGGAGATCATGGCATTCTGCCAGAGCTTTATGACGGAGCTGTCAAAATATATTGGCGCGGATGTCGATGTTCCTGCCGGCGATATCGGTACAGGTGCCAGGGAGATCGGCTTTATGTTCGGCCAGTACAAGAGGATCAGGGGCACATTTGAGGGCGTTCTCACAGGCAAGGGGCTTACATACGGTGGTTCCCTGGCGCGCACCGAGGCGACAGGTTACGGTCTGCTCTATTTGACGGAGGAGCTGATCAAGTGCCACGGAGAGTCCATGGAAGGCAAGACTGTCGTTGTGTCAGGCGCGGGCAACGTTGCGATCTACGCGACGCAGAAGGCACAGCAGATGGGCGCAAAGGTTGTCACCTGCTCTGATTCCACAGGCTGGATCTATGATCCCGAGGGGATCGATGTGGCGCTTCTCAGGGAAGTGAAGGAAGTTAAGAGGGCGAGACTGACGGAGTACGCGGCGGCAAGACCGAGCGCAGAGTACCATGAAGTGAGTGCGGCGGACAGGAGCGGCGCAGGCGTATGGCAGATCAAGTGTGACATCGCACTTCCGTGCGCGACACAGAACGAGCTTCTGCTCGAAGATGCAAAACAGCTCGTGGCAAACGGCTGCAAGTGTGTGTGCGAGGGCGCGAACATGCCCACGACGATCGAGGCTACCGAGTACTTACAGCAGAACGGTGTGTGGTTTGTCGGCGGCAAGGCTGCAAACGCAGGCGGCGTTGCGACTTCCGCGCTGGAGATGTCCCAGAACAGCGAGAGACTGAGCTGGAGCTTCGAGGAGGTTGACGCGAAGTTAAAGAATATCATGGTGAACATCTATCACAATATCGACGATGCGGCAAAGAGATACGGCATGGAAGGCAACTATGTGGCAGGCGCCAATATCGCAGGCTTTGAGAAGGTTGTCAACGCGATGCTCGCGCAGGGCGTGTGCTGATTGAGAAAAAAGGGTCCCCAAAGTATTGTACTTTGGGGATTTTCTTATATTTGTTGGTAATCAGGTATTTTCGGTTCTGTGAGAGACGGTATTCGATCAGGGGGACAATGGATTCATGTATAGGGATAACCCTGTTCTTTCCTGCTTCTGTTTTTACACCGCCGATCATATATCGTTCGTTTAGATGGACATTTTCGGATTTGATCTCGAGCAGCTCCACAGGGCGTACTCCCGTATAAATGTAGATGAGGATGATATCTACATTGTTGATCACCCAGAGGGATTCCCAGAGCGTACTGATTTCTTTGTCAGTAAATCTGGTATGAATAGGTACACTGGATTCTGTAAATTCGAATACAAGGTGCTGTGTGATGTCATTTTCTACAATCTCATTCATCACAGCATAATTCCACATGCCGCGGACAACAGCACGCATATTGCCGACAGTAGTGCGTGATTTACTGCTCTGTGCTGTGATGCAGTCCTGCAGATCCTGTGCACGCAGGGAGATGACTTTCTGCGGGTGGATGTTTGCAAAGAAATTAAAAGCGATATCATAATTCTTCCAGGTCGAAGCGCCGGGTTTGCTTTTCAGGGAATTGCGGTATCGCTTCCATTTCTCATTGGTCATAAGAAAAACTGTCACTAATGTTGCCACTAGAGACAGCCTGCTTTTGCATATCAATATTTCATTTTGTAGAGTTAGTTTTAAAAATGTCCTCAAACAGTGGCGATCAGTTTTAAGTCATCGCGTGATCCCTGGGCAAGGTAGATCTGATAGTGTTCTGGCATTTTATAAACGCATCATTTTGTCCATACTAATCTGTAACATAAGCGCTCACTCCTTATCCATATTTTATCTTAATTTTATCATTATCCATATTGTACGCTGCTATTCTACAAAAAACAACTACTGTTAAAAATCTTTCTTCATTAAATCACTATGTATTATGCAAAAATGCAGTAAATTTTTTAAGCCAAATGGCAGTTCACTTTCCATGAAGAAACCTGCCACCTTATAAACAGATTTATTTAGCAATATGCAATGTCATTTCAAGGCTCTTTCAAAAATGGTGCAGTAGTGGTGTAGTAAGCGCTTCTTCCTGCCGGGAAATCATTGATTCTACAGACTTTTTCGGCATACTTCAAGATACTGCCGTGAAATATGCAATAGATAATGTAACAGCAACGCCAGAGTTTTCATCAGGTAATGGCTTAGGAAGCGATTGTGCTAATTTTGTGTCAAAATGTATAAATGCTGGAGGTATTCCAATTGATAATGCCGGTAAATGGTAACCGGCACCCAAAAAGGGCTCCTATGCCGGTGAAAATTGGATGAGGACAGGGTACAACAATAACGGCAGTGTAAAAACATATATGACAGACAAAGGGTATTTTGATTCAACGACAGCGGATTCTGTATAGCATACGCTCTCTGATCCAAGGACGGTTACTTTGTACAAACCAACCGCTTAACAGTTCCTTAGTGAAGTATTGATTGCCGGGGATTCTTAATTCCATTTCTGCAATTGTATGTGCTGCGAGGCCAGGGAGGCGGGAAGTTTTCTGGCCGCCATCGCAAGGACGCATCAGGATACCGGGCGGAGCCTGGCGTTTCTGGCAGGGGGCGAAACCGTCGTGCACCTGACCGGAACCGGAAAGGGCGGGCGCAACCAGGAACTGGCGCTTGCCGCCGCGGAGGGCATCGCCGGATTAAGGGACACCGCTGTATTCAGCGTTGGAATCCACCGGGTTCATATCCACGGTTTCTTTCCCTATCTGCGCGTCAAACCACCTCAGGCCCTGCCGCACCACGAAAGCCAGCAGCTCGTACTTGTCCCCAAAATGTTTATAAAAAGTGGATTTGCGCACCATGGCCCGGTCACACAGCTCGTTGACACGGATCGCCTCAAAGGGTTTTTCCCCCATGGCCGCCAGCAGCGCCCCGCTCAGAGCCAGGTAAGTTTTCTGTATCCTCAAATCCAATTTCTGTTCCATAAGCCCTCCCTGTACGGAAACCTTTCTGTGCATCGGTATGATAACGGACTTTTTTCAGAAAACGTACTATTGGCCGTTATCTTTTCCCTCATCATAATGGAGACATCCCCAGATGTCAAGGGTCTGGAAATATTCACAGAAAGCCGCTTTGTCTGGTGGAGGGGAACCAATGCCTTTGCGGGCTGGGCATGGAAGAACTGTGAGGGCAACAGGGCGGAAGTAGAAGTTTATGCAGATGCTGCCTGTGTGAAGCTCTATGTCAACGGAAAGGGCGTTGGGAGAAGAAAATAAAAGAATACAAAGCCATGTTCAAAACAAGATGCCATTTACAACATGTTGCTTTCGTCGCAAATATAAGGACGCCTACAGTAAATGCTGCAGGCGTTTTTATTTACCGATAAAGGGACTCCATAATAATAACCGAAGCAAAATCGTAAACCGCCTTCCATGAAACCAGAGCAGAACCAGCCCGGTCGGTTGCCGATTAATTGAAAAAGTCTGGTTTTGGCCAATTCTGTCCCTTGTCTATTTAGACAAGAAATGATAAAATAATTTCTAATTATTTGTTCAAAATGCTGAGAAAAATAGGATTCATAATGATAATTTTGAATGAATTAAATAGAATGAGTATGAATAAGTGAATGGAGCTGTTAAAAGCGAGTAGCTGAAAAAGGCATAGTGAATAAACCTGTCAGAAAGGGAGCCTGAAAGAATAGAATACGGACAGTATGTGCCGGTATTTCATACGTATGTCAGACTGCCTGCAGATGGGCGCTTTATAGTTGGTATCAAGATGTATACATATGCCGATGAGCGTGGTCAAGGAGGTAAATGTATGGACTCAAATAATCCGTTTGGTGCGGAAACAGCAGCGCGAGGAGGTCAATCAGCAGATATAGGATACAAAAATATTCAGAGTGATGTGAATCTGTATCGTGGCAATTTGAGTTTCCCCGTGGTTTTGGCAAATCTGGATGGACGCGATGGGCTTGGATTTTCCCTCCAGATTAATTATAGTCCAGGCAGCGAGGAGACGTTTCATAGCAGCAATGTGGATAGTATATCGTCGGTGGTCGGATTCGGCTGGTCAATGCCGCTTTCGTATATAGCAGTGAGTTCACGCGCACAGAAGGAGACTTATAACACGTCTTATTTTTTGGCGAGTGATGGGGGGCAATACCCGCTGTATCAGACAGGGAAGGACGCGGAAGCGGTTTATTTTTACGCTGTGGAACATCCGCTGTGGAAGATCCGTCTTGTTACCAGAAAGGCAGAAGTTTACTGGGAAATTCTAAAAGAAAATGGTCATAGATTCACATATGGATCAGGTGATAGCACAGAGATTAATGTTGCGTGGGGGAATTTTACGGGTGCATATAACGGGGGCGGTGGGAAGCAGTATCCGGTCGGCTGGTATCTTTCAAAAGTCGAATCGCCTAAAGGAGGATTCGTTGAATTTGAATACGATAATATCAAAATGCCCATTGGGGATAGTGAATTTACGTCAGAAATTTACCTGAATCGTATGACGTCATCTTATGGACATCGTGTAGAGCTTTTCTATGAGTTGAAAATGCCGGATGAGTATGCTCCTGCAAACATTCCGCAAAGGAACCGCCTGCTTTATCAGGGAATATGCGAGAACCGATACCTGTCCCGCATAGAAGTGAAGAACCAGGCTGGAAAATTGCTGTACAGGCAGATATTGGAGTATAGTCTGATATCATCTGCAAAAAAGGAACGTAAGAGATTACTCATGTCTGTGACGCAACAGCTTCCGACGGGAGAAAATATGCCACCGATCCGATTTGAGTACGATGCGGATACCGCTTGGCTCTCCAAAAAGATCATGCCTATGACGGGGGCGGTTGCTTATACCTATGAGCAGCAAACGCTGACAAAGTATCATCCGGATGGACGTATAGACTGCAGTTCTAACAATTCTGATGATGCTGTACAGACTGCAATAGGAGCTGATTTTATTGTTGTCTGTACGCAGCTGGGCGATAAACTTCGTTTTCAAATTCACTTTTTTGATGTTGTCTGGAAAAAATATTCAGATGATTATTTTTCAAGTGTATCAGCGGATCGTGCAAGGATTTATACAGGCGACGGCCTTGTGGCGCTTGTTTATCGCATGCCTGCGAAAAATTCCTATGTATTGAGACTTTATAAGCGTTCTCCGATACGCTGTGCAGACTGGGAGCCAGTGGAATATTACCTGAAAGAGTCTGGGCGTCCGTCAGTGGTGTGTGGAGACAGTTTTGTCGGTGTTCAGCATTCCGGGCAAAAACAGCTTGAGATCTATCAGTATCATTATACGGACTGCTCATGGCATAAATACCTTATGCCCGTCGATCCCATGGCAAATAATGTGCTCTCCGCAGGCAGAAACTGTATCTTTGGGGCATACGGACGGGACGCAAAAAGTGTGCGCCTGATGAGTTTTTATTCGGATGAGAATCATAATTGGATTCAGGGGAATTATTTGGATGTGCCTGCGGAGGTTGATTGGGATTACAAAGATATCTTCCCGCCGTTGTCCATAAACGCATCGATAGGCAGTGCGGCATTCTTCAAGTATGATAAAAATACTGACAGGACACTGGCTACACTTATCGCCTTTCGGTGGGATATAGATTATTGTTTTACTGGTTATCAAATATTTGAGATCGCACAGTCCGGTGAAGTAGGAAATCCGATCCACTACACGATAGCTGCTGACACAATGATAGGGTTTGCCAATACGGCATACCGTTATACACCAATGGGGTATGTAAAGTGCGAGCTGCTTTCTCCGCGGAGGAATTGTGAGTATGTATACGGCTATGGTTCAGATCTGTTTGTGGGTGCAGAGTTCGACAGGAAAACAGTCACTTATTATGCAATGCGTTTTGATCCGTATAAGAATGTCTGGACGAAAGATGGAGCGCCTGCCGTGAAAAGCGTCTCGGCAGATCGCATAAACAGCCCGATCATATCTGGGGCGTATGCAGTGATCGGCGGAAATGTATTTCGGCGAAATGGGAACGGGGAGTGGATTTCAGTGGGGGCGCTGCCTAAAGATGCTGAGTTGTCTTCGGTGCGTCTCAATTCGATCGGCGGTGCATATCTTGCTTATAATCTCAATAATAAGAACACGATGAGAGTGGTGCCGGTCTATGCGGACGGTTTAGCTGATCACACAGAGTTTGAGGGGGAGGTACTTGATGATTCGCTTGGCTATAGCTGTGGAATCTCACAGTTTTTCACGAGGACAAAATTGCACATTTCTTTGCATAGATTAAAAGGTAATCGTTACGTCAGACAGTACAGGCAGTCGGTAGCAGCAGTAATGAAATATGATTTTGGCATGGGGGTTCAGAATATTTTTGTGGACTATCATCAAGAATGTTCGCGGCTTGACGGCGGCAGTCTCGCTTTTTCGGCAGTTTCGGTTATTCCCGCGGACAAAGGGGCATGTTTTGGCAAAACGGATTATCTTTATTTTAATGGCGCTTCACCAGATGATTTTCAATATCCGGATGATCCGGCTACAAATGTGAAAGAGTACTATTCGCATTTTAGCGGCAGGCTTTATGCCACCGTTGAATATAATGCTGAAAATTCTGTTCTGCGGAGAAACGATACTTTTTCTTATGCGCTTGATGTTGTAGGATTTTATATCGTACAGAAAAGAAATGTAAGGCGTGAATACTTTAACAGTTTTGATTATAATACAGGTTCTTTTACCGGAAAGACTGCGGTTGTTGAAACGATTATTGAGAATGAATATGATCCGGAATATTATGTTCTGAGAAAAAGTACAAAAATATCCATGGATAAGGCCGGCAGACAGATCATCAGGAGCCGGTCATACAGATATACCCTGGATGATGATCCGTCTGCGCTTGGGCAGAATATTCTTTCAGAACGTTCGGGATCAATCGTTCGCGACGAGAATACGGGAATCGTGTTGGAGGCTGAGAAATATGAAACGAAGATGAATAATGCCGGGTATTTGTATAAAAGCGCAAAATTGCAATGGAACGGAAAAGGGGAGCCATCCTGCGAAAACGGCGTTAACTGGACGAAGACGGAGGAGGTGCTGGAAACTGATAAGTTCTGCAATGAACTTACAACGCGCGATGCATTCGGTATGTGCAATACGACGATTTATGATATTAATTCGGATGTCGTGATCGCGGAAATAGCAGACTGCCGATATGACGAAGCACTCTATTGCGGGTTTGAAGAATATGAGGATTTGAGAGGGCTTGCATTGAGTGCAGGTGCTGTCGGACAGGCGGTAACGACGGACCGATGTTATTCAGGAACGCGTTCTCTGCTTGTCAGGGCCGGGATTGCATTGACGGCATCGGTCGGATCTGTCCGTCCAGAGGGGGTGCTGGTCTCATTTGCAGTATATGCTATGAAAACAGTGACAATACAATGCGGAGGCGTCACTGAAATACTGGACGATAAAAATATAGTCTTTGACTGCTGGAGCAGAATCGCACTGCCATTGACCAATACGGCTGCTGGCAGATCTGTATCTTTTTGTTCCGATGGAGATTTTTATCTCGATGTGCTTTTTGTGACTCCGCTGACGGCTCATGCGTCCGCAACCGTTTACGGTGGTGATCATTTCAATGTTTGTGCAAGGCATGAAAATACACTTGCAGGTACAAGGATCTATTATGACAGATTACAGTGCGCCGTGGCAAATGCCGATGATTTTGGAAGATTCTTAGGATTCCACAACACATCGGGGGATAATAGGATTGTGGAGACATTTTCTGCGAAGGCGGTTTCGGAAAGCGCAGTGTATGACTGCAGGTTAGGTTATATAGATAATTCACTTTTTTCATGTCTTTCAGATGGATTTTCCTGTAATCCGCAGACTGATTTTGCGGTCTTTGTCAAGAGAAAGAGTGGCAGTGGACGGTCCATGCCTGCATTTGTATTTGGGCAGGTGTCTATCAGAATGGAAAACGGAAAGTGGAGTTTTTGTGATGGTACAGCGCACAAAACAGTAGACGATACAGAGCATGGTGAAAATTATATGCTTGTAAAAGTGGGAAAGTTTGTTCGCTTTATGGGAGAAGGAAAAATATTACTGACAGAGAAGGTATCTGAATCCGGGGCGGTCAGTCTGTTGGTGAAGGCAGACAATTTAGAGGATATATCTGTCTTTGGCTATATTCCGGAAGCATCGTTATCCATTAATTATTCCGATTTGAGCGGGCGCTGTATACAATGCCAGAGTATGACGGACAAAGGTCTGGAGGTAAAACATTACATCTACAACGAGATCGGGGCTTTGGAGACAGAGACGGCTGCTGCGCTTATGGCGGACACAAATTTTGGCTACCGGGAAAACTTCATCACGGGATATAAAGGTATGTCAGAACCTGTCAGTGGGGAGGTGGCAGACTTATTTCCGAAGGCAGAGGGATATCCGTTCTCGTCTGTTAAGTATACTTCCGATGAGCAGTGCTGTCCGGTAGAAAATTCTTCTTTTGGTGCGAAGTTTAAAATGGGGGGCGGACATACGGCAGCGGCAATAACGGCAGCAGCAGTCTCGCTTCCGTTTGGGATTCAGGATAATACATGTATCGCACATTCAGTCACGGGCATGGACAAAATATCGACGACACGTATCAATGATGGTTTTGGTCTGGTTATGACGATTGAGCAGCAGGGAGAGGAACGGATTGTCACAGCTTATGAGAATAATATCAGAGGACAACATGAAAAGATCTATTATCCCAATTATTTTGGGGGGGATGCTTCTGCAGTCGGCGAGATTACATATGATGCGCTTGGATATATCTCAAGCCGCAGGGAACCGGATTATTCCCTTGTGAGAACGGTATATGACTCCTACGGCAGGCTGCGTTTTCTGAACAGTGATTCCGATGAAGATTTTTATATTTATCATGTTTATGATGCATATGGGAGAGAAACGGAAGTCGGATCAGTAAATGCGGTATACAATGAAGAAGAGCTTAGAAAAACAGCGGACACGATAAATGATCCGCCCGCGGGTGCAAAACCGTCCAGACAAATATATTACTATGACGGAACGGATACCCAAAATGCCTATGAGATTGGGCGTGTTTCAAAATTGATTACATATAATGACAGGAATCATACCATAATAGAAACTTATCATTATGATGAATCGGGAAATGTCAGCGTATATTCAGTGAGTATCGACGGGCACACCGAAAGTGTTATTACCAAATATGATCTGTCAGGCAGGGTTATAGCAAGAGAGACATCCGATCCTGCAGATGGTAAATTGGAATACAGATATGATGCATCCGGAAGGGTGAAAGCGATTCAATATAACGGAGAAAAAATATATGGTACAGAATACGATCCGAATGGAAAGCTGACTGCTGAGTTGTTTGGAAATATGAAACGCTTTTATACTTACAATTCTGCTCATGTGCTTTCTGGAATAGCAGATGATATATTGACGCAGGAACTGGTGTATGACGAAGAAAATTTTTATTCGGGAAAGATTACGGAAATAACGACAAGCATAAAGGGGGCAGATGCAGTTTTTGCGCAGGATCACAGACGCACTGTCGCATATGATGCGCTGGGAAGAATTTCATCGGTGACTGATACTGGGAAAAGCCCGGCTGTCATCGTGTATGATTTCAACAATAATCCAGGCAATGGATTTGGCGGAGAGAGGCTGGAATACCAGAAAGGCTCCAACCGGCTGCTCCGATCAGGTGGTACATCGTATTTGTATAATAATCGTGGTGCAGTCGTGAAAGCAGGATTTTGCGGGATTGAATACGACAGGGTTTTTGAGAAAGTGATCAAACTACAGTCTCAGGATTCTGAAACAGATTATGGATATGGTGCAAATGGTATATGTATGCACAATGAAAATGGCAGAAGGACATATTGTGTGACGATCGGGGGAAAGACAGTACTGGAGAGGGATGATACGGGATCATTGAAATTGTTTGTATATGGAGCCAACGGGATAGCAGCTGAGATTGTAAACGGAAAAATTTATTGGCTGTTGAAGGACTATCAGGGTTCAGTCGTTGCAGTGTCTGATGGTGGGAACGTCTGCAGGGCGTACCGTTACACAGTCGGGGGTGCGATAGAATACAGCTATTCAGATGATTCGGTAAGGGACCTGGCGGCAATTGGGTTTATCGGTGCGAGATATATCTCGTATGAGGAAGGTTTTGGGGTCTATCGTTTCGAGCATCGGTTTTATGACGCAAAAACCGGAAGATTTCTTTCGATTGATCCTATGGCGCAGTTTGTCAATCCATATGTCTACGGAAATGCAGATTGGATCAACTATGTCGATCCTGATGGGGCTTTTTCGTGGGGAATCTTCGGGGCGATACTGGGCGGCATTGCCGCTTTTGCGGCCGGTGTGGCGTTGACAATCGTATCAGGCGGATTAGCGGCTCCGGCGCTGGCTCTATCGCTTGGATTGGTGGGCGCAGGACTGGCAGGTGCCGGTGTCGGGTCGGCTGTCTATGGAATATCTACGGCAGTAAAGGGAGGTGATTTTGACGCAAAGGACTGGGGGATCACTGTTGGCTGCGGATTTGCATTTGGCGCATTGACTGCCGGTGTCGGTGCCGCGATACCCGGAACATGCCTGGTAGGGATCGGGTGTTCTGCGGCAGTATCCACGTTTATCACGGATGTAGGGACGGGGATCGTGACGGGAATGCTGGATGGGTATGTGACCAATGGATTTCTGAATCTGGCACACGGCTGTAATTTCAATGCAAATGAAGGAACAGCTATATGGCAGGGTGCGGTGTGCGGTGCGGTTGTCGGAGCATTTGCGGGTCTGACATCGGGATTCCGGTCCAATATTGCAAGGAATGTCGGGGCGCGCAATGATCAATGCGAAATAGGAATCGGGACGGAACTGCATTCAAATGATTATAATCATTCTATGCTTGGACTGTATAAGCAGAACAATCTCCAGTCAGCAAGGGATGTCTGGCCTTTGGTAAATGGTACTACACTCGTGCAGGAACGGCTAATGTTTTTGGGTGATTCGCCAAAACTTAGACTTAGCAGGCTTAAGGTGACGGATAAAACCTACAAAGCGATCGAGGGAAAACTTCCGAATCCGGGGGTAATAGCAGAACGGTTTAGTATATACACGAACTCGTGCACGGGAAATGTTATCAACTGGATAGCTGAGGGAGGCATATGCCCACCATTCTGGGTCAGATGGCCCAGCGCCCTGCGCCTGTGGGCACATCTTGCATCCATATGATCCGCAGACGGCATAGGCAGGGAAAGAAGCGGCATCCGGATAGTATTTACGAAGTTGAGCCAGTAGATTTTCCTGGCAGGCGGAATGACCGCCGGGATTGCAAGGTTTCAATAAAAAACGCCCCCCGATCAAAAAGTCTGTGCCGGCGGTTTGTCAATAGTTTTTTGAAAAGTTTTAGAAAAAAGTGAGGGAATTTATAAAAATGGAATCTTGAAAGCCGCATAGAATAAGGCTTCGAGATTCCGAGAGGCTATATATTAAAAAAGGAGGCTAAAAATGTCAGGAACAAAAGAAAAACCAAGTATTATTGTGTCCAGAGAGTGTCCGCTGATCGTGAGTGGTACAGGTGATTGTCGTGAGTATAATTATGTTGTGCTCGAGAAAGGCGCATATATACGCATACTTGACGGAAGCAAATTTTCCGTCGAAACTTTGACGCGTGAAATACCGGAGTCAGGGATTCGGATTTTCGAGGCAGAGTCCCAACCGTATGAACAGGACGATATCTATAACGGATTTGATATCATTATCGCTGGCAGAGATGGTGCGAAAGGTGACAATGGCGGCGATGGCGGCGATGGCAGTCAAGGCGGCAACGGTGGATGGGGTGCTCCTGGGGGAAATGGACTCCCGTTAAACCAGGATTTTGATCTTATCGTAAATAATTTACAATTTGATCTCAATGTTTATTATGGCGGCGGTAAAGGAGGCCAGGGCGGAAACGGAGGCAATGGCGGAAAAAGCAGCCGTGAGGGAGCCGTAGGCGGTTATGGCGGCGATGGTGGAATCGGCGGCGACGGTGGCGACCAGTCTGATTTTACACTCACAGTAACTTGTTCTGGCGCATCGGAATCCGCATATGTCTGCAAAGTAACGAATGCCGTATCGCCAGGCGGTAAAGGAGGCCAGGGCGGTATCGGCGGTACTCCCAATCCGGCATCTGGCAGTACTAATGGCAGTCGGGGAACTGACGGGAGCAGCGGCGGTAAGGGCACAGTGATCCTTAATGGTAAGGAGGTTGAATAGGAATGGTGAAATCACTTCTTTCAGTATTCAGACCTGGGCAGACAGAGCTTGATTTCTCTGATTTTGAACAGGCACAGGCATATATTGACTTATTCGGCGGTGAGGAATATGTGAGATCAAAGTACCCGCTTTTTTACAGAGCATGGCAGCAAACACAAAAGTCTGCGTCAGAGCAGTTGAATGATACCAAAAGCGGTATTCAGACTTATGGTGGTTCGCTTGATATGATCCATACAGTTACAGATCAAAAAACATGTTCTGATAATGATTCTGTTTCGACAAGGCTGGTGAGCGATGCACGCTTCACAGGTGTTCCTCCGGTTTCGGTATTTATGCAGGGAGAAATGTCTGATGAGACAGAACATACACTGATTGATGCATTCAGTACATTGTATACACCAGAAGATTTTGATGGGAACGATTTTTTAACGAAGACTTTTGGCGATGATCTAAAAAACGTATATGCTGACAAAACGAAAATGATTCATGCTCAGACAGCGTTCAGTTACAGTGACAATAACGGAATGCTGAGAGCGGAGAGATGCGAGCAAAAGACGACGTTGCTTGGCGGAAGTGAAATGATCAAGGAGATGGCGATTACTGATCCCAAATCCTCAAAAAACAACAGGCAGATCAATTACGTATATGGCCGTCCGGCTGATGCAAACACTGACTATAGTGTGACAGACGAGGAAGCGCATGTGGAACGGAATCATGACGGAACGGGCAAAAGTACCGGTATTTATATGAAAATAAACGGTGAATTTACAACAATAGACACTGCTACTCCGATAAAGTACGCTGTAGATGCACAGTCGTATAAGACACAACTGCAGTTTGCTAATGAAGGAGTCGTGTACTATGACCATGATTCCTCAGAAATAGCAAAATTTTTCAAGGTATCTGGTAAGAAAGTTGAATTCTCCTATGCGCCATTCTGGGGAGCCGGTGAAAGGATAGACTGCCGTAAGTTTGGGACAAACACAACACTCTATCTGCATTTACAGGGGTATTTCAAATGTGATCTTGGAGGCAAATTGGGGGAATGTAATATTCCCTTTAGCATTAAAAGTGTGGATTCACCTTCCGGGAGCGAGTTCTACTATTCAAAGAACAGTTCAGAAGTATATATTCCTCCGCTGCATATTTTGTGGGGGTGTTTTAGCAAAAAATGCTGGGTCAGAATGGCAGATGGCTCGAAAAAAGTGATAACAGAACTTGTATCAGGTGAGACGGTAAAGTGTGAGGACGGTTCATCTGCCGAGGTAATATCGGTATCTGTCGGCGGTCATGAGGATAAGATGGTTCATATTCAAACGGTTGATGGTCATTTGATTGAAGTGAGTGATTATCACCCGGTCAAAACCAAAGATGGGACAGTTGCAGCATTGGATCTGCGGCCAAATGATGTTGTTGTCCTTGAAGATGGTGAATCGCCGATTCTTTATATCTATCTTGTCGATTATGATGATGAAGTCTGCAGCGTTTTATTAAATGGTAAGTTTTTGATTGCAAACGGGTTTGTGACCGGTGATGCAGAGGTGCAGAAAAATGTACAGCACAGAGCAGCGGAAACACTTGGCAGTGAGGCATTGGCGCTGTCGAAAGAAATGGAAGACGCATTTAAAGAGTTGCTGTGATTCCTGCGGAGATTGCCAATACGCATATTGCTGTGGCTGCCTGTGCCGCGTCTGGAGTATGTGTACCTGCTGGAGCGGGCGCACCGGGATGACGGGGACTTTGTGGCGTTCATCGCAGAGCGGGAGCTTGAATCGCAGAAAGAGAGCCTGCGGCTGTATCGGATGCCGTTCAGAAAGGAGGAACAGGATAGGGGGCAGTCCACGCCACTATAGTATGATGGCAAACAGAAGAAAAAGGAAATGGTGGTATGCCGGATGCAGAAATGTGTCCGGTTTTTTTGTCCTGCGGACTGTCATCTGTTGTCAGAAGCAGAATAAAAGTCATTGTCGCGCCTGCCGAGTTTGGTTTGACGCCATATTGCCATTGTCGGATCGGATGAAGTGATAACAGATGGAAGACATGTGGGACGCGGGTCGAGTAGGGGAGGAAGTCTTTCCCCTGCTCGATCGCGTGTTCACGACCCGGCGCGTTCTGCGACAAACTGCTCCACCAGGCGTTGTACATTGGCGATGCAGGAACCGCACACGGTACCTGCGCCGGTTCTTTCCTGGACTTCCTCCAGGGTAGCGGCTCCGTTGTCAACGGCGTCTTTGATCATGCCGCTGGTGACACTCTGGCAGAAGCAGATCACTTCGTCAAGATTCATATGTCAGCACCTTCCTTTCGGTGATAGTATGTGCAGGGCGAAGAGAAAATATGTAAGTTTTCGAGCGTCCGCATTCCCTCGCCGACTGACAACTGAACAAAAAGGAAAAATATGGCAATTATTAAATAAATTTTAATAATTGCCATATTTTTGTGAAATTTTCAATCAAATGAGAACATAGGTTTGTATAATTTAGATAAAATTTGTAAAAACAAGACAAAAAATCAGGAAATAAGGAGAAAAAAAGCGGACTCTTTTGGACAAATGAACGAAAAGGAAGTAATTATTAAAAAAAGTTTGATTATATATTGCAATCACAAAGGAAATGTAATATGATATAGGCACAGACAAACAGTACACTTGTGAGCGGGGAAAGGATAAAAAAGTGTACATATCGAACAATACAAAGGAAGATGAGGAGGTATAGAAGACTTGAAATCCAAAAAGAGAAACAAATATGCATACCTGTATATTGCGCCATTTTTTATAGTTTTTTTAGTATTTAACCTGTTCCCTATCCTGTACTCATTCGTGCTGAGCTTCTGCAGTATGGATCTGCTGTCGGGTAAACTGACATTTGTGGGGATGGAGAATTATGTCCGACTGATCGAATCCGGGTACTTTTTCCGATCCATCGGCAATACGCTGCTGATCTGGATCATGTCGATCATACCGCAGCTGTCCATCGCGTTTATTTTGTCGCTGATCCTGAGCAATAAGTGGTTCCGCGGCAAGATGGTGCTGCGAAACCTGTACTACTTCCCGAATCTGGTGACGCCTGTCACCATAGGGCTTTTGTTCGGTGCCATGTTCGCTTACCCCGGGGGAGCGGTCAACAACGTGATCACCATGCTGGGGCTGAAAGCGGTAGACTTCCAGAACCACCAGATGCTGGCGAGGGTTGTCATCGCGATCGCCATATGCTGGAAGAACTTTGGTTTCAACATCATTTACTTTACGGCGGGCATCAACTCCATCTCGGAGGAGGTCATGGAAGCGGCGGAGGTGGATGGCGCGACTGCGTGGCAGAAGATCAGCAAGATCACGATCCCGCTGATGAAGCCGATCCTGATCTATGTCATGGTGACGTCCATCATCGGCGGTCTGCAGATATTTGACGAGTCTAAACTGGTGTTTACCACCGTTCCGGGCGATGCGACAACGACCATGGCGAAATATATGTACGATTCCGCATTCGTCAGATTCCAGTTTGGCTACGGCGCGGCGGTTGCCTACGGGATTTTCGTGATCATAGCATTTTTCAGTGTATTATCGCTTATGATCACGAGGGAGAAACAGGATGATTACGGTGCGACTACTACAAGAAAGAGAGGTAACAGGGCGAAATGAGAACGAATATTTCTTCCGGGGAAGCAAGGATCAAAAAAACAATCTGCAGAACCTTCATCTATCTGTTTGCATTGGTCGTCGCGGCGGTAGCGTTTTATCCTTTCTTCGTCATGATCATCTCTTCCACGCACGACAATTACAATATCGTGGCGAAGATCAATGTGCTGCCCGGCTCCTATTTTAAAGAGAACTTTATGCGCCTGACCCAGAACATCGACCTGACGAAGGGCATCATGAACAGCCTGTTCCTGGCGGTGGCGGTCACGGTGGTCCAGAATTATTTTACCATGATGGCGGCGTACGCCTTCTCCAAGTTTGACTTTAAGGGTAAGAATTTTCTGTTCTCTGTTATCCTGGTGGCGATGATGCTCCCCGGACAGCTGGGGATCATCGGTTTTTACAAGGAGATCCAGGCGATGCACCTGCTCAACAATTACCTGACGCTGATCGTCCCGACGATCTCCAACTGCTTTGCGGTGTTCTTCTACAAACAGTTCATCGACGGTGCACTGCCCAATGAGCTGATCGAGGCGGCTGTCATGGACGGCTGCGGGGAGCTGAGGATATTCCACAGCATCGTGCTTGCGCTGGTAGTCCCGGCGCTGGTGACACAGGGGGTCATGACCTTCATCGGCAGCTGGAACAGCTACCTGACACCCCTCATCATACTGAACGATAAGAAGAAATTCACACTGCCCCTGATGATCGCGACAGTCCGCGATTCGACACATGCAGATTACGGTGCACAGTATGTCGGCATGCTGATCTCCATCATCCCGATGGTGATCGTATTCTGCTTCTCATCCAAGATCATCATGGAGAAAATCTCCATTGGTGCAGCCGTGAAAGGCTGATAGAAGTTGCGAAAATGTGAAACAAAAACAAAGCACACGATTAAGGAGGAAAAACATGAAAAAGAAGATGATGTCTGTTTTACTGACCGCTACCATGCTGGCAGGTGCGCTTGCCGGATGCGGTTCCAAGCCGTCAGAGACGGTCCCGTCGGAGACAACCCAGACAGAAAAAGAGTCTGCAGCCGGGCAGACGACGCCCGCAGTGCAGGAGACTGCGCCCGCGGACGCGGAGGCGCCCGCAGATGCGGAGGATCCCGCATCTGTGACGGGCGAGTTTACATACTGGACGTACACGGACAGCGCAAACAATCTGGTGAAGGCGTTTAATGAGGTCTATCCCAATGTCAGCATCGACCTGCAGGTTTTCGGCGGGGACGAGTATAAGACCAAGATCCTGACGGCGCTGCAGAGCGGGCAGGGCGTCCCGGATGTGTTTGACCTGGAAGAGAACTACATGTATGAATTTCTGGACAGCGACATTATCGCGGATCTGTCTTATATGAACATCGAGGAGCTGACCAAGGACTTCTTTGATTTCCAGGTTGCCAGCATGAAGGATTCCAACGGCAAGTTCAAGACACTCTCGTTCCAGTCTTCCCCCGTATGCTTCTGGTATCTGAGGGATGCGGCGGAACAGTGGCTGGGCACGAGCGATCCCGCGGAGATTTCCGCCATGCTGACTGACTGGGAGACCGTGATCGCAAAGGGCGAGGAGATCCACGAGAAGTCAAACGGCGAGGTTTCGCTGTGGCCGAACATCACAGAGATGGTCAAGGTCGATGCGTTTTCCTTCGATCCGCTCGTGATCGACGGCAAGCTCATCGTCTCGGACGACTGGATGGGGCTGATGGACAATATGCGCACCATGTACGAGTCCAAGGCGAATGCGGAGCTTGGCAGCTGGGGATCTGACTGGGCGGCTGCATGGAATGACGGCAAACTTTTGTTTAGAGTGATGCCTAGCTGGGACTTCTTCACCGACTGGGAGAAGAACGCGGGCAACGTCGGCGTGGCGACACCTTTTAGGGCTTCCTATGAAGGTGCGACCGGCATCTGTGTATATGATAAGACGGACAAAAAAGACCTGGCGGCTAAATTCCTGGCGTATGTGGCGTCCGACGATTTCCAGAAGATCAATGCGGAGAACCACAACCAGGTTCCTGCGAGCAAGGCTGTGTGCGACGCGCTGGCAGAGGGGTATTCTTCCGAAGATTTCGGCGGGCAGAACCTCATGGCGACCTACAGCGAGATCTGCAACAAGATCGTGGGCATCACACCGGACAAGTATACCCGTTCCGTACAGAACCTGTTCCAGAAGTGGGCGACAGACGGCATCAAGGCTGGCAAAGATAATGCGGGCGTGATAGAGGACTTCAAAAAGGCATTGCATGATCAGTATCCGGAGGTTGTAATAGACTAATATCCGACCTATAATGGAAATAGCGGGCGCCTGTACGTCCGCTATTACGGATAAAAGGAGAGGATACAGATGACACAGAAGGGAAACCAGGAGCAGCTGAAAAATTTCAACAGGAGATCGGTGCTGAATTACATACGCAAAAAGAAGACTGCGACGAAGGCGGGGCTGGCATCCGTGACGGGACTGACTTTCATGGCGATCAAGAAGATCATCGAGGAGCTCGAGAGCCTGGATCTTGTCCGGTGTGATGAGATGGAAGGCGGCAATGTGGGCAGAAAGGCAGTTTCCTATGCCATCAACGAGAACTATCGCTACACGATCGGGATCCATATCAATAAGTTTGTGACAAGCATTGCCGTGTTGAACCTGTGCGGCGAGGTGATGGAGGTAAACAGGTTCAGTATGCCGAAGGAAAACCAGAGCCAGAGCGCATTTATGGAGCTGGTGATCGCCAATGTGAGAGAGGTTGTCCGCAGGTCTGGCATTGCCCAGGAGATGTTTCTGGGCATCGGGATCGGAGTTCCCGGCCCTGTGGACACGGTAAACGGTGTCGTTCTGACACCGCCCAATATCCCTGTGTTGAAGTATCTGCCATTGAAGGAGATATTGGAAGAACGTTTTGGGTGCAGTGTTTTTGTACAGAAAGATACCAACGTGATCGCGTTTGGGGAGTACTGGTGTGGAGATGACAAAGATACCAATGATCTGACCTATATCGATGTGGATATGGGGATCGGATCAGGGTCTATTATAGATGGAAAGATGAATGTGGGGGCAAACCGCATCGCCGGGGAGTTCGGGCATATCACGCTGGATCTGAACGGTCCGCTGTGCAATTGCGGGAACAGGGGCTGTCTGGAGGCGATGAGTTCCGGGATCGCGATCCTGAGGGATCTGCGCGGCGGGCTGGAGAAAGAGCCGGGGCATCCGCTGTACGAGAAGAGGGAACAGCTCGAGATCGAGGACGTGTTCGAGATGGTGGAGCGGAAGGATCTGCTGATCATATCCCTTCTGAACCAGTCGGCATTTTATATGGGGGTTGCGGTCAGCAACCTGATCAATGTCCTGGATCCGCAGCGGATCGTGCTGGGCGGCATCCTGATCCAGAAATACCCCCGCTATTTCGAGATCGTACAGGATGTGGCAAATTCTTACAAGGTCAAGGGCGCGAAGGAAACGCAGATGTCCATGTCCGGCCTGAAAGAAAATGCAGGGGTGGTCGGAGCCGGAGAGATTGTGGCGGAGCAGTTTTTTAATGAGATGGTCAACGATCTGTTCACCGGCAGTACGCAGTAGAGAATGTGAAAGAATGTGAAAATATGTACTATAAGAATGCAGAGGGAGTAGACGATGAGAGAACAGTATTTTGTCCGGACAGATGACAACATGAGCCTGATTTTTCCCGCAGGATTCACGGCGGAGGATCTGCGTTTTACGGCGGAGGTACAGCTTGAGCAGAAAGGGCAGGCGGGCGTCGTATCGATCAGGGGGAGACAGGAGCCTAAGGCACCCTTTTTTGGCAGGCAGGAGTATCTCGATGCCGGAAAGGGAGTTTCCTGCACGGTGCAGATCGTCGGTGCGGAGCGGATGACGGCGGTCTACCAGCACAAGGACTGGTGGATCCGGCCTGCGTTCCCGGGATCTTTTGCGGAGATTCCTGAGCGGACCCAGCTGCTGCTGCTCAAGGGAGGGGAAACCTATCTGGCAGTGCTCGCCGTGTGCGGCAGGGAGTACCGCACGGATCTGTCCGGCGCGGAGGACGGGATCTGCGTCACCACGGCTTCGAACTGCGGCGGCAGGAATGCGCTGGACGACGTCTGTCTGTCCTACGCGTGGGGAGAGGATCCGTACCAGTGCTGCGAGAAAGCGGTTCTGTGTGTGCTCGAGCTGACCGGCAGGACAGCCATGCTGCGCAGGAACCGCAGATATCCTGCCATGTTTGAGAAACTGGGCTGGTGCAGCTGGGATGCGTTCTATCACAAGGTTTCCGCGCAGGGGATCTGCGACAAGCTGGCAGAGCTGCAGGAGAAACAGGTGCCTGTGAAGTGGGCGCTGATCGACGACGGATGGCTGGATGCCGACTATGACAGGCAGGTGCTTCTGGGGCTGGATGCCGCCAGAGACAAATTCCCCCAGGGGCTGGGGCAGTGCGTGCGCCGCATGAAACAGGAGTTTGGCATGGAGCAGGTCGGCGTGTGGCATGCGGTCATGGGCTACTGGAACGGCGTGCAGGACAAGAGCCAGGCGCACACGGCGCTGGAGGAAGGCTGTGAGAGACTTCCGGACGGCCGCATTGTCCCGGCGGCGGAGGCGGGGAAAGCCTTTCGCTTTTACGATGTCTGGCATGAATATCTGCGGAATCGGTGCGGGATCGATTTTGTCAAGGTCGACGGGCAGAGTGCCATCTCGCTCTTTCACGCGGGGCGCAGGGCGTACGGGAGAGCGTCCGCGGCGGTACAGACAGGTCTGAACGCGTCCGCGGCGCTGCATTTTGACAATGCGGTCATCAACTGTATGGGCATGGCGAGCGAGGATATGTGGAACCGTCCCAGCAGCGCGGTCTCCAGGAGCAGTGACGATTTCGTGCCGGAGGTGGCGCACGGTTTCAGGGAGCATGCCGTCCAGAATGCGTTCAACTCCCTGCTCCAGGGGCAGTTTTACTGGAATGACTGGGATATGTTCTGGAGCGACCATGCGGAGAACTGGCAGAATGCGGTGCTGCGCGCGGTCAGCGGCGGCCCGGTCTACACCAGCGATCCGGTGGGCAGGACAGATCCCGCGTACATTTTGCCGCTGATCAGAAAGGATGGGACGGTCATACGCTGTGAGGACATCGGAACACCGACATGCGACTGCCTGTTTGAGGATCCGGTCAAAAAGGGAGGTGCCTTTAAACTCTTTAACCGCTACAAAAACGGTTATGTGGTCGCAGTTTTCAACATCGGGGAAGCCCAAAAGCAGTGCGGCGCGCGCCTTCGGATATCCGACATTCCGGGGCTTGGAGGCAGGGACTGGTATGTCTGCGGTCACAGGAGCCGGGCGCTGGCGTGCCTGACGGAAAAAACGGACTATACGTTTACGCTGGATCAGAACGATGCGGAGATCTTCCTGCTGCTGCCGGCAGGGGACGTATGTCCGGTCGGCATCCTGGAGAAGTTTATCCCTGCAGGCTGTATCACTCCCGCGTATGAGCGGGATGACCGGCTTGCGCTCAAGGTCAGTGACGCGGGAACTTTTGGGCTGTTCACCAGGGTGCGTCCCCGGGAGATCCTGATCGACGGCAGGGCGGCGGCATGGGCGGAGCAGGAGGCGGCAGGGACGCGGTTTGTGACGGTCTCCTGCGCGGCGGACGCATTTATTGAAATCATATATGTGAAGCAAAACAGTTCTGGATCGCATGTGGGAGGATAAGTCATGAAAGCCATCGGAATAGACATCGGAACGACCTCGATCTGCCTGGTCCTGTACGACCCGGAAAACGGCAGGATAGAGGAGAGCGCGGGCGCGCCAAACGAATTTCTGGAAGGAGGATTCCGGCAGGATGCGGACCGGATCGTGTCCGTGATAAAAGAAAAGCTGGACTGGCTTCTGGATCGGAACGCGGACGTGGGCGTGATCGGCGTGTCTGCACAGATGCACGGTATTTTGTATGTGGATCGGGAGGGGGGGGCGCTCTCGCCGTACTACACCTGGAAGGAGACGTGCAGAGAAACGCTGTTTGAAGGGCTGGATGCAGCCCAATGGCTCTCCCGCAGGACGAACTATCCGATATACGCAGGCTACGGGACGGCAACCCATTTTGCGCTGGACAAACGCGGAGAGATCCCCTCGGGGGCAGCCGGCATGGTGAACATCGGGGATTATCTGGTGATGCGGCTGTGCGGTCTGTCAGCCGCCGGGACAGACCGCAGCATCGCGGCAAGTTTTGGGGGATTTGATCTCGCTGCGGGGAGATTTGATTTTGACGCGCTGAGCGCGGCAGGGGTGGATATCCGATATTATCCGCAGGTCGCGGCGGACGCGAAGGCGGCGGGATCTTACCGCGGGATACCGGTGATGCCGGCGGTTGGGGACAATCAGGCAAGTTTCTATGCGGCTGCCGGGGAGGACAGCTGCGTGGTCGGCGTCAACGTGGGAACCGGGGCGCAGGTTTCCGTGACGGACACACGGCTCGAGTCCATACAGACGGGGGAAGTCAGACCGTTTACCCGACAGCGCTATCTCTATGTGCAGGCATCGGTAAACGGCGGGAAGGCTTACGAGAGGCTTGCCGCTTTTTTTGAGGAGACAGTGGAGCTGTTTGCCGGTGTGAAGATCGACGCCTACGAAAAGATGGCAGCGCTGGGGAAGGCGGCGGAGGGTACAACGCTGGTTGTTGACCCCAGCCTCTGCGGTGCGCGGGGGAAGGACGGCAGTTTTGGAAGCGTGCGGAATCTGACGGAGGAGAATTTCCATCCGTCGGATCTGATCCGGGCTTATGTGACAGGGATGGCAGAGGAATTGCACCGGCTGTATCTGGCGTTTCCCCCGAAGCTGCGCGAGGGGCGCAGAAGGATCGCGGCGAGCGGCAACGGAATCCGCAGAAACAGGCTTCTGGCACAGGAGGTGGAGCGGCTGTTCGGCATGCCGGTGGTGTTTGGGGAATGGAAGGAAGAGGCGGCGACAGGGGCGGCAATGATGGCGGTCAGGGCGCTGCAGGTCAGATCTTGATCAGGTCAGATCTTGATATAGAATACAGGGCAGAAAGACGCGGAGGAGAGGGGAACGAAAAGCAGGATGAATACAGCGGAGAGAATCAGCTTAAACGGCAATGACTGGAAAATGAAAGAGTTTGTGGGAATGGATTGGGTGTGGCGCGATTCCGTCAAACCCGATACCGGCGATGTGCGCTGGTGGTATCCGGCGACAGTGCCCGGCAGCGTCATGCATGATCTGGCGGCAAACGGGATGATCCCCGATCCCCACTATGAGTGCAACACCAAGCTGGGCGAGTGGGCATGCGACAGGACATGGGTGTACCGCAAGGAGATCTTTGTGCCCAAGGAGGCGGAGGGCAGAAAGGTCAGACTCTGTTTTGACGGCATTGATTATGCTTCCGAGATCTTTGTAAACGGATGCACAGTAGGCAAACAGGAAGGGATGTACATCCCGTGGAGCTGTGATGTGAGCGGGCATCTGCTGTACGGAAAGACAAATCTGATCGCGGTGGTGATCGAGCCCGCGCCTTTTGAGCAGCCGCAGGTGGGCAGGACCAGCCTGGTGTACACCAACAAGTCGAGAATGACCTACTGGTGGGATTTCTGCCCCAGAATGGTCCACCAGGGGATCTGGCAGGATGCGTATCTAAAGATCACAGGGGAGGCTGAGATCAGGGACTGGCTGATCGACACCCGGCTGGTCTCCGGGGAGGAGGCGAAGGTGACTGTGCAGGTCTGGACGCATCAGGCGGGGGGCTGCACATACAGGCTTTCGTTCGGGGAGCAGCAGCTGACCGGCGTTGCCGGGCAGGATGGATTTCGCTGTGAATTCGTGCTGAGAGAGCCGCGTCTGTGGTGGTGCAACGGACAGGGGGAGGCCTACGAGTATGAGGTCCGCCTCGAGCTGTATGACAGGCAGCAGGTGCTTTCTGACATCCGCACTGCCCGGCGCGGGATCAGGGAGATCGAATTCGTGCAAAATGAGGATGCCGCCGGGGAAAACACAAGTTTTTTGTTGCGATTGAACGGCAGGAACGTGTTTATGAACGGCTACAACTGGGTGCCTGCGGATCTCTTTTACGGGGCGGTTTCCACAGAGAAGGTGGCACATCTGATCCGGCTGGCAAAGAAGGCGGGGATCAATGTGTTCCGGGTCTGGGGCGGCGGTCTGATCGAGAGGGATTCCTTCTATGAGATGTGTGCCCGCGCGGGTATTCTGGTGTGGCAGGAGTTTTGTCTATCGAGTTCCGGCATCGACAACAAGCCCTCCTGGGCAGAGAGCTACAGGAAGCTGTTGGAAGAGCAGGCGGAGGTTATCGTCAAGCTGAAACGCAACCACACGGCACTGGCGGTCTGGTGCGGCGGCAACGAACTGCAGTACGACGACGGTACCCCGATCGACGAAAACGATCCGCTGATCAAAGTCATAGGGAATGTGGTCCATCGACTGGATCCGAGGCGCAAGTGGCTGCCATCTTCCCCTTCCGGCGGCGTGTTCCTGAATTCTTTTGAAAATCTCGAAAAATATCCGGACAAGATGTGCGATGTCCACGGACCGTGGGAGCATCAGGGGCTGGAGAGACATTATGCGCTCTACAATAAAGGAACTTGCCTGATGCACTCTGAGTTCGGGGTGGAAGGCATGACCAGCGCGCGGGCGCTCTACCGGAATGTGGCGCCGGAGCATCTGCTGCCCGCGTCCAAGGACAACCCGGTCTACTTTCACAGGGGCGCATGGTGGAACAACGAGCCGCTGGTCCAGAAGACCTTCGGCGGCGATCTGACCGATGTGGAACAGATCCGCCGTGCCAGCCAGTACATGCAGTATGAAGGCTTGAAGTACGCCATGGAATGCAACAGGCGCAGGGCTTTCCACTGCAGCGGGATGTTTCCGTGGCAGTTTAACGAGCCCTACCCGAATCTGTTCTGCACCTCTGCGCTGGATTACTATGGCAATCCCAAACCCGTTTACTACGGGGTGCGCAAGGTCTACGCGCCATGGCTGGTGAACGCCGCCTTTGACAGTGCCTCCCTCGCGGGCAGGAAGGAACTGCGGGCAGTCCTCTTTGCGGCGAACAACCTGCCGGGGACGGCGCAGCATGAGAAGGCCTGGACAGAGGGTTACAGCGTCACGGCACAGCTGTGGACCGTCAAGGGCAGACTCTTGAAGGAGGAGAGCTACAGCCTGAGCGAAGTGGGGGTCAGAGCCTGCGAGGCGGGGAGTTTTTGCTGGGAGCTGGAGGAGACGCCCCACATGCTGGTCCTGCTGCGGCTCCGACTGAAACGGCATGCGGATGAGAGCGTCCTGGCAGAGAACGAGTATCTGTTCACGCTCTCCGGCGATCTGGGAGAGGTATTCCGGACAGAGCAGCCTGTGCTGAGGATCGAGAAGGAGGAGGGCGCTGTCAGGATCACCAATGTCGGAGAGATTGCTGCCCTGTATGTGTTCCTGAAAAAAGAGGAGGGAGCGGCGGTTTACTGGGAGGATGACTATCTGAACATCCTGCCCGGGGAGGAGCGGCTGATCAGGGCAGAGGGCGATCTGGAACAGGCGGAAGCGGAAGCGTTGAATCTAGGAGGGGGAGCAGATGAAAGTAGTTGCGGGAATTGATATAGGAGGAACAAAGTGTGCGGTTTCCTTTGCCCATATGCGGGAGAGGGAGATCGAATTTCTGGATAAGGTGAGGATGGAGACGGACAGGGAGTGCTTTGACAATGCCATGCGGCAGTTCATCGGCATCATGGCGGACAAACTTCGGGAGCATCCCGACTGGCGGCTGATGTCCATCGGCATCTCCTGCGGCGGACCGCTCGACGCGGAGAGAGGATTGATCATGGCGCCGCCCAATCTCCCCAGGTGGGATCACGCGGACGTGTTCACGCCGCTGAACAAAACCTTCGGCGTGCCGGTCATGATCCAGAATGACGCGGATGCCTGCGCGCTTGCCGAGTGGTCCATGGGAGCCGGAAGGGGCAGCAAAAACATGATCTTCCTGACTTTTGGAACCGGCATGGGGGCAGGGCTGATCCTCAACAACGAGCTCTACAGCGGAAGCTGCGGGCTCGCGGGGGAGGTGGGGCACATCCGCCTGGAGGATGACGGCCCTTACGGGTACGGCAAGAACGGATCCTTTGAGGGCTTCTGCAGCGGCGGCGGGATCGCAAGCCTTGGCAGGATGAAAGCGCTGGATGCGATCCGGGCAGGCAATCCGCCGCTGTTTTGCCAGCGGGAGGATCAGCTGGATACCATATCGGGCAAGACGATCGCTGACGCGCTTCACGCAGGCGATCCCCTGGCGGCGGAGATCTATGACATAGTGGGGAGATATCTGGGAAGAGGGCTCGCTGTGCTGATCGACATCTTAAACCCCCAGGTCATCGTGATCGGCAGCATTTACGGCAGACAAAAGGATGTGCTGGACAAGGAGATGTACCGGGTTCTGGAGCGGGAGGCGCTGGCGGCTTCGAGAAAGGCGTGCAGGATCGTTCCAGCCAGCCTCGGAGAGATGATCGGCGACTATGCGGCGATCTCCGTGGGGATCAAGGCATACCACGATCTGTACGAGCGGGGCAGTTTTCAGTTTTATGACAGGGTAGGGACAAGAACGACGGAGGTGTGTGCAGGATGAAACTCTTACATAATATTTACCAGGTGGGCGGCCCTGGGATGACACATTTTTTTGATGCCACGGTCTATCTGATCAAAGGGACACAGGGGTGGTTTCTGATCGACTGCGGAACGCCGGAGGGCTATGAGCAGATCAAGGCGAATATCCGGAGGGCGGGAGCTGACCCGGCAGACATCAGACGGATCCTGGGGACACACGGGCACTACGACCATGTGGGGGCGGCGCATCTGTGGAAAGAGGAGTTTGGATGCGAGCTGCTTTTGCATGAGAGGGACACAGCGCAGGTGGAGACAGGCGACTCGCTGAAAACTTCCGCGGCGATCCTCTACGGCACAGCATCCACGCCCTGCAGGGTGGACGGCAGGATTGAGGAGGGAGACATCTGGCAGGGAGAGGATCTGACCGTGGAAGCGGTCTATACGCCCGGCCATACGATGGGTTCTGTCAGTTTCGACGTGACGGCAGGGGGCTATCACCTTCTCGTTGCGGGGGATGCGGTCTGGGGCGGTTTCAGCGCGAAGATCGGCTCCGACGAGGCGGCATGGAGAGCGACCCTGGACAAGATCACCGCCAGACATTTTGATTTCTATACGTTTGGGCATGTGAACGCGCAGCTGATCGCGGACGCGGACCAGCGGTTGAAGGAAGCAAAGATGGCGTTTGCCAATTACTATAATCCGTGGTTTAAGACTTTTTTTGAGGAGTATCACTATTAGACATGAGGAGAGAAACAATGACGGGGGCGGCTGTGATCCTGGCACAGACCCAGTATGTTTTCTATGGCGGCGGCATGGCATCCCTGCGGGAGGGGTGCAGGCTCGCGCGGGACAAAGGCCGGGTACTGATCGCGGCACCGGGCTCCTGCCTGCTCCCGGAGATCTGCGATACCTTTTCCTGGCAGGCAGACCCGGAGACAGCCGCGTTTTTTCCGCAGGAGGTCTGGGACGGTGGTCTATTGCAGCCGGACCGGACAAAATTATATCTGGAGAAGCTTTGCGGGGAGCTTGGGATCGAACTGCTCTACGGCGTGACTTTTCTGGACTGTGTGTCCCAGGACAACAAAAAGACCGCAAGATTTGCAGCCAAAGGCGGCATTTTCGGGGTGGTGTGTGAGCGGATCTTCCTGGAGAAGGAGGAATCCGCACAGGATCTTTTGGAATACCGGGCGCTGCTTGGATGGGAAGGGCATGACGGCTTCGGGCTGCTGACCGTGACAGCCCGCGCAGCAGAGATACGCGGATCCGCGTCGACAGCGGCGGTGCTGGATCATCTGCAGGAGAGCGCAATGCATGCCTTTGCGCAGAGAAAGCGGGAAGATCCGTGTCTCGTGATGGGGCGCTTTGCCCCCCTGATGAAGCCCGCGGGGGACAGCGTGATCACGCTGTCCGAGTGGACGGGAGCGGTTCAGGACCCTGAGAGGCAGGAGCGCTGTGATGTGCTGGTCGTGGGCGGCGGGACGGCGGGCGCTCTGGCGGCGCTGCACGCTGCCAGAGGGGGCGCAAGGACGGTGATCATCGAACAACAGTATGTGCTGGGAGGCACCTCCACAGTGGGCGGTGTCAGCACATACTGGTTCGGGAACCGGTATCGGGATGTGCGGGAGATCGACCGGGAGACTGACAGGTATATGGAATGGCTGGGGCTCCCCAGGAGACAGGGGATCTGGAGTGATGACGACGATTTTCATCCGGGCGTGCGGGCGTGGGTGTTGCAGCGGCTGTGTCTGGAGGCCGGGGTGCAGATTTACTATGGACAGATCTGTTATGGGGCTGTCTGCAGCGAGGAGGCAGAGGGCAGGCGGATTCACAGCGTTCTGACCGCGGGGGACAGCGGTGTTCTCCGATTTGACGCAAAGGTCTTTCTGGACGCCACGGGTGACGGCGATCTCGCGGTGTATGCGGGAGCGGATGCCGTCTACGGTTCCGTGCGGGACAGCTTTACGTATTGGGCTTCCCTGGCGCAGTACACAGGGGTGAATACCTATCAGAACAATTTTTCTACCATGGTGTCAGCGGCGGATCCCGCGGACATGACCCGGTTTATCATCCGCGCCCGCAGGCGCGGGGAGAACACCTTCGACCACGGCAGATATGTGAGCATGCGGGAGAGCAGGCACATCCGCACCAAAAGGGTGCTGGATCTGAGGGATCTGATGGGTTTCCGGACGTATCCGGATGCGCTCTACACCTGCTATTCCAACTATGATCCCAAGGGAAAGCTGGATGCGGACTGTATCTACTGCGGTGTGCTGCCGCCCCAGGTACAGATCCAGATCCCGCTGTCCGCCCTGACCGCCTGTGACAAAAAGGGGCGGGGGATCGAGGGACTGTATGTGCTGGGGAAGGCGGTCGGGGCGACGCACAACGTGTTTCCCAGCATAAGGATGCAGCCGGATCTGATGCACCAGGGGGCTGTGATGGGGGGACTGGCGGCAGCCAGCCTGTCGATGGGGATGCTGCCGGAACAGCTTTCGGATGCGCAGAGGCGCGCGGTGCTGCACCGGCTCTCCGACGATCCCCTGACGCTGCCCGCGGGCAGGAAGGATGTGGCTGCTGCGGTGGACTGCCTGCGGGCAGACTCCAGGACACACTGGGTCGATGTGCCCTTCACGGATATATGGCAGGTGCAGGAGGAGAGCCTAATAGTGCTCCTGGCAGATGCCAAGGAAGCCCTTCCTGCCCTGCGGCGCAGACTGATACAGGAAGAGAGCGGGGAGCTCAGACAGCTGCTGATCGGCTTTTGCATCTGGCATGGCTGCAATGATGCGGTGCAGGAGTACGCGGACAGGATCAGAGAACAGCTCTCGGGAGATGTCCTGCCCGGGCGGACGGCTTCCACCATGTGCGCGCAGCTGCTGCCGGATCACGGCGTTATGCCGGAGCTGGTGTATCAGCTGAACCTGCTGGGGCTGTCCGGCACAGAGGAGGCACTCTCGGTGCTGGGGCGGGTGCTGGATCTGCTTGTTGTGCAGGAGAGAGATTACCGTGAGATCAGAGACGGGATGTATCATTATATAGAGACTTTTGCCTACGCTGCAGAACACGGCGGTCAGAGAGCGTGGATCCCCCTGCTGCACAGACTGCTGGCGCTGCCGGAACTGGAGCGCGCCGCGGACATGGGGGAGGACGGCAGTCTGATGACAGAGCGCTTTTGGATCCTGCGCGTCATCCTGTGCCGCAGCCTGGTGCGTCTTTCGGACGAGACGGGAAGGCGTGCGCTGGAAGACATGCTGGCATGCCCCTGTGCGGCGGTGCGGATCGCTGCGCGGCGGGCGCTGGAGGAGTGGGGCGCAGGCGTGCGGACCTGGAAGATCTGGTAAGGAGTTGCAGAGAGATGAGAGAAGAACAGATAAAAGAACGTCAGAAAGAATTGAGTGCTAAAAAAGAACTGTATATGATCGGAAATTCCCATATCGATCCGGTGTGGTTCTGGACCTGGGAGGAGGGGATGCAGGAGGTAAAAGCCACCTACGCATCCGCGCTCGAGCGGATGAAGGAGTTTGAGGCGTTTCGGTTCAGCAGCACCTCCACCGTATTTTTTGAGTGGATCGAGGAACTCCTGCCGGAGATGTTTGATGAGATCAGACAGCGCGTGGCGGATGGGAGATGGGAGCTGGCGGGCGGCTGGTTCCTCGAGCCGGACTGCCTGCTGCCCTGCGGCGAGGCTTTTGTGCGGGAGGGACTTTACGGGCAGCGGTATCTAAAGAGGAAGTTCGGCAGGATCGCGAAGATCGGTTCGAACGTGGACAGCTTCGGGCACAACCCCAACCTGCCCCAGATCCTCAAAAAGAGCGGCATGGATCACTATGTGTTCATGCGCCCGCGCCTCGACACCCCTGTATTTGCGTGGGAGAGCGAGGACGGCAGCCGCGTGAACGCCGTCAGTCTGCCGGCGGAGTACACCACATGGTTCCACGATCCCACAGTGAAGAATATAAACGTGACGCTGGAGCGCACAAAGCAATATGACAGGATGGTCTGCTGTTACGGTGTGGGCAACCACGGCGGCGGACCCACCATCGAGAACATTCAGAGTATACAGACGCTGGAAAATGGTTTTTCAGATGCGCACTCGGATGTGCATCTAAAGTTTTCAACCTATACGGAATTCCTGGAAGACATCAGGGACTGGAAACTGCCGATGCGCAGAGGCGCTTTTGAGAAGGTGAACGAGGGATGTTACGCCAATGACGGCGCCTTCAAGCAAAAGAACCGTCTGGCGGAAACCAGGCTGATGGAGGCTGATACGCTGATGTCCATGGCAAACCTGATGGGCTGTGGCTGGATGCGGCAGACTGGCAGGATGGAGATGCTCTGGAAGAATGTGCTGTTCAACCAGTTTCACGATACCATGGGCGGCACGATCATCCGATCCGCCAGGGAGGAGGCGATGATGCAGCTGGGACTTGCCTGCGCGGAGGCCGGCAGCATCCGGGCGCTGGCGATACAGCACATGGCGAATCAGACGGACACCACAGGGGAGGGCTTCCCGCTGCTGCTGTTCCACACGGGCGGACAGGATTTTGACGATCTGGTGGAGGTGGAGCTGGAGTGGTTCTGCCAGGCGCCGCTCGCGCTGCTTGATCCGGCGGGCAGGGAGATCCCGTATCAGCGGATCCATACGGACACCAAGGTCCGCCACTCTACCCTCGGCGGCAGACGCAGATTTGTTTTCCGGGCACAGATCCCATCCTGCGGTTTTGCGGTGTACAGGACGCTCAGGCGGGAGCCTGTCCTCTGCCACAACAACCATATGGAGATCATGGATCCGCAGGCGCTGGTGCTCGAGAACGATATGATCTGTGCCCGGTTTTCGGCGGAGACCGGTGAACTGGTCTCCCTCATCGACAAAGCTGCAGGCTATGATCCCCTGACAGGGGCTGTCCGCATACAGGTGTATCTGGATCAGAGGGACGCGTGGGGCGGCATGCAGAACAGAAAATATGAGCGGACCACGGAGCAGTTTGCGTTCGTCTCCATCGACAAGGTGGAGAGCGGCCCGATCCGCGAGGTGATCCGCGTCCGCAGCCGTCTGGGCGCTACCCTGCTGGAGCAGCTTTACTCCCTGGGCGCGGAGGAAAAGGAGCTGCGGGTGGAAAACCGCCTGACCTACAACCACAGATGGACGCTGCTGAAAGCGGCCTATCCGCTGGACGCGGCGCAGCGGCATACCGAGGCGGAGACCGCCTATGGCATCTGCAGGAGAGAGATCGCGGCGGATGACAATGCGGAATATTTCATGCAGCGTTTTGTGGATGTGACAGATGAGGCGGGCGCGGGCTTATACATCGCAAACGATGGCAAATATGCCTTCAACATGGGCGAGAACGCCCTGCAGCTGACACTCTGCCGCAGCGCGATCTATGCGCAGGGCAGCTGCAGCCCGGACTGGGAGAATGAGGTCGAGAGCTACCAGTACATGGATCAGGGTGAGACTGTCTTCTCCCTGGTGCTGAGACCGCATCGGACAAAGTTGACCAAAGCGGAGATGTACCGCATGGCAGAAAAGCTCCACGGTTCCTATTCCTATCTGGCGGACAGTGCCCACAGGGGGGCGCACAAGGCGGAAAAACGCAGTTTTGCCGGTGTGGATCAGGAGAATGTCAGACTCGTGCTGATGAAGAAGTGCGAGGACGACGAGGCGCTGATTGTGCGTCTGCTCGAATGCGAGGGGATCGCGACGGACTGTCAGGTGAGGGTAGGGCGGCACAGCTATCCGGTCACGATCGGAAAGCATGAGATCCTGACCTTGAAGATCAGCCAGACGGGGGAGCGCGCAGAGGTCGTAAATCTATTGGAATGGAAGGATTAGGAGAATGAGAGAAAAGGATAAGACATTGTATATGATCGGAAACGCACATCTGGATCTGGTATGGCACTGGCGGTGGCAGGAGGGCTGTCAGGAGATCAAGGCGACCTTCCGCTCCGCACTGGATCGGATGAAGGAGTATGACGACTTCCTCTTCACCTGCAGCACGGCAGCAGGCTATGAGTGGGTGGAGGAAAACGAGCCCGCCATGTTTGAGGAGATCCGCGAAAGGGTACGGGAAGGCAGATGGATCATTGTGGGCGGCTGGTGGGTCCAGCCGGACTGCAATGTGCCCGGCGGGGAATCCTTTGTCCGCCAGGGGCTGTATGCCCAGCGCTATTTCAGGGAAAAATTCGGCGTGACCGCCCGCACGGGCTACAGCGTGGACAGCTTCGGCCATCATGGGATGCTGCCTCAGATCCTGAAAAAATCCGGCATGGACAATTATGTGTTCATGCGTCCGGGCTGCCACGAAAAGGGGCTGGAAGGGGAGACTTTCCGCTGGATGTCCAGGGACGGCTCCGAGGTGACTGCCTACCGGATCCCTTATGAGTACTGCACCTGGCCAACTGAGATCGAGGAGCATATCCGCCGCTGTGCCGTCAAGATCAAGAGCGGCGACGGCATTGCCATGTGCTTCTACGGCGTGGGCAACCACGGCGGCGGGCCTACCAGGAGAAATCTGGACTCCATACGCGCCCTCGACGAGCGGGAGGATCTGCCAAGGTTATTATTTTCCCATCCCGATGCGTATTTTGAGGCTGTGAAAACGCGCGGCGAGGCGCTTCCGGTTGTGACAGGGGATCTGCTGCATCACGCAAGCGGCTGCTACAGCGCGCACTCCGGTGTGAAGCGCTGGAACCGGCTGGCGGAGAACCGTCTGATCATGGCGGAGAAGATCTCTGTGATGGCAAAGCGCATGTCCAACGGGAACTACCCGATCGCCCGATATACGTATGCCTGGAAAAACGTGCTGTTCAACCAGTTTCACGACATTATGGCAGGCACCAGCGTCGAGCCCGCATACGAGGACGCCCGGGAGAGCTGCGGCGCAGCCCTGGACATTGCCGCAAAGGGGCTGAACGCCGCCGTACAGTCGATCTCCTGGCACATTGACATTCCTGCGGAGGAGGGCATGAGACCGATCGTGGTGGTGAACCCCAACGCGTTCGCCGGCAGGTTTGAGGTGGAGATCGAGTCCCCGGGCTTAAAGGAAGGCATGATCCTGCTGGATGAGAACGACAGGCAGATTCCAGTGCAGAATGTTCAGTCCACATCTTCGAGCAACGGCAGGACCCGCCTTTGCTTTGTCGCAAAGCTGCCCTCCATGGGGTATGCGACGTATCGTCTGGCAGTCCGCGGGCAGTCGGAGTCATTTGCGGATGTGACCTGCACGGACACCTATGCGGAGAACGACTGGTTCTCCATCGCCTTTGACGAAAAGACCGGATATATCAAATCCCTTAAAAGGAAACAGGGGAATGATGGCTTCGGGACGGAATATTTCAGCGCGCCTGCGGCAGTGCCGGTCGTGATCCGGGATCAGAGCGATACCTGGGCACACGCGGTGCGCATCTTTGACACGAAGGCAGGGCAGTTTACGGCAGCCAGTGTGAAATGCGTGGAAAAAGGTCCTGTAAAATGCGTGATCCGCGTTATCAGTACCTACGGCAGTTCCCGCATGATCCAGGATTACAATATTTACAGGGAACTGGATTTTATCCGTGTGAAGACCATGGTGGACTGGCATGAGAGATTTTCCATGTTAAAGCTGCAGTTTCCGCTGAACATGAACTACATGCGCACCACCAGCGAGATTCCCTATGGCGTCGCCCAGCGGGAGCCTGACGGGGAGGAATATCCGATGCAGAATTTTGTGGATGTGGAGGGGGCGGGTCCCGGACTCGATACGCTCGTGCAGGGCTTGTCCCTGCTGAACGACGGAAAGACCAGCTTCTCCACAAAGCACAAGGAGGTTTTCCTCACGGTGCTGCGCAGCCCGATCTACTGCAACCACGAGCCCTACGTGCCGGATGAAAGTTTGGAGTACGTGTACATGGATCAGGGCGTACAGTATTTTAACTGGGGGCTGTATCCCCATGACGGGAGCTGGGAGACGGCAAAGACGGTGGAGCGCAGCCGCATGTTCAATGAACTGCCGACAGCCCTGTTTGAGACCTATCATCAAGGCGGACTTCCCATGCATGCGTCCTTCCTTACCGTGGAGGCGGAAAATGTTCTGGCCACAGTCCTAAAAGAGGCGGAGGACGGAAGCGGGGATATGGTGCTGCGTCTGGTAGAGACGGCGGGAAGACGCTGCGACACGGCGCTCTCCGTATTCGGACTCGGGGAACAGGTAAAGCTCACCTTTGGCGCATATGAGATCAAGACGATCCGGATCGCCGGCGACGGCAGGGTGACAGAGACCAATTTGTTGGAGGACTTGGAGAATTCGGAGAATTTGGAGAATTTGGAGGAAAGAAAATGAAGAAAGTAGCAGTGATCCATACCACGCCGGTGACGATCCCGGCGCTCAAAAAAGAAATCCTTGCCGCCTGCGGTCAGGTGGAGGTCATCAATCTGCTGGACGACAGCATGCTTCCGGAGATCAATCAGTCAGGAAAGATCACACCGGATGTGCGCTACCGCCTGCACACACTGATGCTCCTGGCACAGTCCGCAGGGGCGGACGCAGTCCTCTGCGCCTGCTCTTCCATCGGCGGTATATTTGAGGAAGGCAGGGCACTCCTCTCGATTCCGGCGCTGCGCATTGACGAGCCGATGGCAGAGCGGGCGGTAGCGTTTCGCAAGGTTGGCGTGGCGGCAACGCTGCAGTCCACCATCGGCCCTACCACAGAGCTGATCCTTTGCAAGGCGGCAGCGCTTGGCAGGGAGATTGTCGTCGACGCAAAGGTGATCGACAACGTGGGCACGCTCCTGGCAGAAGGGCGGGAGGCGAGGTACGATCAGATCGTGGGAGATGAGCTGCGGAAACTGGCTTGTAACAACGATGTCGTGGTGCTGGCACAGGCTTCCATGGCACGCGCAGTCGCAGGCTTTGGCGAGGAGGAGCGGCAGCGTTTCCTCACAAGCCCTGTCAGCGGTGTGGCAGCGTTGGCAAAACGGCTGGCGGAGATCGACGTTTGACCAGGAAAGGGATCGGAACAGGATGGAACAGATGAAAAAACTGTATCTGGGCATTGACATAGGAACCACCCATTTAAAGGTCTGCGCCGTGGATGCGCGCGGCAGATGTCTGGCGGTGGCAGAGCGGGATCAGGAGCTGACACCGGACCCTGTCTTTGGGGATTCCATCCCGGCAGAACTGTTGTTTACACGCTGCGCGGACTGCATACGGGAAGTGTCAGAGACAGTGGACAGGGCGCAGATCGCAGCCATCGGGATCACCAGCATGGCGGAGGCAGGCATTCCCGTCAATGCGGGCGGTGAGGCGCTGATGCCGCTGATCCCCTGGAATCAGAAAGGGCTTGGCAGTCAGAGACCGGACTTCCTGGTGTCGGTCACGGACTGGGCGCTCTATCAGAGGACAGGTCTTTGCTGGCATCCCAAATATACCATCAACAGGATTTGGCAGATGCGCAGGCAGCAGGAGGCGCTGTATGCGGAAACGGACTGCTTTTTGTCCGTGTCCGACTACATACTGTACCGCCTCACCGGACAGAAATTGACGGACGAATCGCTGGCGTGCCGCACGATGCTCTACAATATCCACGAGCAGTGCTGGGACAGGGAGCTTGCAGCCTTTGCGGGCGTGTCGGACAAGCTGCCCGCCGTAGTCACACAGGCGGGGGCGTGGCCAAGATTATCACGACAGCTTGCGGATAAATGGGGGCTGGGCAGGGAAGTGCGGGTTTCCGTCGGCGGACACGATCATCTGTGCGCGGCGCAGGCGCTGGGGATCGGGGGAAAAGATGTGCTGAATTCCATGGGCACGTCGGAAGTGTATGTGGGCTTTCTGGAGACGCTGCCCGATCTGCACAGCCTCTATGAAAGGGGCATTTTGCTGGGACGCTTTGGCGGCAGGTATTACTGGATCTGCAACATGCCGTCCTCGGGCGCTTCCATTGAATGGCTGCGCGGTCTGCTTATGCGCAGACACACTCAGGAGAAAGATGACGCTGAGGCGGCGCACGGCGGGCAGAAGATGGGGTATCAGGAACTGATGCAGGCGTCACTGTCATACGGGGCGCACGGGCGTCTTGCACCGCTTTTGTACCTGCCCTTTGTGAACGGTGCGGGCACCCATCGGAAGCGAAAGCTGCCGGGGGGATTTCTGGGCGCGGACATGAGTACAGGTTCGACAGAGCTGATCCGCGCAGTCTGTGAGGGGATCGCCTGCGAGTCGGCAGTGATCCTCGAAAACCTGGCGTCGGCAGGCATCGGGACGGAAACCATCCACGCGGTGGGCGGCGGGACCCTGAATCGGGGGCTGATGCAGGCAAAGGCGGATTTCACAGCACATGTCTATGAGACGGATATACAGGTGCAGGCGGCAGCGGCGGGGGCGGCGCTGTGCGCGGCAGGGCTGACCGGGCACGCCCGGCTAAGAGACAGGATACAGCCGGACAGCCAGGCGTCAGCGTACTGTCAGAAAAAATATCAGAGATACACCCGGCTGACACAGATGCTGGGAGAATAGAGTGGAGGACAGGATCATGCAGTTAGTACCAATAACGGAAATGTTGCACAGGGCGCAGGAGGGCGGCTACGGTGTCGGCTCCTTCTCCGCGAGAAATACCTTCTTGATCGACGCCGTGCTGAGGGCGGCACAGGCACAGCGGTCGCCTGTGATCGTGCAGATCTCAGCCAACGAATTTGGCTGGTTTGACGTCACCGCAAAGGAGTTTGCAGAGCGCTTTTATGAGGTGCACAAAAACTATGAGGGGCAGGCAGTGCTGCACCTGGATCACACCAAAGACCCTGCCGTCATCAGAGATGCCATCGATGCCGGGTTTATGTCCGTGATGATCGACGCTTCCCAGAAGTGCTTTGAAGAGAATGCCGCGATCACGAAAGAGGTGGTGGAATACGCGCATGCAAAGGGCGTGGCGGTGGAGGCGGAGCTGGGCAGGATCGGCGCCACCGACAAGATCGAGACCGACAATGATGAAAGTCTCTACACCGATCCGCAGGAGGCGAAGGCGTTTGTGGAGAGGACCGGGGTAGATACGCTGGCGGTCTCCATCGGCACGGCACATGGCGTGTACCCGGTCAAAAATCCCATGATCGACCTCGAGCGCCTAGCACAGATCAGAGAGCAGATCGGTATTCCGCTGGTACTGCACGGCGGCAGCGGTCTGCCGCGGGAGACTGTGTGGAAAGCCATCACCGTCGCGGGCGGCGGTGTGAGCAAGATCAATATCGCCACAGACCTGGAGCAGGTCTTCCTGGGAGCCCTGGGCTGCGGGCGAAAGACCAACAAGGAGATCTGGCAGATGGATCGCGCGGCGCTTGACAGGGCAGCGGATGCCGTGCAGGCTGTTGTGGAGGAGAAGATCGCAGATTTCGTCAGGAGTGCAGACAGAGTATGAGCAGGATAAGAGTAGGTGTGGCTGCCGACGACATCACAGGTGCAAACGACATCGGCATCTGTTTTGCGAACGGCGGCTATCGGAGTGCGGTTTTTCCGCAGGAGCTGATCCGGGACAAGGATCTGCAGAGAGAAGCCCGCGGGCTGGATGTGGTCATCATCGATACGGACAGCCGGTTTGATGATCCCAGGACGGCGGCGGCGAAGGTGGCGGCGGCGGCGCAGCTGCTAAAGGAGCTGTCCTGTGACCGGTATTTCAACAAAACCTGTTCTGTTTTCAGGGGCAATATCGGCGCTGAATTTGACAGCATGCAGGATGCGCTCGGCGTGACGTCCTCCATGGTCATCCTCGGTTTTCCCAAAAACGGGAGGACCACCGTGGACGGCGTACACTATGTATACGGTAAAAGACTGGAGGATTCCCAGTTTCGCAGCGATCCGATCCACCCGATGGATCTTTCCTATCTGCCGGATATTCTGGCAAGGCAGTCCGACCGCAGTGTCGGTCTTGTGACCTGGAAGGATCTGGATCGGGGAGTGCTGCATGTCAGGGAGAGAAAGGACGAGCTGAAAAGAGCGGGCTGCGCCTATGTGCTGTTTGACATCCGCAGCCAGGACGATCTGGCGCTGGTGGCGGAGGCAGTGGCGGAGGAGGTAAACATCTGCGGCAGCTCCGCCATCGGGGAATTTCTGCCGGGAGCGTATCACAGGCTGCAGGCAGCGGATGCGGTGACAGCTGCCGGTCAGGCGCTGCTCGTGGCGGGCAGCCTGACCGATCAGAGCAAGGCGCAGACCGCACATATCCGCGCGCTTGGCTGGCAGGTCTTTGAGCTTGATTCCTGTGCCGTATTTGACCCGGAGCGCCAGCGGGAGGCAGAGCAGGAGCTGATCCGGAAGGCTTCGGCAGCTATGGCGGAGACGGGCTATGCCATGATCTGTTCCCAGCAGGATGCCAAAAAAGCGGCGGAAGCCAAGGCGCGGGGCAGTCGGCTGGGACTTTCCTGGCAGGATGTGGGCAGGCTGATCTCCGGCAGCCTGAGTTATGCCGCGGAGGAGATCCTGAGACAGACAGGCTGCAGGAACCTGGTGGTGGCAGGAGGCGATACCTCCGCGGCAGTGACCAGACAGCTTGGGATCTACCGCATGGAGATCGGCAGGGAGATCGAGCCCGGCGTGCCGTTTATGAGGGGAGAATGCCGTCTCGGCACGCTGAACCTGGTATTGAAGTCCGGGAGCTTTGGCAGTGAGGCGTTTTTGGAAAAAGCGGCGGTCAGCACAGTGAATGGAGGATAAGATGACAGATTATATGAAGAGAATGACGGACAGATATCCGGCGCTGGAGAGCGTGAGGGGGCAAGTGGGCGAGGCGTTTGAGATACTCAGAACCTCCTACGAGAACGGCGGCAAGCTGCTGGTCTGCGGAAACGGGGGCAGCGCATCGGATTCCGAACATATCGTGGGCGAGCTGATGAAGGGATTTTACAGACAGCGCCCCCTTCCGGACGCGGAGAAGGAGGCGATCGGCGAGATCGGCACATTTCTGCAGGGGGCGCTCCCTGCCATTGCGCTGACAGGCCATCCGGCGTTGAGCACGGCATTCCTGAACGATGTGAAGGCGGATATGACTTTTGCACAGCAGGTGTACGGTTACGGGAAGGCGGGCGATGTGCTGATCGCCCTGAGCACCTCCGGCAATTCTGCCAATGTGCTGCATGCGGTGACAGTGGCGAAGGCGAGAAACCTGGCGGTGATCGGCCTGACAGGCAGGGACGGCGGCAGATTGAGGGAGATCTGTGACGTGTGCATCACAGTGCCCGCCTGGGTGACGGCGGATATACAGGAATATCATCTCCCGGTATATCACACCCTGTGCGCGATGCTCGAGGAGTATTTCTTCCCGGAGTGTGAAGCGGAAAGGACAGGGACAGACTGATGGATGTGAGACAGATACAGAAAGGGAGAGAGGAGATCTGCCGGATCAGCGCCATGCTTTTTGCAAAGGGGCTGGTCAGCGGCAAGGACGGAAATATCAGCGTCAGGATCGCAGCGGATGAGATGCTGGTGACGCCCTCCGGTGTCTGCAAGGCGTTTTTGGAGCCGGAGATGATCCTGCGCCAGCGGTTTGACGGCACTGTCGTGGAGGGGGAACTGCGCTCTACGCGGGAGGCGGGGATGCACAGCAGACTGTATGAGCTGAGACCGGAGATCGGCGCCATCGTGCACACCCACCCGGCGGCAGCCACCGCCTTTGCGGTCTGCGGAGAGGAGCTGCCCCAGGATATCCTGCTCGAGGTGCCCGCCCTGCTGGGGAAAACCGCAGTGGCAGGCTACGCGCCTGCGGGCAGCAGGGAGTTGATCGCGGAGGTGGAGAAATGCGCTAAGAGCGACGTGATCCTGCTGCAGAATCACGGTGTCATCACCTGCGGCAGCGATCTGGCGGACGCCTTTGCCAGGATGGACGCCGCGGAAAACGCAGCCAGGACGATCATCTATGCCAGGCTGCTAGGAGAGCCAAAGCGCATGCCGGCGATCCAGCCGTAGCAGACAGCGGCATACTATTGATAACAGAGAGGAAGAGTCAGTTATGAAACCAAGATATCAAGATGAAACATTGAGCTTCCGGGAGCGCGCAAAAGACCTGGTCGCACAGATGACGGTGGACGAGTGCACCACGCAGATGATCTATGAGGCAAAAAAAATAGACCGCCTGGGCATCAAAGCCTACAACTGGTGGAACGAGGCGCTGCACGGGGCGGCGAGGAGTGGGATGTCCACGGTCTTCCCCCAGGCGATCGGTATGGCGGCTTCCTTTGATCCCGAACTGGTGGGAAGGATGGCAGCGGTGGCTGCAACGGAGGGGCGTGCCAAGTACAATACCTTTCAGAAATACAAGGATTACGGCATTTACAAAGGGCTGACGTTCTGGTCGCCCAACGTGAATATCTTTCGGGACCCCAGATGGGGAAGAGGGCAGGAGACCTACGGGGAGGATCCGTATCTGTCGGGAAAGCTCGGCGCCGCCTTTGTCAGGAACCTGCAGGGCGACGATCCCAGATACATGAAGGCGGCTGCCTGCGCGAAGCATTTTGCCGTGCACTCCGGTCCGGAGGATCTGCGTCATGAGTTCGATGCAGTGACCAGCCTGCAGGATCTGGAGGAGACCTATCTGCCCGCGTTTCAGGATCTGGTCGATGCGGGCGTGGAAGGATTTATGGGAGCCTACAACCGCACGAACGGGGAGCCCTGCTGCGGCAGCAGGACGCTGATGGTGGATATCCTGCGCGGCAGATGGAAGTTTGACGGTTACTTTACATCCGACTGCTGGGCGATCGCAGACTTTCATCTGCACCACATGGTGACGAGCACGCCCACGGAATCGGTCGCGCTGGCGCTGAAAAACGGCTGCGACCTGAACTGCGGCAACACCTACGTCTATCTGATGGCGGCGTACCAGGAGGGCAAGATCACGGAGGAGGAGATCCGCACCTCCTGTGAGCGGCTGATGGAGACCAGATTCAAGCTGGGCATGTTCGATGAAAAGACGCCCTTTGACGACATTGATTACAATGCCATTGACACGGAGGAGAGCCGCGCCCTGAATGAGGAGGCAGCCAGAAAAACGCTGGTACTGTTAAAAAATAACGGCGTGCTGCCGCTGCGGAAATACAGACTCCGCAATGTTGCGGTGATCGGTCCCAACGCGAACTCCATCGTTCCGCTGAACGGAAATTATCACGGCACTGCGAACCAGTATCACACCGTGCTCGAGTCCATCCGCAGGGCACTGCCGGATGGCGTGCGCCTGAATTATTCCAGAGGCAGCCACCTCTATGAGTACAAGCTCGAGGATCCCGGCTTTGCGGGAGATTGCCTGGCGGAGGTAAAGGCACAGACGGATCTGGCGGATGTGGTGATCCTGGTGGTGGGGCTCGACGAGACCATCGAGGGGGAGGAGATCACCGGCAAAGAGGGATTTACAGGTGATCGCAGCGACCTGCTGCTGCCCAAGTGCCAGCAGGATCTGATCGCCACGGTGACGGCGCGCGGCACCCCGGTAGTGCTGGTGAACATGAGCGGCGGTGCGGTGGACTTCGGGGAGGGGAACCGCGCCGACGCGATCATACAGGCGTGGTATCCCGGCGCTCTGGGCGGCAAGGCTGTCAGCGACCTGATCTTCGGCGAGTACTCGCCTTCAGGCAGACTGCCTGTCACCTTCTACCGAAACGACAATACGCTGCCGGATTTTCAGGATTACAGCATGGACAACAGAACCTACAAGTTTTTTAAGGAGAGACCGCTGTATCCTTTCGGTTTCGGCTTGAGCTACACCACCTTCGCGTACAGCGGGATGCAGACCGATCAGGAGACGTTTGCACCGGGAGAGGATGTGACGGTGACGGTGAAGGTCAAAAATACAGGCGGGGTGGCGTCTGACGAGATCGCAGAGTGCTATCTGCGGGATGAGGAGGCGTCCGTCCGCGTTCCGATCCACAAGCTCTGCGGCATGCAGCGCATCACCCTTTTGCCCGGCGAGGAAAAGACGGTGGCTTTCACCGTGGACAGCAGGCAGTTTGCGGTCGTGAACGAGGAGGGGGAACGCGTCTTTGAACCCGGGGCGTTTACCGTTTTTGCGGGCGGCTGCCAGCCGGAACCCTACAGCGAGGAGCTCTCGGGATCCAGGGCGGCATCCGTGCGCGTCACGATGACAGGAGAGGAGGAGCGCGATGGCGAATGAAAATGCATTAAAAAATAAAGTACAGCTGATCACGTATGCGGACGCCCTGGGCGGCGACCTGAAAGCGCTGAATACAGTTCTGACCAGGCATTTTATGGATATCTTTGAGGGGGGCGTGCACATTCTGCCGCCTTTCCCCTCCTCCGGGGACAGGGGGTTTGCGCCCACGACTTATTTTGAGATAGAACCTTCCTTCGGAACCTGGGACGATATGAAGGCGATCGGCGAGCATTTCGGCATCGCGGTGGATCTGATGATCAATCATATTTCCCAGCGCTCCGAGTACTTTCAGGATTTTCTCAAAAAGGGCAGAAAGTCCCGGTATGCGGACTTTTTTCTGACACTCGATAAGGTCTGGCAGGGCGGCGAACCTGTGAAGGCAGATCTGGACAAGGTGGCGCTGCGCCGCCCTGTTCCCTATTCCGAGTTTACGATCGAGGAGACCGGGGAGAGGGAGCGGGTGTGGACTACTTTCGGGGCATCCGATCCCTCCGAGCAGATCGACCTGGACGTACAGTCGCCCGCAGTACAAAAGATGTTTCGGGAGATCCTGACCCTGTTTGCCGAAAACGGTGTCAGGATGGTGCGTCTCGATGCCGTCGGCTATGTGCTGAAAAAGCCCGGGACCAGCTGTTTTTGCCTGGAGCCTGAGATGTATGACTACATCAGCGAAGTGAAGCAGATCACCGATGCCCTGCAGATCGACATTCTGCCGGAGGTGCATGCCGACATCGCGATCCAGTACCGCCTGGCGAGACGGGGCGTATGGATCTATGATTTTATCATGCCGTACATGGTGCTGGACACCCTGCTGTTCAGGCGGCACGACAATCTCTACAAGTATCTGGAGGATCGCCCCGAAAACCAGTTTGTCACGCTGGACTGCCATGACGGTATTCCGGTCAAGCCTGACCTGGACGGCATGATCGACGAGGCGGATGCGCTGGTGGTGGTAAATAAATGCCTGGAAAGGGGCGCGCGCGTAACCCGCGTCCTGTCAGAAAATCACAAGGGCAGGAACGGCTTTGACGTACATCAGATCGTCTGCACCTACTATGAAGCGCTGGGCTGCGATGATGACGCATACCTGGCGGCGAGGGCGATCCAGTTCTTTGTGCCGGGCATTCCCCAGGTTTACTACGTCGGTATGCTGGCAGGCAAAAACGACACAAGGAGAGCGGATCTGACTGGTGACAACAGAGAGATGAACCGCCACAACTACACGCTGGAGGAGGTCGATGACGCGGTGGGGACATCGGTGGTCCAGAGACTGATGGCACTGGCGAGATTCCGCAACCGCCATCCCGCGTTTGACGGCACCTTTGAGACCGTTGCATGCCCCAAAGACCGGATATGCATGCGGTGGACGCAGGGTGAGGATTCCTGCACCCTGCATGTGGATCTTGGCGTCCGCAGGACGTATATCGTATCTGTGGCAGACGGCAGGGAAGAGCGGATCGAAGTCTGATCTGGATGCCCTGTTCTCTGTCACAACTCCCGGACTGCCTTTCTGACCCTGAGAATCATGGACGGCGCAACGGAGAGTTCATCAATCCCCATGCGCACAAACTCCCCGGTAAGCTCCAGGTCTGCCCCAAGCTCCCCACAGATACCCGCCCACTTACCATACTTATGCGCGTTGTCCGCCACCATTTTGATCATCCGCAGGATTGCCTTGTGGTGCGGATCATAGAATTCGTCCAGCCGCGCGTTCTGCCTGTCAATGGCAAGCGTGTACTGGGTGAGATCATTGGTTCCGATGCTGAAAAAGTCCACCAGCTGTGCCAGCTCGTCACTGATCATGACCGCCGCCGGCGTCTCGATCATAATTCCCTGATCTGGCTGTCTGTATGGGATACCTATCTCGTCCAGTTCCTCCTGCACTTCCTTTACGATCGCAAAGATCCTGTTTACTTCCTCCACCGATGTGATCATTGGATACATAACAGCGATATTGCCATACATCGTCGCGCGCAGCAGCGCGCGCAGCTGCGTCTTGAATATATCCGGCTGACTGAGGCAGATCCGGATGGCACGGTAGCCCATGGCGGGATTCTCCTCTTTTCCCAGCTGAAAATAATCAACCTGTTTATCTGCACCGATATCCAGCGTGCGGATGATCACTTTTTTTCCTGCCATTGTCTGTGCAACCTGCCTGTACGCCTGGAACTGCTCCTCCTCTGTTGGGAAATCCTCCCTGCCCAGATACAGGAATTCGCTCCGGAAAAGCCCGATTCCTCCGGCGTCATTCTCCAACGCATATCCGACATCACCGACGTTTCCGATATTGGCGTACAGCTCGATATGCCGCCCATCCGATGTCACGTTCTCCTTGCCTTTCAGACCTTCCAGCAGACGCCGCTTTTCCAGCTCCTCGTCCATCCGGCTCCGAATCTGTGCACAGAGCTCCCCGTCCGGCTCAAAAGTCACTGTCCCCGCAAAGCCATCCACCGCCGCAGTCATTCCTGTATGAATCTCTTCCAGATCCAGCGGCACGCCGATCAGGGCAGGAATGTTCATCATGCGCGCCAGTATCGCGGTGTGTGAGTTCGTCGAACCGTGCACGGTGACAAATCCCAGAATCTTCTCCTTATCCATCTGTACCGTCTCGCTGGGGCTCAGATCATCCGCCACGATCACAGAAGGCGCCATCGAGGACAGGTCGGCATCCCCTTCCCCCTCCAGTATGCGGATTAGTCTGTTGGAGATATCCCTGACATCCGCAGCCCTTGCCTTCATGTAATCATCGTCCATGCCCGCAAACATCTCCGCGAAATTATCCCCGGTCACGGCGACCGCATACGATGCGTTGACCATCTCCGTCCTGATCATGTTGTGTATGGATTCCAGGTAATCCTCGTCCTCCAGCATCATCTGATGTACCTCGAAGATCGCGGCATTGGATTCCCCCACTTCCCTCAGTGCTTTATCATATAATTTCTGAAGCTGCTTCCTGGCCTCCTGTCCTGCCGCCTCCACTTTTTTGATCTCGGCCTCCGCATCTTCTGTCTTCTTTCTGCGCACCTGTGTGTCATGATTTTTCAGCACCAGAACCGGTCCCAGCGCAATTCCCTTATAAACAGATTTTCCGTCAAACTGCATCATTCCCCTCGTCCTCCTGTTCTATCTAACAACTGTTTTTTCCCTACAGATTCTTCTCAAAAAACGCCCTGACTGCCTCATATGCAGCATCCTCGTCCTCCCCGGTGATCTCAACCTCTACAGTCTGCCCGCACTTCACGCCCAGTCCCATGACAGCCATCAGCTTTCCCGCCTCCGCCGTCCTGCCGTCCTTGCAGATCACGATCTTACTGGCATACTTTTTGGCCTCCTTTACCAGCAGTCCGGCTGGTCTTGCATGGATTCCTACCGCATCTGTAACCGTGTAACTAAATTTTTTCATCTCACATTTTCCTTTCCTGTATTCATTATCTAATAAATATAACATGATCTATATAAAGCCCATTCTCTGAAATTCATAGTAAATCCCGTCATCCCAGACATTCCCGCACACATGGTCCGCTATATCCTTCAATTCCCTGCAGGCATTTCCCATCGCGATGCTGCATCCCGCCGAGCGCATCATCGCATAGTCGTTCATGCTGTCGCCAAACGCCACCGTGTCCTTCAAATCCGCCCCGTAATACCGGCAGATGAGCTCCATCCCCCTGCCCTTGTCGACCTCCCGCGGAATAATCTCCCCGTTAAAGCAGGCGCTGCTGTCCCCGTAAGGATGTACGACATAGCTGAATCTGTCGCCCAGATACTTCCGTGTCTCCTCAACCGCCTCCAGATTTGTCGCGGTGAAGCAGATCTTGTACGCCCCTTTCTGAGGATATCGGTCATACGGCTGTATGACGATGCCGCTCTCGATCTCCCTCTGCATGCGGATCAGCTCTGAGTTCGCCGCATCGGGCGCGGCCGACCGCAGCAGCGCCTCCATCTGCGGATCTGTATAGATTCCCTCCGGACTCTCGATCCTGCAGTAGATCCCTTGTCCGTGAAACACCTCGAGACACTCCTGTACCGTCTCCTCCGGCAGCAGGCTGTCAAAGAGCACCTCGTCCCCCGCCTCCACATGTGCGCCGGCGCTGGCGATGATTCCGTCAAAGCCGACCCTGCGGATATCTTCCCCTATGATCGCCATATTTCTCCCGGTGCACAGAAACGCTTTGTTTCCGTTTTCCCGCGCACCGCGCACCGCCTCTGTCACGCGCGCCGAGGGCGCCTTCATGGCGGACACCAGTGTTCCGTCGATGTCCAGAAATATCAACTTTTTATCCATTTCCTATCCCGCCTTTTACATCATAATCCCCACACCGTCTGACCACGACAGCCTGTGTATCCCTTGTCATCCGGCAGGGCGCCGCTTTGTCGAGCGTCAGTTCATCCGGCAGGTCCGTGAAAATCATCGGGATCACGGTGTCATAGCCCGCCTTCTCGATCTGCTCTCTGTCAAACTCCACCAGCAGCTGTCCCCGCTTTACCTGGTCTCCGTCCTTCACATGCGCTGTGAAATGCTTTCCCTGCAGATTCACCGTGTCCACGCCGATATGGATCAGAATCTCTGTCCCGCCGCCGCTGGCAAAGCAGACTGCATGCTTTGTGTCAAACACGCTCAGAACGGTTCCGTCTGTGGGCGCATAGACCTTTCCATCCGACGGTATCACCGCAACACCGTCTCCCAGCACTTTGTTCGCAAACGTGTCATCCCTGACATCCTCCATTGCGATCAGCTGCCCGTCCGCATATCCGAAAAAGATCTCCTCCTCCGGCATCCCCTGTTCCTGCACAGCCGCCTCTGTTTCCCGTCTGTCTGTTTCCGTCTGCACCGGCTGTCCCGCGCCTGTCTCAGCCGTCTCAGTCTGCGTCTGATCCATAAATTTTCCCAGTACCAGCGTCATGATAAAGCCGCCTGCAATGGCGATCCCGTGTGCGATGATATAATTGATGTATCCGTTGTCTGCCGGATCCGCAAGCGCGATCCCCGGAAGCACGGTAGTGCCAAATCCGACTGCCGCAAGGTCGGTGAGATAGACCACGATCCCGCCCAGCGCGCCGCCGATGCAGCCGCCGATGATCGGGAAGCGGTACCGCAGGTTGATGCCGAACAATGCGGGCTCCGTGATGCCAAACAGGACTGACACAAAGCTTGGAATGCACAGTTCCCGTGTCTTTACATTCTTTCTGTGAAGCACCAGATATCCCAGCACCGCGCCGCCCTGGGCGATGATCGCCACCGACATCAGCGGATTCAGGAAATTCCGGCCCGTATCCGCCAGAAGCTGCGCCTCGATCGCCCCAAAGATATGATGCAGGCCCGTGATGACCACCAGCTGCTGCAGGCCTGAGAAAATCGCATAGCCAAATACGCCGAGATTCTGTGTCATCCATACCAGTGCGTTCGTGATCCCGGTCGAGAGCCCTCTTCCAACCGGTCCGATCACCGTGAACAGCAGCAGCGCGCCCACCAGCGTCGTGAGCAGCGGCGACAGCAGCAGGCGGATTACCTCCGGAACCTTTTTCTCGAAGAAAATATCCAGCTTTGCCGTCACAAACCCCATCAGCAGCGCCACGATGATGCCGCCCTGAAATCCGACCAGCTCAACCCCAAGACCCAAAATGTGCAGTGTCGTGACCTCCACCGTCCCCTGCGCCGCAGCGTATGCATTTGCCAGACTTTCACTCAGCATGATACAGCCGATGACAATTCCCAGGATAGGGCGACCGCCAAACCGTTTGCACGCACTGTAGGCGACTGCAAGCGGAAGGAACCCAAAGATCGCCCCTGATGAGATATTGATCAGCCGGTTGATGCCGTACAGGGTATCGTTTGCCTGCACGAATTCCATGTTGCCAAGAACGCCGGAAAGTCCTGTCAGCAGCGCCGCCGCAAGGATACCGGGCATGATGTCCACAAACACGTCCGACAATGCCTTGATGATCCGCTGGAGCGGGTTCATCTTCTTGTTCGCCACAGTCTTTAAGTCGCTGAGGCTCATGTTCTTCATATTGTTGTGTTCGGCAAACACCTCGTACACATCGTTTACCAGACCGGCGCCAAATATGATCTGAACCTGGTCGCCCGCCACGAAAACACCTTTCGCCAGGTCGACATCCTCGATCGCTTTCAGGTCTGCCAGATCATTGTCGTTCAAAACGATTCTCAGGCGCGTCGCACAGTGGGCCACACCCTGGATATTCTCCCGGCCGCCGACGAGTCTCGTAAGCTCTATGGAGATTTTTTCATATCTTTGCCGCTTATTCGCATCCATTCCATGCTCCTCCTTTTCTTTTCTGCAAAAGCATCCCGTCTCTCCTGTGGCCACAGTGTCAAAACGATTTATTGAAGTTCTCTGTTGCTCTTGTAATTCATATTATAGCGTATTATAATAGATTTCATATGGAGAAATGTGACTTTGACATTGAACATTATGACATCATGAATTTTACAGATTTGACCGATGGCGGCAATAGGGAACTATCAATAAAATTACGCTCTGTCTGGAGACAGGAGGGATTCGATGCAGGATTACACTTTTTCAAACGACTTTTTCAGGAATATCGATGCGATGATCTACACCTGCGGCTATGAAAACTGCGCGCCTGGGCACAGCTATGGTCCCATACTCCGCAACGGGTACCTGATCCACTATATCCTGGGCGGCCGAGGCATCTACAAGGCAAGGGGGAAGCTGTTCCGTCTCAAAGAGGGCGATGCCTTCCTCATCTGTCCAGGCGAGCTCATCTACTATGAAGCTGATCAGAATGATCCATGGCGCTACACCTGGATCGGAATGCAGGGCATCAAGGTAAAAGGATATCTCGAGCGGACATCCCTCTGGGACAATCTGGTCATCCACTACGGGCAGGACGACCAGATGCGGCTCTGTCACGAAAAGATGTTTGAGGCGGACAAGCTCCCCCAAAACCGTGATCTTATCATGAACAGTATCATGTACGAGTATCTCTTCCTGCTCGCCCGCAAATTTCCCAGCCCCCACTATGCCTGCGACGAGAAAAAATCAGATTACGCGGAGGAAGCGCTGAAATTCATCGAGGGAAGATACTGCGACCAGATCACCATACAGGATATTGCCGACCACCTCAACATCAACCGTTCCTATCTTCACCGCCTGTTCAAATCCTTCACCGGCGTTTCCATCCAGAACTATCTCCTGGATTACCGGCTGCGGCAGGCCTGTATCCTGCTGAAAAGCACCGCGCTGTCCGTCCGTTCCGTCGCACATACCGTGGGCTACACCGACCCGCTGTATTTTTCAAGGATATTTCGCCAGAAGATGGGCATGAGCCCCAGCGAGTACCGGACTCAGAACCAGCCAGATGCGGCTGTCCGTTCAAATAGGTAATTGCGAAACTCAAAATAGGGTACCATTGCGGCAGGGATGAAAAACGGCCTGAGCATCGGGGGCGTCTGCCGCTCGCCGCTGGTGAGATGTACACGATGGCGCAGAAAGTCCTCCTCGCTGTATTCGATGACCCGGAGGGACGCTCCTGAATGCGGCTATGCGCGTTCTGCTCGCTGACAAAGCGGTCAATCAGCAGCCGGATTTCTTTTGATAAATCCATCCTGTCCAGTTCGCCGGAGTATGTGTCCGATTTCCGGAGAATCGCCGGGTATTCCCCGTCACTGCTTACTATGTCGTTCATGACGCTGTGCATGCGGACATCTGGCATTCTCTGCGCCTCCCGCTATGGAGTGATCAAGGGGGAACAAAGTTCCCCCATTTCATTAAAAATGCCAATGGCGGTACTCTGAAAAAATCAAAATTGGGGATTGACAGGAATTAAAAAACAGCTTATTATTGACAATATGAAATGGTTTTTCACCGTACATCTTGCTACGGCTTGCTCGTTTCTTTTTTTATTGCCAGGATATCATACAGATATTTCCTGCCATTTTCAGCATGGTTAATCAAAAGCCGGGCATGGGAGATATTGTATCTTACAAGCGCATTTTCTTCATAGACCGGGAGGGCAAAATGGATCGCAGGGACGCGGGCTTCACGGTGGAACATATCCCCATCCGCTTCCGTTATGAAATTTTGCTCCCTGAATGCCGGGAGTTCAGCGTATTTTGGCATTTATGGTCAGTCCTTTGCAAAAAAATAACATTTTGTAACTGTTTTTTCAAAAACACTTTTGTTTTTATAGCCGTATTTCTCCTGCTAGAGCGTGTTTCAAAATTGCTTTCTGGCAGATGTGCGTCACAATTTGTGGGAGATTTGTGCCAAATGAAGGGCGCATAGCGAGCTATGTAACCTGAATTTGGCGCAAATATCACGAAAAAGTGGTGAATGCGACGCATACGCGTCGCTATGCAGATGGCAGGAATGAATTTTGAAACACGCTCTAGGGCACAAAGGGATTGACGTATCTCGGTTCGGGATACGGGTGGGCTTGCGGGAGGATTCCTGCTGAACGGGAAAAGGAAAGGGAATTTTGCGGAATCTATTCAGGGCGGGTAGCTCCGGTATTCCTGCAGACTGAGAACGGGATGGTTTCGTGTTTTAAGAGAGAAGGTGACATTATAAAAAAAGGCAATAAGAAAGATAAAATATCTTATTATGTTGGTTGGGGTATAGCTTATGGAACATTTGCTGGAGGACTATTTAGTGTTTTGCTTCCTGAGTATTTGTTAGTTGTACTCTGTCTGGGAATTGCTTTCGGTGCAGTGGTTGGTGTGATTTTTGGGAAAAGAAAACTTAGTATGTAGGAACCCTCGGTCTCACATAACAAATAAGCAAGAGAGGGCGGGCAGATATCGCAGAAATCTTTGTCGATTTGTGGGTAAACAAAGTGATAAACCGAAAGAAAAAATGTAATATTGATTCTGAACATATAAGTCAGTAGGTGGTACAAGATGGAAAGTAAAATGGAGCGAATCAATGCATTGCTGGAGAAGCCATGTTCTATTATGGATTATCTTCCGGAGCAGGTGGAACCGGACAATGGCGGGCAGTTTTTTGATGTGGAGTATTATCTGCTGAACAGCGATAAACATACAGGGCTGAAAGACCGGTTTGTTGCCATTATTTTGAAACTGATGTGCTATTACCATGTATCTATTCTGTGGAATGGATGGGTTGACCGTCCTACACCGAAAATGATAGAGGAAGCAGTCTGTGAAATTATGGGGAACCATTCGGGCACGCTGAATGTCCTGTTTGTGGATGAAGATGCGTTGCTGGTTTTTGATTGGGATTGCTTAAATTTGTCAGTGTATAATCCGTCAGAAAAAGCGCAGTCCATTATGGAGAGGATAGCGTTTTCAGAGGGCTTGTTCTGGAGAAAAAATATATCACCAATAAGCTATAGCCAGACAAGGCAGGACGGACATCCGCAGTGTTCCGGGAAGCAATGAAGGAGATTGAACATGGCTGCAACAGGAATAGCAAAAAGCTATCAGGCGGGCACCCAAAAGACGGGAAAGGCCTCATCCAGGCTGTCCGATTCCCTCCGGGAGCGGATAACAGGACACGGCGCAGGGCAGACGTGAAGGCCGATATGGAATTTGAGCGGGGAGGTTAACAGGTATATTTGCATGGAAACAATGAACCAGGAAGGTGCAGTTCTTATGGAACAGGTGATTTCTGATGTATTAGAGCATAACCATCAGTTCAAATACGCTGTTATTGGTATGGAATCCACTGGTTTCTATGGCGTCTATCTGGCTAATGATCTTTCTGCCAGTGACCTGCTTGCGCCATTCTCTGTCAGGGTTTACTGTCTCAATCCAAAGGAAGTCAGGAACTACAGGAAGTCCTTTAACGACATCGGAAAGAACGATGGCATTATTCCTATGTGATTGCTGATTTTGCCCGTGTAGGACGTATTGCAGTCAAACCATGGCGTGGTTCCCAATACCTTGCCCTCCGGCGTCTTACCAGACACCGTATGCACATCACTGAATGTATCGCAAGGGAAAGTGGAAAAAGAAAAAAGCCGGAAAACCATCTTGTAGCGTCCGACATTTCCTGATAAAATATCCATACGGGGTACTGCCATAACGGGATAGGCGGTCAGTCCTTCTTCGCAGAGGGACTATCCCTCTGACAACGGGTAAAACCGGGAAAGGAGGGATTGCTTATGAGTGACTATGAACTGCTGACGGTTGTTCTGATGATTCTTGGAATCATCGTTTCGATCTTGATAGCGTACATAAACCACACAAAAAAGTAACCGCCCTCGGCCAAAGGATGCGGTTACTTTTTTAGAAACCAATTTCTAAGGGCTGACCGTCTATCGGCAGTATTCCCTTTTGTATTTTCATTGTAACAGATTCCCCCGCATCTGTCAAACGCTGCGGAGCGTTCCGCTGAAATCATTTTATAGCGGATTCCGCATAAAAGCAAGGGGTTAATTTGTCGATTTGTCGAATCGCAAAATAGGGTGGGGTAAATTCCGCACAGGTGGGGTAAAAGGGGTAAATTATTTACCCCAGGGGTAAAAGTCATCAGAATCTAACAGCGGCACAGGCGGCTATCTTGAATTGATGCCATAGGAATTTGGGTACTCGCAGGCGAAAGTATGGAAGAATGGCTTAAAATCAAGGGATTTTGAGGTTTGGTGGGGTTCATCACGGTGGGCGGGGGCCAATGTCATTTAGATAAGGACGATGCAAAGAACAGTGTATGTAGAAATATGTAC
>CAJUES010000018.1 GCA_910585765.1 uncultured Lachnospiraceae bacterium | reverse complement strand
TGCGCCGCCCCTCTCCTGCGCGGATGTGCAGGAGGAAGCGACCGCAGGGAGCGCAAAGCCACGCCGATAGGCGTGTTCGGTCGGACGCGCAGGCGGACGCCTGGGGCTTGGGGGAACCCCAACAAGCGAGCCGGAATATCCCAAAAGGATATTCCGGCTCATTGCTTGCCTACGTTATAAGAGCATATTACGCCTGATACTTGCGCTGAGTAAAAATGCCAAAACCGAAAAAGCCGCTTTGTTTTCACAAAACAGCCTCTATTCTTCCGTTTTGATTGCACCGTCAATAGCAGCTTCGATGATGGGCAGATACCTTTCCAAGCATTAGCTGCTATATGGTTGACACGTTAACGCTGAGCGCTCTCCCCTCGGATAAGTTCCAGATTGAAATTGTTTATATTTTGTTGCTTGTTTTATTCGAGCAAAAGAAGTAAAATACAAATATCGGAGGTGCAATATGGACTATATGACATTGAAAGAAGCAAGCGAACAATGGGGTGTAACCCCACGATGGATAAACTACTATTGTGCTGATGGGCGTATTCCTGGCGCTATAAAAATAGCAACAATCTGGCTGATACCCAAAGATGCCAAAAAACCTATTGATGGCAGAACAAAACGTGGAAAGGGACTACATTATGAGTAAAATTTTGTTGCTGGAAGATGACATAAGCCTTGTAGACGGTTTGCAATATTCTTTGAAGAAAAACGGATTTGAGGCCGAAATTGTCCGCACTGTTTCCGAAGCGCTCAACAGCATCGAGAATATTGGAAAGTACGACCTGCTCATTCTGGATGTCACTTTACCTGATGGAACAGGGTTTGACGTTTGTGAGGCAGTACGCAGACAGGGCCAACAAGTCCCTATTATTTTTTTAACTGCCTCTGACGAAGAAGTGAACATTATCCGTGGTCTGGACAGCGGAGGCGATGATTACATTACAAAGCCGTTCAGATTAGGGGAGTTATGTTCCCGCATCCGTGCGCTGCTTCGGAGAGCAGGTGTATCAAACGCAAGCAACACAACAGTTATTGAATGTGGAGATATAACGGTCGATCTCTTAGGCAGTCGGGCATTGCTGAATGGTAAAAATTTGGAACTGACAAACGCGGAATACCGGCTGCTATGCCTCCTGGTACGAAATGTAAACCGCATCGTTACGCGGGAAATTATTTTGAGTGAGTTGTGGGACGAAGCGGGAAATTTTGTCGATAACAATACACTATCCGTCTATGTGCGACGGCTCCGTGAAAAGGTAGAGGCAGACCCCTCACATCCCAGGCACCTGATAACTGTCCGTGGGTTTGGCTATCAATGGAAAGAGGTAGCTATATGAGTTTTTACCATGATAAGCAAATTAAAATCTATGGTTGTTTCTTAACTTCTTTTGGCCTTTTAATTGTAGGAGTATGGCTGTTGTTTTATCTGCATCAGACAAACGCTGTGAAGATGACGTGCCTCTTGCATGATGAAGCAGTTGTTTCCTCTCTTTTGGAGCAGGGAGTTTCAAGAAACATCATAGCGGCAGCGATCACAAATACCCACATTAGCATAGCCGGAGAAGAATTATCAGCCGCAGTTGGTATAAAAAACCTAAATAATAGTTCCGACTTGCCCTATATCACTCAATTTCAACATACATCCATTTATTCCATTATCGCCATTTCCTTATTGCTGGCCGTGGTTCTTTTCATCGGAACATTGTTGTTTTTCTGGCAGCGGAAACGGTTATATGAGCAGGCAGAAGCAATCATTCAGAATTACATCAACGGGGACTATTCCTGCCATTTGCCGCAAAACAGCGAGGGGGCAGTTTTTCAGTTATTCGGACAGATTGAACAGCTTGCCACTATCTTGCAAGCAAAAAATGAAACAGAGCATAACGCAAAAGAATTTTTAAAAAGCACCATTTCAGATATTTCCCATCAACTGAAAACACCGCTTGCCGCACTTACGATGTATCAGGAAATCATTGAGGGTGAGCCAGATAATCCCGAAACGGTCAAAGAGTTTTCAGGCAAAATAGGAATTGCCTTAAAGCGTATGGAGCAGCTAATTCAATCCATGCTGAAAATCACACGGTTAGACAGCGGAAATATTCTTTTTGAGAAAAGCAACTGTCGTATGTCAGAATTGATTTCTCTATCCATCAACGAATTAGCGACAAGGGCAGAAAGTGAAAACAAAAAAATACTGATTGAGGGAAATACAAAACAGCAGCTTGTTTGTGATCTGGAATGGACAAGTGAAGCGATTGGCAATATTATCAAAAATGCGTTAGACCATGTAAGGCCGGGCGGAGTAATTCAAATCACATGGGAACGCACCCCAGCAATATCTCGTATATTCATATCGGATAATGGAAGCGGCATTGCACCGGAGGACATACATCATATCTTCAAACGCTTTTACCGAAGCAAACATTCTCTTGATACGCAAGGTGTTGGGCTGGGCCTGCCTCTGGCAAAATCTATTATTGAGGGGCAGGGCGGATTTATCTCGGTACAGAGTGAAGTGAATGAGGGGACAACATTTACAATTTCTTTTCTTACGGAATTGTAAGCTGAAATTCACCTGATTGTAAGCTGTATCTGCTATCTTATCGGTGAAGGAGGTTGATACCCTATGGAAATTCTAAAAGTACAAAATTTGTGTAAAACCTATGGCAAGGGCGAAGCCAAAGTAGACGCTCTAAAAAATGTTTCTTTTTCATTGAACAAGGGAGAGTTTGCCGCTGTGGTCGGAGAGTCCGGCTCCGGCAAAAGCACCCTGTTGAACTGCATCGGCGCTCTGGACACACCAACTTCCGGGAGTGTTCTCATGGATGGGCAAAATCTGTTCTCCATGAAAGAGGAAAAGCGCACGATTTTCCGGCGGCGCAATATCGGTTTTATCTTCCAGTCCTTTCAGCTCGTTTCTGAACTGAACGTAGAGCAGAATATTATGTTCCCTTTGCTCCTGGATTACCGAAAGCCTGCCCCCGCAGAAGTCCAAGAGATTTTGGATTTGCTGGGCCTGACCGAACGCAGCCGCCATCTGCCCAACCAGTTATCTGGCGGACAGCAGCAGCGTGTCGCCATTGGCCGCGCCCTCATTACAAGACCAAAGCTGATTTTAGCCGACGAGCCGACAGGAAACCTTGACAGCAAGAACAGCCAGGATGTCATTGATCTGCTCACACGGGCCTCCCGGCATTACCAGCAAACGATCCTGATGATTACGCACAACAAAAACCTGACAGCTTCCGTAGACCGGGTATTCCGGGTAACAGATGGTGTTCTCACGGATTTGGGAGGGAAAACGGATGAAGCGTTATCTTGATCTCGTTCCCATATCCGCAAAGGTGCATAGGAAGCAAAACAGAATGTCCATCTTCTGTATTGCCCTGGCTGTTTTTTTGGTAACGACCATTTTCGGCATGGCAGATATGTTTATCCGCAGTCAGATCATCAAGACGCAGGCGGAAACCGGAAACTGGCATATCGGTATTCAAAATATTACCAGCGAAGATGCGGCGGTCATAGCGGCGCGGCCTGACGTTGCCGCACTTGCCCCGTATAATGTGCTTAACTATGACGGAAAACAAGGGTACATCTTAGCGGAAACTGAAGTTGTCCTTTGCGGCAGTAATGATCGTCTATTTTCAAAGATATTTTCCAATATGCTTTCCGAGGGAACTTTCCCCAAGACTGATCATGAAGCAATGGTGACGGAAAGCGCCAGGGATATGCTTGACCTGCATATTGGGGACGAAATTACAATCAACACTCCTGCCGGCCTCAAGCTGATATTTACATTGTCAGGCTTTGTGGCAAATACCGCAAACCTAATGAACAGCGATACCTACGGTGTATTTTTAACAACGGAAAAGTTGTATGACATTTTTTCGATGAACGGGAGCGACGGACGAACCGACTATCCCACTGTTTACTATGTTCAGTTTGCCAGTACATTGAATGTGCAAAGTGAGATTGAGAATTTGAAATCTCAATGCGGCTTGTCTGGCGATCAGGTTTCCGAAAACACAAAGCTGCTTGGTCTGCTGGGACAAAGTACAAGTTCCTTTATGATACAGGTCTATGCTGCCGCCGCTGTCCTGTTTGTACTCGTTCTGTTTGCGGGTATTATGATGATTGCAAGCAGTCTGAACAGTAATGTGGCACAGCGTACAGAATTTTATGGATTGATGCGCTGTGTTGGAGCAACGCCTAAACAGGTTATGCGGATGGTACGAAAAGAAGCCCTTACCTGGTGCAAATCTGCAATTCCTGCCGGTGTTGTGATTGGCGTTGTTGTGATATGGATACTATGCTTTGTCCTGCGGCTTTTAAGCCCGGAATACTTTGGTGCGATGCCTCTTTTCAGTACAAGTTACCCAAGCATTATTGCAGGTGTGGTAGTTGGGCTGTTGACGGTACTCATGGCTGCCCGCACCCCCGCAAAGAGAGCCGCAAAGGTTTCTCCACTGTCTGCGGTTTCCGGCAACGCAAATGATACCCAGCCGGTCAGGAAAGCAGCCAATACAAACTTGTTCAAAGTTGATGCCGCGCTTGGTATTCACCATGCAAAATCAAGCCGCAAGAACTTTATCCTGATGGTCGGCTCCTTTGGCCTTAGCATTGTCCTTTTCCTTGCCTTTTCTGTTACCATTGAGTTTATGAACCATACTCTGCGGCCTTTGCATCCGTGGACGCCGGATATATCTGTCGTAAGCCCGGATAATACTTGTTCTATCAATCGGGCTTATCTTGATGAATTGAAAAATAATGCGGTTGTCAAGTCGGCGTATGGCCGGATGTTTGCGTATAATGTGCCAATTACAGTCAATGGGCAGGAACAGCAGACAGACTTGATTTCTTATGAGCAACAGCAATTCGAGTGGGCAAAAAGCTATATGCTGGGCGGCTCTTTGGATGCAGTGCAAAATGAGTTGAATACTGGACTGATCGTGTATGAGCCGCAGAACACCATCCAAATTGGTGATACGGTATCGTTAAGTTTTAATGGACAAACGGCAGAAATAGAGATTGTAGGGATGCTCTCTGATAGTCCGTTCTTCAATTCCGCTGATGTCAGAACGATCATTTGCTCCGAAGATACATTCCGGCAATTAACGGGGCAGTCAGATTATACGGTCATTGATATGCAGCTGACAAATCGTGCTACGGATGCAGAGGTAAATACCATACATCGCACCTACGGAGCAGGCTATTCCTTTGTTGACAAACGGATGGATAACAGCAGCACTTTGAGCATCTACTATTGCGTTTGGTTGTTCCTCTACGGTTTTTTGGCGCTGATTGCCCTGATTACAGTTTTCAATATCATCAACAGCATCGCTATGAGTGTTACGGCGCGCACAAAGCAATATGGAGCGTTCCGGGCTATCGGCCTAAGCGACCGTCAACTTTCCAAAATGATTATTGCAGAGGCGGCTTCCTATGCAATCGCAGGAAGTATTGCAGGATCTGTCTTGGGCGTAATCTGTAATAAGTTCCTGTTTGATTTGCTGATAAGCCGTCAATGGGGCGACCCGTGGTTGCTCCCGTGGGGAAAGCTGATGGTAATTGTTTTGATTGTACTTTTTTCGGTTGTTGCAGCGGTACATGGGCCGATCAGAAGAATACGAAATATGTCCATCGTTGATACGATCAGCGCACAGTAAGGAACTGTTCAGAAATTATGGCAGGCGGCTTGAAGCTGCCTGCCATTTTTCTACCTTGCAAAAATGTAAGCGGAAATTCACCCGATTGTAAGTCGCGCTTTTTCATGCCGGGGCAAATGCCTGTCTGGAGCGGCCAGCAGATGCAGCACGCCGCGCAGCGCAAGCACGCTCTTTAATCCGGCTATGTTCGGATGCCAGACCATCAGACAAAAAAGTCCATCCACCTGAGCAATCTTACCGGTAATTTGCTTCTTCCCCTGCCCTTTCATCTTCCGCGCAAGCCGCGAACTAGGGCGTGTTTCAAAAATGCTCTAGGGCGTGTTTCAAACACGCCCTAGCACAGTAGCTGCTCTGTCTGCCGTTCCAGCCGCGGCATATCAGGGTAAACCAAACCATCGGCTCCGGCCGCTGACGATTGTCCCTATATGCTGCAAGATATTCTTACGTATTTTTAATCACCTCCACTATATTCTATCGTGCGTATCTGTTTCTATAAATGTTACTGTTCACTCGTCAATAAAAGTAATGAAAAGCGTGCTGCAAATGGGTTGCTGTTTACGCCTTCATTACATAAAATTGTGTCAGAATTAGTTGGGGCGTGAACAGTAACCTATAAATTCCCTAACCCGGATAAACCGGGAAAAGTTTTTGCAATTCCTCCACATTTCAAGTATAATAAAGAAAAACGTTGGAGGATGTGTTCACTGGCATAAGTATTTTCTCTTACACGGAAATTTTGTCATTTTGCGTCAAAAACATTTATAAGCGGCCTAAGGAAATCTTTCATATGAAAAAAAGAAGAACAAAAAAACACCATACAAATTTTAACTGCATTATAATCCTTGCATATGCAAACCGATATCTTTATCCCTTGCTCATCCTTTGTGTCATGGCATTTGGAAAGGCAACATCCAATTTTGTCCCAACCGGCGTCAGTTTATTAGTGTTTGCTGCTTATCAGTTTATCGGCTATCTGTGCAGATGGAAGCATATCTTCTGCTCTTTTCAAAATGCTTTTCATCAAAAAATGACACCCAGACGGATTGATTGGGATATCATATCAAAGGCTGATGCTTATGGTATCCCATGTTTTTTTGCTATCTTTGGTATCATATTTTTATTTTTGTAAGCTGACGCCAGTTTGCAGTTTTAGGAGCATTACGGGCGGCAAAGCGGATTCTCTTGCATTGTCCGTATCAATCCGCAATTTCCTGCTGTGTGTAATTCCCGAAAAAGTAAAAATGATACTATGTGTTAATGTTTCCTATATCTATCTAAAAAGGCAAGCCTTTTTAAACCACAAAAAAAGAACCTTTTTACCGGTTCCTTGTCATGTACACTAAATTCTTAAATTTTTATAAAAACATATTGACTAAATGCCAGCTTTTCTATAAGATGACTCATATATTCGATTTTCAAGCAGTTCATCTACTCCCCCATAATCGCATTTCCCCATGCGGCATCGAACGTCAGCGCGATCTTAGGTTCTTCCGTCTGCACACAATAGATCGGCAACTCCTTTCCTCCCACCGCGGAACTTGTGGGAAGGATCGTGCCCGCCTCCCTGTACCGTACTCCGAGAAGCCCTGCCAGCACTAATATCGCTGCCGCCAGCACCGTTGTCTTTCTTGAGATATTTACTTCACGCAGATACACACTGATATCATGCAGATACTGGATCAGCACGCCGCTTGTCTGTGAATCATTGTCCCCGTTGCTCCTGCCAAGCATAATCTGTCCTCTTGAATACTTTTTATAAAATATATTATAATTCTCTGTATTATATGACAGCTATGCTCCTTCTGCCTGCAATGAGATCGGCATCATACTTCCTGGATGATCCAGCTTCCCCTGTTTTCCACATGAACAGAAAATCTTGTGCCGTCTGTCAGGTAGACATTCAATATATCATTGTCATCCTCCACGACGATATCCTGTATCGGAAGCGCGTTTGTGTCATTCAAAATATCAAATAGCCGATCTTTAAATTCATTCTTCTCCATTGAACATCCGTCCTTTGTACTTCCACGCTCTGTAACCCTTGTACCTTTACTGTCCGTGTCACTGCATAAACAGCAGCAGATCCGCGCACGACTCCCTCTGCCCTGGAAACTGTTCAGAGATCACTCCTGACATTTACTTGTCACAAGTAATTTGTGAACAGTTCCCTACTGAACGCCATACAGTAACCTCGTACCTGACTATATGGTGAGTGACAATATAGTGAATTGCTATACTTTCATTCATTATATATAATTATGTGTGAAAAGTAAAGGAGATTTTCATATGAGACGTACAAATGATAATTATGGTAACTTATATCTACGCATCAATGACATTCTTAAAGCCAAGGGCATCAGCAAAAATCAAATCTGCAAAGATCTAGACATTCCCCGCTCCAATTTCAACAGGTATTGCCGTGATGATTTTCAGCGGATCGATGCTGTGCTGATCTGCAAATTGTGCTGGTATCTCAATGTTGAAGCCGGAGAACTGATCAAATACAAACATTCTGACGACTAAACTGATCATCTGTATTTCTGTCTATTATACGACGAAACCTTTCCGTCCACTACCCTCCGGCAATTAAAAAACAGCAGGTTATGAATTGTCAGTCCTATCGTTCCCGATGTACAACGGTAAGAAACTATTTGTTTTACCACGAGATGCGAGAGGGACGTACCTCAATGAACAGCAGACTGCTAAAAGCTACCAACTGTATTGTTTATTCCCTGATCCTATTCATGGCCTGCAATTTTTTGTCATCAGGCATGTGACATACCTGTACTGGATTTTCCTCCCTCTATATGCAGCAGTAAATATCATGCCCGCATTAGTCATCCCACGCACCAAACAGTTCAAAACATGTGCGAGGGGAAACGCCCTGCTCACAGCGTTTCCCGGCTCCTGCGTTTTGTCCGTCGCCTTATTCGTTCTGAGGCTTTACCGGGCTGCTCACCAGGATCCCGCAGGCGGAGCAGGATGCCGCGGCAAAACTAAAACAGAGTGGAGATTGCCCCGCCACTCTGTTTTATGCCCCGATCTTTTATGTAGTTGTCAACCGCTCGAGCACCTCAAAATAGTTCTCAAATGTCTTCTGGCAGCACATTGGATCCGCGATCCGGATCCCCTCTGTCCTCAATCCGATCAGCGCAAATGCCATCGCTATGCGGTGGTCATCGTAGGTCTGCACTTCCGCAGGCACCGGCGTGCCAGGGTGGACCGTAACAGCGTCTGCCTCCTCCTCGCAGGATATGCCAAGCCTTGTGAGCTCTGTCACGATCGCGTGGATGCGGTCGGACTCCTGCAGCCTGATGTGCCCTATGTTCCGGATCCTGACATCCCCGTCTGCAAAGGGTGCCAGCGCCGCGAGCGTCATAGCCTGATCCGAGAAATCTTTCATATCCACCGTGACGCCCTTCATCCTGCCCCCTGCTGCACCCTGCACCCCGATGCCATCGGGGGTATCGCGGACTGCACAGCCCATCTGTGCCAGCACATCCAGAAATTTCAGATCGCCCTGCATACACTCCCTTGTGACATGCCTGACCACTGCCTTTCCTCCCGTGAGTGCCGCCGCCGCATAAAAATAACACGCCGCGGACACGTCCGGCTCGATCTGGCAGCATCCGGACCGATACGCAGCCCCGGCCTGTATCGTGTAATTCACACCGTCGAAATCAACCTTCACGCCGAACTGCTCCATCATTCTGCGCGTGATCCGGATATAGGCTCCGTCCTTGCGCGCGCTGGTGATCTCGACGCAAAGCCCCTGTTTTACCATCGGAGAGACCAGGAGCAGTGCGCTCAGAAACTGTGTGCTCTCGCTGATATCCAGCCTTGTCCGGCACATCTCGTGCGCGGAAAATCTGCCTCCGATCCCCCTGATGCGGACGGGCAGACAGCCCTCCGCCTCAAGGCAGGTGATCTCCGCCCCCATACGCTCCAGCACGCCAAACAGCGGCTTCATCGGACGCTTTTTCATCTGCTCCGAGGCGTTCACCACAAAAGTCCCCTCCGCCAGCGCGAGCATCGCCGTCAGAAATCTCGCGGCAGTCCCCGCACTTCCGACATAGATCACACCCTCCGTGACGGGAACGCTTCCGTTGAGCCCTTCCACCGTGACAGTCTTTGCCGCCTCGTCGACCGCCACACCAAAACCGAGTGACTGCAGCGAGCCAAGAAAATTCCTTGAATCGTCGCTGAACAGCACTCCCTTTAACGTCGTCACCCCATCCGCGAGCGCTGCCATCAGAAGCGCCCTGTTGGTCATGCTTTTAGAACCCGGCACCTCGACCACCCAGTCGATCGGTGCGGCAGGTTTATGTACTTCGTAAGATCCACCCATCGCGTCACTGTTCCTTTCTCTACCGGCTGACCGCAACTGCGCAGCCTTCCGCATTCCTTCATCATCCACCGTCTGATCCGCATCGGCAGATCCCCCTGCCCGTGTGATCCCTGTTCAGATTTTACCACAATGGCGGACTTTTCACAACATATACTCTATCCATACTCTATCCATGCTATCTCTATGCGATCCCCACGCCATACCACGCAGCCCTGCTGCGTTGCCGTTCATGCCCAACTGATCCTGATACAATTTTTGCATTGAAGGCGTAAACCGCAACCGTTTTGCACACAAAATGTTCTAACATACAGGCATTTTCGCAGTAACCTTACTGCATCACGAACAGCTCATGCAGCGCTCTCGTCGCAGCGACGTACAAAAGTTTTGCAAGCTTGGGATTCTCCCTGTAGCCCTTCAAATCCGGTTTCCACAGGAGCACACAGTCAAACTCAAGCCCCTTAGTCTCCGGCACAGTGAGCACCATCACGCCCTTGCTGAAACCGCTCTTGTCCGAGTCCGTGAGCTGTATCTGGCGGCTGAGGCGCCTTGTGACATCCTCCTTATCCTCGTCGGAAAAGCAGATCACTGCCATCGTCTCATACCCCTTCTGCTGCATGTTTGTCAGGATCTCCACAGACATGCCCGCCGCCTCCTCGGGGGAGATGCTCTCCACAAAGCGGACAGGCTCTCCATGTCTGATGACCGGTTCGATCTTGTACGCCCCCCTGGATGCGCTGCTTAAAATCTTTCCTGCAAAATCCGATATCTCGATCGTGTTCCGGTAGCTTTTTGCAAGCACGCGGAAACTGTCTGTGCTGCTGTCAAAGATCTTCTGGCGCATATCGTGCCACTCGTTCATGCCGCACTCATAGTTGACATTCTGGGACACGTCTCCCATGATGGTGAAAAAGCACTCCGGCAGCACCGTGCGAAGCGCATAGTACACAATCGGTCCGAAATCCTGCGCCTCGTCGATAAAGATCTGTCCAAACTCCTCATCCGGCTTTTTCTGCAGCGTCCTGTAATAGATGACCAGCATCGCCGCAACATCGTACACGTCAAACACGCCGCGCGATATCTGTCCCGTCACCGATGTCATATCGATATAATACGACTTGCCGTACACCTCGAGAAACTGCAGGTACAGGTTCACGACACTGCCCTTGTAGCAGTACTTTGTAAAATGATTCTTGTACTGCGCGAGCTTTCTCTTATAAATGCCGATCTCCTCGCGGTCCTGACACTGCAACCTGATGCGGTTCCGAAGGCGTTCGTCGAGAGTCACCAGGAGACGGTTGATGGAATAATTGGGATTCCCCCTGATAAAATCGTCGTTGTTTTTCTGCGACAGGAGCATCCCGATCTCCTCATCGCACACGACACAGTTGCCGAGGATATGGTCGCGCAGCCGCTGCAGATGCTGTTCGAGCTCCGACGCAAAGAGCATCTTGCTCTTCCATGCAAGACCTGGCGAAGGCGGCACGATCCTGTATTTTTTCTTCCACTCCTTTTTCAGCAGATGTGACAGCAGGCCGTCCATGCGCATATGCTTTACGTCGTACACATCCAGCTCCGGGAGCCCGCCTGTGATATAGTCGATCAGAATATCGCTGCCGCCCACGATGCAGAACTCGTTGGACATAAAGCGCTCCTTGTAGTTGTACATAATATAGGAGATCCTGTGTATTGCCACCGTGGTCTTCCCGCTCCCGGCAACGCCCTGCACGAGGATGTTGTGAAAGGGGCTTTCCCGTATGATCTCGTTCTGTTCCTTTTGGATCGTGGCAATGATATCGCCGAGCACGGCGTCCCTGTTCTTGCTCAGGTACTTTACCAGCAGCTCGTCGTTTGCCGCCACATCGCTGTCATAAAAACCCTGCAGACGCCCCCCATCAATGTCATAGGTGCGTTTCAGGTTCAAGTCAATGCGGTATTCGCGCCCTTTTCCGTCACTGCGGCTGTCGGGAATGCTGTATGTTCCCTGCCCGATCTCGTTTTCATAGTACACGCTGGAGATCGGCGCCCGCCAGTCCACGATCGCCACATCTGTCTTGTTGCGCAGGACGCCGTGCTTTCCGATGTAGATGGACTCAAACAACCGCTCGTCCATATTGCGGTAATCGATCCTGCCAAAAAATGGCTTGTCGTACGCCGTCCGGTTGTTGTTCAACTGGTTCAGGCTGTGCTCCTCCAGACTCCGGGAAGTCATCATCTGGTCGTAGAGCTCGACGTTGCCGCTCTGCACCGCGTCAAACAGTTCCTTTGTCTCCCTGTGCCGCACCTCGTACTGCCGCTCATACGTCTCGACATTTGAGGCGATCAGTGACCTGCATTCCCTTAAATGCGCCTCCTCCTTCTGCCACTCCTTGTTTTCTGATGCTCTGTTCTCCGACATATTCCACCCATACCTTTCCAGGAACCTGAATCGTCCCTCACCTGCACCTCCGCAGGTTTATACATGTACTTCCTGCGGCTGAGGCTTTGCACCTCCTGACAGGGTTGCATGTTGTGACTGTTACAACTAAAATTATAGCGAAAAATTCAAAAAATACTAGACTTATATTATCTGTTATGATATAGTGTTGTATGTAGTCGTAAACAAAAAACACTTTAGTCAGATAAAGTGTTTTTTTATTTGCCCCCCCATGCGGAAGCGCTGCGTATATATCCCTTCCCTAGAGCATTTTTCGATCCGGGATTCTTTGTCTCCCTGACAAAAGAACCCGGAGTGCCCATTGTCATTCCGGGTGTGGTCATTCCTGTCACGAAAAGTTCTGATCCTGCACTTTAATCCTGGTTCATCCGCGCGAGTTTCGCTGCCTGGTCAGCGGCGATGCAGGCGTCGATGATCTCCTGGATATCCCCGTTCATCACCTTGTCCAATTTGTATATCGTCAGATTGATGCGGTGATCTGTCACGCGCCCCTGCGGGAAATTGTAGGTGCGAATCTTCTCGGAGCGATCACCCGTTCCAATCTGGCTCCTGCGCAGCTCCGCCTCCGCGTCGTGGCGCTGCTGCTGCTCGATATCATACAGCTTTGCCTTCAACAGCGCAAAAGCCTTCGCCTTGTTCTGCAGCTGCGACTTCTCTGTCTGGCTGTACACGACGATCCCCGTCGGATAATGCGTCAGGCGCACTGCGGAATCCGTCGTGTTGACGCATTGCCCCCCGTTTCCGGACGCCCGCATGACATCGATGCGGATGTCCTTGTCCTCGATCACGATATCGATGTCGTCATCCACCTCCGGCATCACCGCCACACTGATCGTCGATGTGTGGATGCGCCCGCCTGACTCGGTTTCCGGCACACGCTGTACGCGGTGCACACCAGACTCATACTTCATGACAGAGTAGGCGCCCTGTCCCGAGATCATAAAGGTCACGCTCTTCATGCCGCCGATGCCGATCTCCTCGCACTCCGCAAGCTCGACTTTCCAGCGTCTGCCCTCCGCATAATGAACATACATTCTGTATATCTCCGCCGCAAACAGTGCAGCCTCGTCGCCGCCCGCCCCCGCACGGATTTCCACGATGACATTCTTGTCATCGTTCGGATCTTTCGGCAGCAGCAGGATCTTCATCTGTGTCTCAAGCTCCTCGATGCGTTTTTTGGCATCGCCCAGCTCCTCCTTGAGCATCTCCCGCATCTCCTCGTCGCTCTCCGTGTCCAGCAGCGCCAGCGAATCCTCCACGGTCTCGTTGCATTTCTTATATTCCCTGTAAGCCTCGACGAGCGGTGTCAGGTCACTCTGCTCCTTCATCAGCGCCCGGAAACGCTTCTGATCCTCCGTGACTGTCGGCTCATTGAGCTCGTTCAGGATCTCCTCAAATCGATGGAGCAGATCTTCTAACTTGTCAAACATATCCAAACCTCCTATATCAACATCGTATCAGTCCGGTATCTGTCAGACTGTACGCATCTATCCTCGCTACATCGCAGGAATACTAGTACGCTTTTGTGCCGTACACAACCCTGTCCAGACCTGCGTAGTCTCTCAGCACCTCGATCCCGCCAAAACCTGTCTCCTGCATGAGCGCTGTCACTGCCTGCGCCTGTCCACAGCCGATCTCGAAAAACAAATATGCCCCCCGCTGCATGTACGCAGGCGCCTGCGTTGTGATCCTTCTGTAAAAAGACAGCCCGTCCTCTCCGCCGTCGAGTGCCGCAAGCGGTTCGTGCGCGCGCACCTCCGGCATCAGCGCAGCGATCACGCCAGTCTCAATATAGGGCGGATTCGCGACAACCATGTCAAACAGCACGCCATGTCTGCCGCCGCGGACAGTCCTCTCTGCCTCAAGGCTCTCCAGCGGCGCAAACAGATCCCCCGCCAGAAATGCTGCCGAAAGCTGCAGCCTCGCGGCGTTCTCCCGCGCCACCTCCAGCGCCTTTTCCGAGATATCGACGCCGATCCCCTCACACTCATTGCTGTATTTGAGCAGGCTCAGCAGGATGCAGCCCGACCCTGTACACATGTCCAATATGCGCATCCCGTCAACGAGATGGCGCATCGCCTCCTCGACGAGGATCTCCGTATCCTGCCTGGGAATCAGCGTATGTTCATTGACCCGGAAAGAGAGCCCCATAAATTCCTGTTCACCCGTAATATGCTGCAGCGGGACGCGCTCTGCGCGCTTTTCGATCACCGTTCTGTAAAACTGCTCCTCCATACCGCTGCGATTGTGGTCGGCATGAACGATCAGCTCGTTTCTGTCCGTGTGGCAGATGTACTCGAGCAAAAGCCGTGCATCCAGCGCCGCCTCCGTGACACCCGCCTCCCCAAGCGTCCGCTTTCCGTATTCATATAGTTCCCCGTACGTCATAGATCCTCTGCCTCATACCCAAATGTCTCCTCCAGATACGCCTTCCAGTCAAACACCGCCTCGACCGAAGCGATGGCAACCGCCACCATATCCTCGTCCGGCTCCTTCGTCGTCAGCCGCTGCATCCACATTCCCGGTGTGGAAATGATGCGAATCAGGATATTGTTGCTCCTTCCCGCGAGCCTGATGATCTCATAGGAGATCCCTGCGATCACCGGTACGAGCAGCAGCCTTATGACGAGCTTCATCGCCATATTGTCAACCCGTATAAAGAAGAATATGATCACGCTCACAAGCACGACAAACAGCAGAAAGCTGGTTCCGCAGCGCTTGTGCTGCCTGGAGCTCCTCATGACGTTCTTCACCGTGAGCGGACGTCCCCTCTCGATGCAGTTGATGCATTTATGTTCTGCTCCGTGATACATGTACAGCCGTTTGATGTCTTTCATGAGCGAGATCGCCGCGATATATCCGACAAAAATCAGAATGCGGAAAATACCTTCGAGTATCGCCACAAGGCTTGCGTTGCGGATATATTTCCCCAACAGATCCGATATCAGAAAGGGCAGCAGCATAAAGAGCCCCACAGCGATGACAACGGACACTGCCACTGTGATCCCCATCATGATATCATCTGCCCTGCCCCCCGATGCCTTCTTTTCCGTCTCCTCGGTTGTCTCCTCCTCATCCTCGTAAAAAGAAGCCGAGTGCATCGTCACCCTCATGCCGAGCACGAGGGAATCCACAAAGGCAAAAACGCCTCTGATCAGCGGAAGCTTTGTGAACTTTTTGTCCCCGCAGACTCCCTTGTATTCCTCAACCTGTACATCAATATCCCCATCCGGCTTGCGCACTGCCACAGCGTACTTCGTGTTGTTCTTCATCATCACGCCCTCTAAAACAGCCTGCCCGCCTATTCCGGAATACTGTGCCTGTCTCCTCTTCGCCATATCTTACCTCTTTTTAAACAAAAGCCCCAGGAAATGATCCTGCGTCCTTCCAATCTGTGTACTGAAAAACGAAAGGTTGAGATATCCTTTACCTCAACCTTTTTTCCGCTACTTATTTGCTTTCTACGCCGTACTTCCTATTGAACTTATCAATACGTCCACGAGCCGATGCTGCCTTCTGCTGTCCTGTGTAGAATGAATGGCATTTTGAACAAACTTCCACGTGGATCTCGGGCTTCGTAGAACCTGTCACGAAAGTGTTACCACAGTTGCAGGTAACAGTTGCCTGATAATAATTTGGATGGATTCCTTCTCTCATTGTTTTCACCTCTCTATAAATCAATCAAAATTTTCCCATATACGTGTCTGCATAAACAGCTTTTTTAGTATATCACAGGTTTTCTCTCTATGCAAGCACTTTTTATTGATTTTTTAGACATCTATATAAATTTCATTTTTTTCACAGTCTCGACAAACTCCGTGTTGTTTTTCGTGCGGTAGAACATATCCAGTATCTTGTCGACAGCCTCGTCGGACTTCAACCCGTTGAGCGCCTTGCGCATCACATTGATCGCCTCCAACTCATCCGGTGTCAGCAGCAGATCCTCCCGCCTCGTACCGGACTTTGGTATGTCGATCGCCGGAAATACCCGCTTCTCGGAGAGCTTCCGGTCGAGCACCATCTCCATGTTGCCGGTTCCCTTGAACTCCTCGTACACCACGTCGTCCATCTTGGAGCCAGTCTCGACAAGCGCTGTCGCAAGGATCGTAAGGCTTCCGCCCTCGCGCATGTTCCTTGCCGCTCCGAAAAAGCGTTTTGGCATGTGCAGCGCTGCCGGATCAAGTCCGCCCGACAGGGTGCGCCCGCTTGGCGGCACGGTCAGATTGTAGGCGCGCGTCAGCCTGGTGATGCTGTCGAGCAGGATACACACATCTTTTCTATGTTCCACAAGACGCTTTGCGCGCTCGATCACCATCTCGGCAACGCGCTTGTGATGTTCTGGCAGCTCGTCAAATGTCGAGTAGATCACCTCGACATTGGGTCCCTGGATCGCTTCCCTGATGTCGGTGACTTCCTCCGGACGCTCATCGATCAGCAGGATGATCATGTGCATATCCGGCGCCGTTTTTAAGATCGACTTTGCCACTTCCTTCAGCAGTGTCGTCTTGCCTGCCTTCGGGGGGGAAACGATCATACCGCGCTGTCCCTTGCCCACAGGACTCATCAGATCCATGATGCGCATGGCGACACTGGCTCCGGGTGTCTCCAGGTTGATGCGCTTATCCGGGAAGATCGGCGTCATATCCTCAAAGCTGCGCCTTCTTGTGGCAAACTCCGGCGGAAACCCGTTCACCTTCTTCAGATACAGCAGCGCGCTGAACTTCTCGTTCATCGTCTTGACACGCGTGTTCCCCTCAATAATATCACCTGTTTTTAATCCGAAACGTCTGATCTGGCTCGGCGCCACATACACGTCATTTTCACCGGGCAGGAAATTCTCACTCCTGATAAATCCAAACCCGTCGGGCATGACCTCGAGGATCCCCTTCGCAGTGATACCGCTGTCAAGCTCGGACGGGAACCTGTCATCGGACTGCCGGCTCTCTGCCCCCTCCGGCGCAGGCCGCTGTTCTCTCCCCGGACGCTCCGCATTATTACTGTTATTGTTATTATTAATGTTGTTATTGCTGCCGTCAGCAGCACTCGGCCGCTGTTCCCTCCCCGGGCGTTCTGCACTCTCCGCGCCCCTTGCTCTCGGTGCCCTCTCCCTGCGTTCATACCGGTTCGTCCTGTCGCCGGACGTGGCAAATGACGGCTCCTTCATACCGCGGAGTACCGGCTTGGGTTCCACATCCCTGCCCGCCTCCTTGTCCTTCTCGTCCTCCGCCAGCATCAGTTCAATCAGCTCCGCCTTTTTCAGTCCGCTTATGCGCTTCATTCCACGTGCCTTTGCAATTTCTTTCAGTTCGGCGAGCGCCAGTGATTCGTACTTCTCCCTCATAAATTGTACCAGATTTTTCCTTTCCTTTTTGATGGTCATTTCATTATATAATGAAAAAAAATAATAATATTTTAGACTGTGAAAGCGCAGACTCCCACAGTGGTATACACGAACTATTTATATTTTTATTGGAAAATATTTGGAATTGTTGTTAAAGTATAACTGCCCAAAATAACTGCACAAAATAAACAGACTTCGTCCTGAGATTTTACTGCAAGATTATTATAACTCATTTTCAGGAAAATAGGAAGAAGAATTTATTGCGATTTACAAAGATTTATTATACATTATAAAGTAAGGTGCTTTTTATGCACGCGGGCGGGTGATCATTCCCAGCCCGGTTAAGGAACCCCAGGATCTGTATAAAATACCCTGCGCAGTCCGTATCGGTTATTTTGCTGCAGTTCCTTACCAGATTTAATGAAGGAGATTTTATATATGGAAGCTCAAATGACAATCCAGGAACAGGCGTTGGCACTTCACAGAGAGTGGAACGGAAAACTCGAAACCGTGTCCAAAACGCCTGTCAACTCGAGGGAGGCACTCTCGCTCGCCTACACCCCCGGTGTGGCTGAGCCGTGCAAGGTGATCGCCAAAGACAAGGAAGCCGCATACCAGTACACCATGAAGGCGAACACCGTAGCCGTCGTGTCCGACGGAAGCGCCGTGCTCGGTCTTGGCAACATCGGACCGCACGCCGCGATGCCGGTCATGGAGGGGAAAGCGGTGCTCTTCAAGGAGTTTGGCGGCGTGAATGCCGTCCCCATCTGCCTCGACACACAGGACACCGAGGAGATCATCAAGGCAGTCACCTGGCTCGCACCGGCCTACGGCGGCATCAATCTCGAGGACATCAGCGCCCCGCGCTGCTTCGAGATCGAGGAGCGCCTAAAAGAGATCCTCGACATCCCCGTATTCCACGACGACCAGCACGGCACCGCGATCGTCGTCCTCGCCGGCATCATCAACGCCCTCAAAGTTGTCGGAAAACAGAAAGAAAACTGCCGGGTCGTCGTGAACGGTGCAGGCAGTGCAGGCGTCGCCATCACAAAGCTCCTGCTGACATACGGCTTTACAAACGTGATCCTGTGCGACAAGGTGGGCATCGTGTCAACCTCCACAGAAGGTCTCAACTGGATGCAGGAAAAGATGGCAGAGATCACCAACCCGGATCATATGACCGGAACACTCGCGGATGCCCTGAAAGGCGCGGACATTTTTGTCGGTGTCTCCGCGCCGAATATCGTCACGCCTGAAATGGTCCGGTCGATGGCTTCCGATTCCATCCTTTTTGCCATGGCAAACCCCACACCGGAGATCATGCCTGACGTGGCAAAAGCTGCCGGTGCGCGCGTTGTCGGCACCGGCAGGAGCGATTTTCCAAACCAGATCAACAATGTGGTCGCATTCCCGGGCATATTTAAGGGGGCTCTCGAGGGACGCGCCACGCAGATCACGGAGGAGATGAAACTTGCCGCCGCCGCTGCGATCGCCGGACTTGTGCCGGACGAGGCGCTGAGCGAGGACAACATCATGCCGGAAGCCTTTGATCCAAAGGTAGCAGAGCTTGTCGCGCAGGCAGTCCGATCACACATCAGACCGTGATGCGTTGGGACGACCGCCCCTACCACTCCCTTGACTACGAACTCAAAAAACGCTTCGGTGAGAAAATATACAAGATCGCCCTCGATGCCGGCATGACCTGCCCGAACCGCGACGGAACCTGCGGCGTCCGCGGCTGTATCTTCTGCAGCGCGGGCGGGAGCGGCGATTTTGCCGTCAGGATGTCCCTGGGCGAAAGTTCGATCTCCGCCCAGCTCGAACGGGGAAAACAGTACTTTCGCCATAAAAATATCGGTAGTCATTTTATCGCTTATTTTCAGGCGTACACAAACACCTACGCGCCGGTCGAAACACTTGAGACACTCTACCGCGAGGCGTTGGACGAGCCTGCCGTCGTCGGGATCTCCATCGCCACCAGGCCCGACTGTCTAGGCGATGACGTACTCTCGCTGCTCGACAGGCTGAACAGGGCGTACCGCGACAAATTCATCTGGATCGAACTCGGTCTGCAGACCATTCATGAGCACACCGCCACGCTCATACGGCGCGGCTATCCGCTCTCCGTATTTGAGCAGGCTGTGATCCGGCTCCGCGGGATCTCCATTCCCGTAATATCACATGTTATCATAGGGCTTCCCGGCGAGGATCGCTCCATGATGATCGATACCTGTCGTTATTTATCCATGATCGGCATCGACGGAATTAAACTACAGTTGTTACATATTCTCAAAAACACGGATTTAGTCGAATTTTATACAAAGAAAACATTTGATATTCTCGATATGATGGCGTATATTGATATCATAATCTCCTGTCTCGAGGTGCTGCCTCCCGACATGGTGATACACCGTCTGACAGGTGACGGTCCAAGAGATCTGCTGCTCGCCCCTGTGTGGAGCCTGGACAAGAGACGTGTCCTCAACACACTGCACCAGGAAATGCGGCGGCGCGGCACATGGCAGTCCCGAACCTTTTCACAGACAAACACAAACCCCAAAGGAGCGTTGCTTTTATGACACAAGATCCATTGACATTATACAAACTGATCGTCCTGTACATGTTGGATAAAGTTACCTTCAAACTGTCCTACTCACAGATCAGCAGCTTCATCCTCGAAAAGGAATACACCAATTTCATCACACTGCAGCAGGTGATCGCCGACCTGCAGGACACGGAGCTGATCAAGGCGGACACCTCGATGAACCGCACGCTATTCTCCATCACGGAGGAGGGACGCAGCACACTGTCCTATTTTGGGAACCGTATCGGCGACGCCATCATCGCCGACATCGATGCATTTCTCGCCGAAAAGCACCTCGAGCTGAAAAACGATTCGGCGATCACCGCCAAATACTACAAGTCGACTTCCGGGGAATTCGTGGCGGAGCTGAGCGCCCGCGAGAAATCCACCGAGCTTGTCAATATCAAGCTCGCTGTTCCCGCGGAGGATATGGCAGAAGCCCTCTGCGAGAGCTGGTACAGCAAAAATGAACAGATCTACAAATATTTGATGGAGACGCTCTTTTAAGCGTCTCCATCTGCTTCCTCCCTGATTCTTTTCATATGCTCCCTGATCTTTGCCTCATAACCGTTCCAGGACGGCTCATAATACTTCTTTCCCGTAAGTTCATAGGGCAGATACTGCTGTTTCACATAGTGATTCTTATAGTCATGCGCGTACTTGTAGCCTGTCCCGTGCCCCAATTTCGCGGCGCCCTTGTAATGCGCGTCCTGCAGGTGCGGCGGTATCGGCAGATTCCCGCTTCTTTTGATCTCCTCGCCTGCCGCAAAGATCGCATTGCACGCCGCGTTGCTCTTCGGCGCGCACGCCACGTAGGAGGCTGCCTGCGCGAGAATGATCTGCGCCTCCGGCATGCCGATGCGCTCCACCGCAAGCGATGCGCTCACAGCCACATTCAACGCCATGGGATCTGCGTTTCCGACGTCCTCCGCGGCGCAGATCATGATGCGCCTGGCGATAAAGGCAACCTGTTCCCCCGCGTAGAGCATCTTCGCCAGATAGTACACTGCCGCATCAGGATCAGAGCCGCGCATGCTCTTGATAAATGCCGAGATCGTGTCATAGTGGTTGTCTCCGGTCTTATCATACAGTACACGCCGCTTCTGAATGCACTCCTGCGCGACCTCCACCGTAATATGGATCTTGTCGTCGTCGCTCCTGTCCGTCGTCATGATCCCAAGCTCTATGGCATTCAGGGCATGCCGCGCATCACCGCCTGACAGGTCTGCCAGAAATTCCAGCGCGTCCTCGTCAATCTCGGCGTCATAACTGCCCATGCCCTTCTCCGTGTCATACACAGCCCGCTTTAGCAACGCCTTGATGTCTTGCTTTCCCAGCGGCCTGAGCTCAAAGATCACCGAGCGCGAGATCAAAGCCCCGTTCACCTCAAAATACGGATTCTCCGTCGTCGCACCGATCAGTATGATCGTCCCGTCCTCCACAAAGGGAAGCAAATAATCCTGCTGGCTCTTGTTAAAGCGGTGGATCTCATCGATGAACAGGATCGTTCGCTTCGCATACATAGCAAGTGTTTCTTTTGCCTTGCCGATGACCTCCTCCATGTCCTTCTTGCCGGCAACTGTCGCATTGATCTGTGTGAATTCGGCACTCGTCGTGTTGGCGATCACCTTCGCCAGTGTCGTCTTGCCCGTCCCGGGCGGCCCGTAAAAAATAACAGAACTTATCTTATCCGCCTTGATCGCCCTGTACAGAAGCTTGTCCTTTCCGATGATATGGGACTGCCCCACGACCTCCTCCAAAGTCGTGGGGCGGAGCCTTGCCGCGAGCGGTGCCTCTTTTTCCTGTGTTGTACTTCTCATGTATTCAAATAAATCCATCTGCTGCTCTCCAATATTCCATAACGTTCGATCTCTTCATTTTATGATTTGTTCTGCGCCGCCACAAGGCTCTCCCCGCCGTAGATCTTCCGAAGTTTCGGCTTCTCGATCTTGCCGGTCGGATTGCGCGGGATATCCGCGAAGATCACCTTGCGCGGTCTCTTATACTTCGGAAGCTTCATACAGTATGTATTGATCTCCTCCTCCGCGGCGTGCATCCCCTCTTTCACCTCTATGATAGCAGCTGTTATCTCTCCCAGACGCTTGTCCGGAATGCCGATCACAGCCACATCCTTAATCTTGTCGTTCGTCCGCAGAAAATCCTCGATCTGAACGGGATAGATATTCTCACCGCCGCTGATCACGACATCCTTCTTGCGGTCCACAAGGAAGATAAAGCCGTCCTCGTCCTCCTGCGCCATGTCGCCCGTAAACAGCCACCCGTCATGCAGCACTTCACTCGTCGCCTGCTCATCATTATAGTAACAGGTCATGACACCTGGCCCCTTCACGGCAAGTTCTCCGACCTCGCCGCGCGCCACCTGCGCGCCGCTTTCATCGACGATCTTCACCTGCCAGCCGTAACCCGCCTTCCCGATCGCCCCCACCTTGTGGATATTCTCGACGCCGAGATGCACGCAGCCCGGACCGATCGACTCGCTAAGCCCGTAGTTCGTGTCGTACTGATGATGCGGAAACACTTTTTTCCAGCGCTGTATCAGACTCTGCGGGACCGGCTGCGCGCCGATGTGCATCAGTCTCCACTGGGAAAGCTCGTAATCCGCAAGCCGGATGTCGCCCCTGTCGATCGCGTCGAGGATGTCCTGCGCCCACGGCACCAGCAGCCACACGATCGTGCACCTCTCTTTCGACACGGCGTCCAGGATAAACTCCGGCTTTGTCCCTTTCAGCAGGACTGCCCTGCCGCCCTCCAGAAAACTTCCGAACCAGTGCATCTTCGCCCCGGTGTGGTAGAGCGGCGGAATGCACAGGAACACATCCTGCTTCGTCTGCCCGTGGTGATTCTGCTCCACCTTGCACGCGTGCATCAGACTCTCATGGTTGTGCAGAATCGCCTTCGGAAAACCTGTCGTGCCCGACGAGAAATAGATCGCGGCATCGTCCGTGTCCGTCAGCGCGATCATCGGCGTCTGGCTCGAACAGTTCGCCGTGAGGCTGTTGTAGTCCTCCGCAAAACTCGGGCAGTTGTCCCCCGCAAAAAATAACAATCGTTTTTTGCCGATATTCTCCGCGATCTCCTCCACGCGCCCGATAAACTCCGGCCCGAATACCAGGACGTCGACCTCCGCCAGATCCAGACAGTACTCGATCTCGTCCGACGCGTACCGGAAATTGAGCGGCACGGCGAGCGCACCCGTCTTCAATATGCCGAAATAGATCGGAAGCCACTCGAGGCAGTTCATCAGCAGTACCGCCACCTTGTCCCCCTTCCTGATGCCTCTCTGGATCAGCAGATTGGCAAAGCGGTTCGCCTTCTCATTGAAGACGCTCCACGTGATCTCCCTGCGGTAGTGCGTGACCGGATTGGGCTCCATCAGCTCATATTCCTTCCACGTCACGCGCCGTGTCTCCTTGATCTCGGGATTGATCTCCACGAGGCAGATATCGTTCCCGTACAGTTTGCAGTTTCTCTCTAAAATGTCTGTGATTGGCATTGTAGTTACTCCTTTTATCCGTTTTATAGTTCTTAACCAGCCGCGCTGTCATCGCTTTTGTATGGCGCATTTATAGCTATTATGCCACTTTAAAGCATCAAAGTAAACCCGTTTTTCGTTTTTCGACCGCTTATTTTTCAGATCACCAGCCGACTATCAATTATATACAGAAGATTTTGTAAATTTTTCAAAATAAATTGACGTGTGCCCATTTTTTCACTATCATATTAATAGGAACGGCTGCCGCAGGCAAACAACAGCCGTTATTTTTTAGGAATCTGCAAAACGACAACAGAAAGGAAGCAACAAATGAGCGAAACAAAAATCATGCTGGGCAATGAGGCGATTGCCCGCGGTGCCTACGAGGCCGGCGTCAAAGTGTCGAGCGCTTACCCCGGAACTCCCAGCACCGAGATCAGTGAGAATATCGTAAAATACCCGGAGATCTACGCAGAGTGGGCACCCAACGAGAAGGTTGCCATGGAAGTCGCCATCGGCGCATCCATCAGCGGCGTGCGCGCCATGGCATCCATGAAAATGGTCGGTGTCAACGTGGCGAGCGACCCGCTCTACACCGTATCCTACATCGGGGCAAACGGAGGACTTGTCCTTGCAGCCGCCGACGATCCAGGTCTCTACTCCTCCCAGAATGAACAGGACTCCCGCTGTGTGGCGCGTGTGGCGCAGGTTCCCGTGCTCGAGCCGTCCGACTCACAGGAGGCAAAGGACTTCACAAAGCTCGCCTTTGAGTACAGCGAGCGATACGATACACCCGTTATGGTAAGGACGACGACAAGGCTTGCGCACTCGCAGGGGCCCGTCACCCTCGAGGAGCGACAGGAGATCCCCGATAAGCCCTACGAGCGCAGCGCGGCAAAGCATGTCATGATGCCGGCGAACGCCAAAGGCCGTCATGTACACGTGGAAAACCGCCTGAGACAAATGGCGGAGGACGCCTGCGGTTTTGCGATCAACAAGGCCATCTACAAAAACACCTCCGTCGGTTTCATCACCAGCGGTATACCCTATACATACGTCGCGGAGGCGATGCCGGAAGCCAGCGTACTAAAACTCGGTCTTGTGCACCCCCTGCCGCGGAAACTGATCGAAGAGTTTGCCTCCAAGGTCGACAAACTCTATATTTTTGAAGAGCTCGAGCCGCTGATCGAGGAGCAGGTCAGATCGTGGGGGATCGACTGTATCGGCAAGGAACTCTTTACACTGCAGGGCGAGTACAGCGCCAACATGATTCGCGAGCGCGTCCTCGGCATGAAGATCGAGACCGCCGCGCCCGCACAGGTTCCGGCACGCCCCCCGATCCTCTGCCCCGGCTGTCCGCACAGGAGCACATTCTCCGTCCTGAAGAAACTCGGCATCCACGGCGCCGGCGATATCGGGTGTTATACACTCGGCGCAGTCGCACCGCTGAACGTCATCGACACGACGGTGTGCATGGGCGCTTCCATCTCCACACTGCACGGCATGGAGAAAGCAAAGGGCAAGGATTACATCAAAAACTGGGTTGCCCTGATCGGCGACTCCACCTTCCTCCACACAGGCGTCAACTCCCTGATGAACATGGTGTACAACCAGTCCACCGGCACCGTGCTGATCCTCGACAACTCCACCACGGGCATGACGGGTCATCAGGATCACGCAGCCACCGGCAAGATGCTCAACGGCAAGGAGACAAAGGCGATCAGTCTCTATCACCTGTGCAAGGCGATCGGCGTCGAGCATGTGTACGAAGTCGATGCATTTGACATTGATGAGCTGGAAAACGTCGTGAAGCGCGAGACCGCGCGCGACGAGGTCTCTGTCATCATCGTCTGTGCCCCCTGTGCCCTCCTGAAATCACAGGCTACCAAGGCAAAGTGCATTGCCATCCCTGACAAGTGCAAAAAGTGCGGCATGTGTCTCATTCCAGGCTGTCCTGCCCTCACCAAAAACGGGGACGGAACCGTCACGATCGACGACACCCTGTGCAACGGCTGCGGTCTGTGCATGAAGCGCTGCAAATTTGACGCGATCGAGCGCGTGGAATAAGAATGACTTTACGGTTCCTTGGGCAAACCAAAATGGAGGTATATATAAATAATGACTACTAAAAATATAATGATCGTAGGCGTGGGCGGCCAGGGTACACTGCTCACAAGCCGCATCCTTGGCGGTATCATCACAAAGGCAGGCTATGACGTAAAGCTCTCCGAAGTACACGGCATGGCACAGCGCGGCGGAAGTGTCGTCACTTTCGTGCGCTACGGCGACACTGTCGCGGAACCCATCGTCGAGGAGGGACAGGCGGACGTGCTGATCGCTTTTGAGAGACTCGAGGCGCTGCGCTACGCCCACTTTCTGAAAAAGGACGGCGTCATCATCGTAAATGACCAGCGGATCGATCCGATCACTGTTGTGACAGGCACCGCAAAATATCCCGAAAATATCATTGAAGATCTGAAAAAAGACTACAACGTGGTCGATGTCAATGCCATGGAAGAGGCGAAAAGGCTTGGAAACTCCAAGGTGTTCAACACGATCATCGTCGGTGTCGCAGCAAAGCGCATGGATTTTGAGAAAAGCCAGTGGCTTGAAGTCATCGAAGCCACCGTTCCGCCCAAAACCGTCGAGATCAACAAGGCAGCATTCGAAGCCGGTTATGCGATGTAGGCAAACCAGTGTACTGTCCGGATTTTATCTGGCGAAACTCCGCAGGATAAATTTTCATCAGCAAGGCGGAGAAGGGAGGCGATGCGGTTGCATCGTTGACCACCGACAACGCAGTCTGATGGAAATTTAGACATGGAGGTTTGTCTGAATATAATCCAGACAGTACACTAGTATTCGTCACTGTCAATATACGATATAAGCTCCCGGAGCCTCTCTGTATCTGTCATTGCGAGAAGATTTATGAGATTCCGAGAGGCTACACTATGAAATATGGAGGTTTATTATGCCGAAAAGAAATGATATCAACAAAGTTTTAATAATCGGTTCCGGTCCAATCATCATCGGACAGGCGTGTGAATTTGACTATTCCGGAACACAGGCGTGCAAAGCCCTCAGGAAACTCGGTTATGAGATCGTGCTCGTCAACTCAAACCCTGCAACCATCATGACCGACCCGGAGATCGCAGATGTGACTTACATCGAACCGCTAAATGTCCGCCGTTTAGAGCAGATCATCGCAAAAGAGCGGCCGGATGCACTCCTGCCAAACCTTGGAGGTCAGTCCGGCTTAAACCTCTGTTCCGAGCTTGCCAAGGAAGGCGTCCTTGACAAGTACCACGTGCAGGTGATCGGCGTGCAGGTCGATGCCATCGAGCGCGGCGAGGACCGCATCGAGTTCAAGAAATCCATGGACGCCATCGGCATCGAGATGGCGAGAAGCGAGGTCTCCTACAGCGTCGATGAGGCGCTTGCGATCGCCGACAAACTCGGATATCCTGTCGTGCTGCGCCCCGCATACACCATGGGCGGCGCAGGTGGCGGACTCGTCTACAATAAGGAAGAACTTCGCACAGTCTGCACGCGCGGTCTGCAGGCAAGCCTCGTCGGACAGGTGCTCGTCGAGGAATCGATCCTCGGCTGGGAAGAACTGGAGCTCGAGATCGTCCGCGACGCCGAGGGCAACATGATCACGGTCTGCTTTATCGAGAACATCGATCCCCTGGGCACGCACACCGGAGACTCCTTCTGCTCCGCTCCCATGCTCACGATTTCCGAGGAGCTCCAGAAAAGGCTGCAGGAGCAGGCGTACCGCATCGTGGATTCCGTCAAGGTGATCGGCGGCACCAACGTGCAGTTTGCCCACGATCCTGTCACGGACCGCATCGTCGTGATCGAGATCAACCCCAGAACCTCCCGCTCCTCCGCGCTTGCCTCCAAAGCAACCGGATTTCCGATCGCGCTCGTCTCTGCCATGCTCGCGGCAGGGCTGACGCTCAAGGACATCGAGTGCGGCAAGTACGGCACTTTGGACAAGTACGTTCCCGACGGCGACTACGTCGTGATCAAGTTCGCGCGCTGGGCATTTGAAAAGTTCAAGGGCGTGGAGGACAAGCTCGGCACGCAGATGCGCGCTGTCGGTGAGGTCATGAGCATCGGCAAGACCTACAAAGAGGCGTTCCAGAAGGCGATCCGAAGCCTCGAGACCGGCAGATACGGGCTTGGACACGCTAAGGACTACGATACAAAGACGAAGGAAGAACTGCTGCTCATGCTCGCGCATCCCTCGAGTGACCGCCATTTTATCATGTACGAGGCACTGCGCAAGGGCGCGACTGTCGATGAGATCTTCGACATCACCAAAGTAAAGCACTATTTTGTCAGACAGATGCAGGAGCTTGTCGAGGAGGAGGAAGCGCTCGCCCGGTCAAAAGGCTCCCTGCCGGCAGACGAAGCGTTGATCTCTGCCAAGAAAAACGGCTTTTCCGACAAATATCTGAGCCAGATCCTGGAGATCCCGGAAGATGCCATCAGAGCTAAACGGATCGAACTCGGCGTCGAGGAGGCATGGGAAGGCGTCCACGTGAGCGGCACCCCCGACAGTGCATACTACTACTCCACCTACAATGCGGCGGACAAAAACCCCGTCTCGGACAAGCCAAAGATCATGATCCTCGGCGGCGGACCGAACAGGATCGGTCAGGGAATCGAGTTTGACTACTGCTGCGTCCATGCTTCATTGGCGCTAAAAGAGCTCGGCTTTGAGACGATCATCGTCAACTGCAATCCGGAGACTGTCTCAACGGACTATGATACGTCTGACAAGCTCTACTTCGAGCCGCTCACGCTGGAAGATGTGCTGAGCATCTACCACAAAGAAAAGCCGCTCGGCGTCATCGCGCAGTTTGGCGGTCAGACACCGCTCAACCTGGCATCGGAGCTCGAAAAAAATGGCGTAAAGATCCTCGGCACGCCCCCCTCCGTGATCGATCTCGCGGAGGACCGCGACCAGTTCCGCTCCATGATGGACAAGCTCGGGATCCCGATGCCGGAAGCAGGCATGGCTACCACCGTCGAGGAGGCGCTTGCGATCGCCAGGAACATCGGCTACCCGGTCATGGTCCGCCCGTCCTATGTGTTGGGAGGACGTGGAATGGAGGTCGTATACGACAACGAGAGCATGGCAGGGTACATGAATGCGGCAGTCGGCGTGACACCCGACAGACCGATCCTGATCGACCGTTTCTTAAACCATGCGCTCGAGTGCGAGGCGGACGCGATCAGCGACGGCACACACGCCTTTGTGCCCGCCGTCATGGAACACATTGAGCTTGCGGGCGTCCATTCCGGCGACTCCGCCTGCATAATCCCGAGCGTGCACATCAGCGAGGAAAACGTTGCCACGATCAAGGAGTACACGAAAAAGATCGCGGAGGAAATGCACGTCAAGGGTCTGATGAACATGCAGTACGCTATAGAAAAAGGCAAGGTCTATGTGCTTGAGGCAAACCCGCGCGCATCGCGGACAGTGCCGCTCGTCTCCAAAGTGTGCAATATCCGCATGGTGCCGCTCGCGACTGACATCATCACCTCGGAGATCACCTCGCGCCCGTCTCCCGTATCAGACCTGAGGGAAAAGGAAATACCGTACTACGGTGTGAAAGAGGCTGTCTTCCCGTTCAACATGTTCCCGGAAGTCGATCCGGTACTCGGACCAGAGATGCGCTCGACCGGCGAAGTGCTCGGACTGTCGCCCTACTACGGCGAGGCGTTCTACAAGGCACAGGAAGCCACCCAGACACAGCTGCCGCTCAAGGGAACAGTCCTGATCTCCGTCAACGGCAAGGACAAACCGGAAGTCGTCGAGATCGCACAGCTGTTCCACGACGCAGGGTTTGAGATCCTCGCAACCCAGGGAACCTACAACCTGATCACGGAGACAGGGATCGACGCGGAGCCTGTCAAGAAGCTCCACGAGGGACGTCCGAACATCCTCGACCTCATCACGAACGGCTCGATCGACCTGATCATAAACTCCCCGGTGGGCAAGGACAGCGTCCACGACGACAGCTATCTCAGAAAGGCTGCGATCAAGGGCAGGATCCCCTACATGACCACCATCGCCGGGGCAAGAGCCACCGCGAAGGGCATCCTGTACGTGCAGAAACATGGTAACGCAGATGTCAAGTCACTGCAGCAGCTCCACAGCGAGATCAAGGACAAAGCATAAAAATCTGAGTATACGTCTGCACTCGTCAGCCTCTGCTGACATACTTCCTCTGGGCGCCCGTATACATGAAGAAAAAGCAATCCCGACTCCTGATGTTTGGCAGAATCATACTTCCTCTGGGTACCCGCATACATGAAGGGAAGACAATCCCGACTCCTGATGTTTGGCAGAATCATACTTCCTCTGGGTGCCCGTATATATGAAGAGCCAAGTGAGGCGGTTAACCGTCTCACTTGGCTCTTTTATCTTATTTTAAGCAATCATCATTTCTCGGAGCATTCACAAAATCATTCCTTCATCTTTACGAGTTACACAAAACGCAAGCACTACCGGCTAAAGTTGGTAGGTTCAATGTGCTTCTAAAACAGCCTAAAGTGTGATGCCTAAAAGTTATCTATTTAGCTTTACTCTTTATCCCATGTTAAGGTTTGATACATATAAAATATTTTCTGCAATTTTCAATGATGAGCATTATACATCCTTATGATCTATTTTTTTCAAAATATTATGCTGTGGGGATGACATAAAGATTTCGTCTTAAGGCGAGGATTTAACCCCATGACACAGACATTAAGAACCAAAACATACATTCGTCGAAATGTAAAAACTCGCACTTGTTCCGCCTCTCCGCAAATGTTACAATCATATCGTATATATGATCATTGCGTAAAATATTCTGAGACTCTTCTTATTTTGATCTGAACTTATTTTAACTTGAACTTATTTTACTTGAACCTATGTTCTGAAGCATTCTCCTGCCAATAATTCAACACTACCGATTCAGAAAGGATTTCGATGAAAAACAAACAAATGAAAACACTTAAAAACGCTGTCGGGAAAATCGACTACACGCTCATGAATGACTGCATGTTCCACTCTGTCATGACCAAAAACGGCAACGTCCTAAAGGGTCTGCTCTGTGCACTGCTCCACCTAAAGCCTGACGAAGTACAGTCCATCACAATCCTGAACCCGATCGAATTGGGAGACGATATCCGCAGCAAGAGTTTTATCCTGGACATTAAGCTCCTGCTCAATGACACGAAGATCATCAATATCGAGCTCCCGGTCAGACCACAGTATTATTGGAATGACCGCTCCCTCATCTACCTCTGCAGACTCTTTGACAACCTGCAAAAGGGGGAGCCCTACTCCGACGTCATGCCCGCATACCATATCAGCCTCCTTGACTTCACGCCTTTCCCGGAGCATCCTGCATTCTACGCCACAAACAAGATGATGAACGTCCAAAAACATTACATTTATAATGACAAGTTCACCCTGAATGTGTTAGACTTAAATCAAATCGAACGAGCCACAGACGAGGACAAACAATGGAAGCTAGACTATTGGGCACGTCTGTTCAAGGCTGAGACATGGGAGGGATTAAAGATGTTAGCGCAACAGGATAATGATTTTCAGGAGACTTGTGAGACGATCTTCCGCCTCAATCAGGATGAGAAAGTACGCTGCTTGTGCCAGGCGCGCGAGGAAGCTGAGCGCATCGAACGCACGATCAAACATGATTACGAGATTTATGAGAAAAGCCTCGCCGAAAAAGATGCCATCATCGCGGAAAAAGATGCGCAGATCGCTATGCTGATGGCTCAGTTAAATCAATGATGATCATCACCTACGCCTGACATATCGTTCTCGCATAATGATTTTCGGAGTCTTCAACGACCCTGATCTTTCCGGTTTGGATATGATATTCGATCCGCTTTGCATACCACCAGTCCCCTACGCCAAGCTGCTCATTCCCAAGGATATCTCCGATCAGCCTTGCTTCTTTTACCGGCTTGGGGGTGATTCTTTTCCAGATCAGGAAATCATAAAAGTCTTCCGGCACTCCGGTCACTTTCCCATTGACAACTGCCCGCAAAGGGCTGTTGTCTTGTTGCAGATTATTCCATGTCGTGGCATACATCCGGATTTCATTCCGCGATAATATCTTTTCACCGTCTAAAAATCCGGCAAATTCTTCTGCTGAAACCTCACCCCAACTATTATAACAAACGATAGAATGATCAGCCCGAACTCTATATTCGGGCAGTTTTACGACCCGCATCTCATTCTGATATTGTTGAAAGCTGGCACACAAATGATAAAATCCGCACCTTGAATACGGTGCATCACTGTACCACACCCTGATCGTTTCTCCGTCTACCAGATATGCCCTCAAACGCTCCATCTGCGCGCTGTAGTCACATTGCTGCATCAGCGCCTCGTCCATTCTCTGATCGTTTCCCTGCTGTTCCTGTGCATACATGGAGCAGATCAGCTGTTTTCGGTATGAACTGCTTACGTCCTCCCTGATATTGCCGATGTCCAACAAGAAGCCAAGACAGATAACCTCCTGTGCAGTTCCCTCGATCCATCCGCAGTTCTCTCTTTCCGGTGGTCTCTTTTTTCCGACAGTCCATACGGCGGTGGGACCATCAACTTTGCCTGTGATGACGGTATTTTTCGCGACCTTCATCGCACCCGCTTCGCTCTCTCCAAACAATACTTCTATCATGACGTGTCTCCCTTCTTCATCCCCTAAACATCCGCCTGTCCCTCTGTTCGCAATCCTTTTTCATCAGCTTACCACATATACAGCAGTGATTGCAACACTTTCGCCTCTCAAACAGCGCCAAAAACAGCATCTGTTATTTACATCAGTACAAAGGACTGGTACAGTCCTTATGCTGTCGTCAGTCAACAATGTCGCTGCATTGCCTCCTTTCTCCGCCTCGCCCTGTCATAAATAACATGCGATTTTTTTCACCATTTTCATATCATATCATCAAGAGCATTTCCCGGCGGGACGATCGGCAGCTCATAGACGACCGCGGTTGCCATTCCCTGCATATTCATCTGCATGCCGCCGATTACAAATTAATCCCCTTTACAAACATCTGCACACTATTTCTTATGTACTCGTCCTTCTCCACTTCCGTCAGCTCTTTCCCGAAAGACGCGCTCAGGAATGTATAGCCGAATGTCGCCGAAAACACTGTCATTGCAAGTGCCTTAAAGTCTTTCCGCGGTATCTTTCCCCGCGCACACATCTGGTTCAGATAATCGGTAAACGCCTCCAGAAACGTCTGGGGGACTTTCATGATGAGCTGCCTTGTTTCCTCATAGAGCTGGGGCGCCCGCAAACCGATCGACAGATTGACAAAATCCGGCGTCATCCTGTCCATGTACGCCCGCATAAACATCTCCAGATCTGTTTCGAGTTCCCATGTGATCTTTTCGAAGATCTCCGGCGCGATGTCGGCGCGCCAGCCTGTCTGGTTTGCCCCCTGTATGACGATATCCTTCTTGCTCTCAAACTTGCGGAACAGGGTACACTCGTTCACGCCAGCCGCCTTTGCGATCTCTTTCGTGGTCGTCGCGACATACCCCTTATCCCGCACCAACGCCATGGCGGCGTCAATGATCTTTTGGCTCGTCTCGTCCAAAACCAGATCCCTCCTTCTGTGATCAGCTTATACCGCTGCTGTTCAGATGACGGTACTCGCCAAAAGCAGCGTCATGCAAGTACATGCTCTCATAATAACAGACCACGGACAATATGTCAACGGCAGAATAACCTCAAACCGCACTTATGACCGCCTATTTCCGTCACTCGATCCGATATCGCTCGATCCGACAAGTATGCGTCCTGCTGCCCTTGTCATAATTTATTCCGACCAGGAGGATCTCCCCGCCGTACGCCTCGACCGCCTTCGGATAATGCTTCTTTTTGATCTGCCCGATCGCGCCTTCCGCAGTCTGATTCCATTTCAGCTCTATCACGAGCACAGGAAAATCCGAATCCCTCCTGGGCAGGTATACAATGTCTGCACACCCTTCCCCAGCCGGCAGCTCTTCCCACTGCAGATAATAATCTTTGTAGGTATAATATGCAAGCTTGATCACACTGCGGAGGCTGTCTTCTTTATTATAATGCAGGGGTGTGGTCTCCTCAGAATGAATCTTCTGAATCTGCTCGGAGACCGCTTCCTCCCTCAAATGGATCGTGTCCCGGATCAGCCGGTCACTCTCCACAACGCGCCTGATCGTTTCCGCATGATCTGTCTCCCTGACGGATTTCGAAAACTCCAGCCGGATCTCTTCGTTGGGTATGCGCACGGTCTTCGCACACTCATCATAGGCGAGATATCCCAGATGAACCAGAAGAGTCAGCACATCATCTCTTCCCTTAAATGTCACCAGATCGTTCGCAAATCCATTCGTGTTTACCCGGACTTCCATACCGCCGATCAGCTCAGCGATCACCCTCGTCAATCCCGCATATCCCATACTGATATAACCCATCAGACTCTCCGCAGCCGATGTTTCCGTCCAGTATGAATCAAACGTCCCATTGTCGACAGCCTGCATCACAGAGTTGGGATTGTACACAGAGCCCACATCGCGAAAAGAATACCCGTCATACCACTGTTTCATCGCCAGAAAATCAGTATTCCCTCTCTCACAGAGCCACCGCACCTCCTCCTCCGTGAATCCCACATACTCTCCGAATTTCCGGGGCGTGACCATCGTATATTCCCTGAAATCAGATATGGCTGACTGGCGCCCGTCTTTCTTTACAGGAAGGATCCCGGTCATGTAGGCTGCCGCAAAAATTTTGGCTGTGGTCTGACTGCTCTTGAACAATGTTCGGAGAAATTCCAGATATTCCTGTTGAACCGACGGGTTCTCGCGGATCGGCGCATCCCACTCGTCAATGATCATAATAAATTTCGTTCCGGTCAGCTCGACTGCACGGATCATTGTCGCCGGCAGTTCGTTGCTCACCGCGAGTTCCGGGCAGGACGCCATCAGTTCCTCCGTGATCTTGCCGCTCAGATATGACGCAAGCGTCTTATAGCTGTCCGTGAATGTTTTGACATAAGTCATGTCGACATATATCACATTGTACTGGTTGAGATGCTGCTGATAGCTCTGATCCCTGCTGATGATCTTGTCACGAAACAGATCCGAGGAATCACATGTCCTGTCATAGTACGCGCAAAGCATCTGTGCCGCAAACGACTTGCCAAAGCGCCTGGGTCTGCTGATACAAGTCAGCCTCCCCGGTGTTTCAACAGAGTTGTTGATCAGCGCGATCAGCCCTGTCTTGTCAATATACAGATCATTCAGGATCCCTGCAAATCCGCTGTTCCCAGGATTCAGATAGATTCCCATAAAATCTCGTCTCCTTTTATCTCTTTTTCTCCGACAGCACTGTTCAAAAATCAGTTCCATAGCCCGCTATGCGCCTGATTTTCAAGTGGCACTCTCGAAGAGAAATCTTGCGCACTATTTAACAGTTATTTTTTCACAGCTCCTAACTGATTATCGCATATAGCCAAAAGAATGTCCAGCACATTGATCCGATTTCAACTTTTGACCAATCGTCAAATCTGTGTTATACTAAAAACTGTCAAAAAAGAAATTGAATAAAATATGATTAAAGGGGGACATAAAATGGCTTGGTACGATGAAGCTATCTTTTACCACATCTATCCTTTGGGACTGGCAGGCGCGCCGAAGGAAAACGCTTACGGGGAGCCGGAGCATCGTTTGAACACGCTGCTTCCCTGGATCGACCACATCAAGAACATTGGCTGCAACGCCATCTATATCGGACCATTGTTTGAATCCGTCGGACATGGCTACGAGACCACCGACTACAAAAAGCTCGACAGCCGTCTCGGCGATAACGAGGATTTAAAGAATTTCGTGGCAGCATGTCACAAAAAAGAAGTCAGGGTGATCTTTGACGGCGTGTTCAACCACACCGGGCGCGACTTCTTTGCGTTTAAGGACATCCGGGAAAAGCGCGAAGGTTCCCAGTACAAGGACTGGTACTGCAATGTGAACTTCTGGGGCAACAACGAGTACAACGACGGTTTCAGCTACGACAACTGGGGCGGTTACAATCTGCTCGTGAAACTCAACCAGAGAAATCCCGCAGTAAAAGACTACATCTGCGATGTCATCCGCTTCTGGGTGAGCGAGTTCGACGTGGACGGCATCCGCCTCGACGCGGCGGACGTGCTCGACTTTGACTTTATGAAAGCGCTCAGGCATGTCGCGAACGAGGTCAAGCCCGACTTCTGGCTGATGGGCGAGGTCATTCACGGGGATTACTCGCGCTGGGTGAACGAGGGGACACTGCACTCTGTCACCAACTACCAGCTGCACAAGGCGCTCTACTCCGGCAACAACGACCACAACTTCTTTGAGATCGCGCACACGGTAAAGCGCCTGTACGAGATGGGCAGCAACAACCCCAACAGCTTCAAGCTCTACAATTTCGTGGACAACCATGACGTGGAGCGCATCTACACCAAGCTCAGCAACAAGGCACACTTCACGCCGGTCCACATCCTGCTGTACACGCTGCCGGGCATTCCGTCCCTGTACTACGGATCAGAGTTCGGCATTGAGGGGAGAAAGGAGAAGTTCTCCGACGACTCGCTCAGACCGGCGCTCAACATTGACGATTACAAGAATGCACTGACAGACAATTCCTTCACCGCGCTGATCGCGGCGCTCGGGCGCACCAGACAGCAGTCAAAGGCACTGTCCTACGGCGATTACAGGGAATTGAAACTCACAAACCGCCAGTACGCATTCTCGCGCAGTTTTGAGGGCGAGAGCGTGGTTGTCACCGTCAACAATGACGACAGCGACTTCACGATGACCGTGCCAGCCGGAAATGCCGCGACATATGTCGGCGCACTCTCCGGTCAGCAGGTGCGCGTAGAGAACGGAAACATCTGCGTCAATGTCAAGGCAAATTCCGGCGAGATCTGGCTGCCTGTCACAGACAGGACTGCCGATCAGCTTTCCGATGTGACACCTGTGGAACTCCACGTCGAGGACGCCGTGAAGAACACCGCTGCACCCGCTGTGGAAAAAGCATCCGAACCCGCGTCACATGACAAGACTGCTGCCGCAAGGGACACCGACACGGACACAGTGCCCGACAGTACTTCTGCCGCTGCACCCGCCGCGGAAACTGCACCTGCGGACACAGCAGTGCCTGCCAAGACTCCCGAAACTTCCGGGGACTTCGAGCGCGGAAAGATCGCGGGGCTCCAGGAGGCGATCATCGCCATCATGGAGAAAAACGGTCCTGTCACCGATCAGATGCGCAAGGATGTCACCGACAATGTGTATCACGACTCGCTGATCAACTGGATCAAAAGCTTCCGATAAACACAGCCTGACATTAACTGCTCACGCCGGAATAAAATAATATTGGATTTTGCGGAGGTATGATCATGCGCAGCATAAAATTATATTCGGTAAAGACCTTTTTCCTTATATCTGGCATCATACTTCTGCTTCCCTTTGCGATGCTGAGTGTATATTTCGCTCTGCACACGATCCAGAGTTCGGAGGAGATGGTAGCTTCTGCAAACCGAAATGCACTCTATCTCTATCAGCAGGAGCTCTCCTCCAGTCTGGAACAGTTAGATCTTCTGATCGCCCAGAGCTGGGCACAAGACTGGAATTACCAGAAACTGCGGTACAAACAGCCGGCAATTGACGCACATGAGAGCACGCGGAAAATATTAGAATCCTACAAAACAATTCAGTCCGTCTACACTTGCGTCGGTTCCATGGCTGTCTACTCGAAGGCAAATGATCTATGCCGCTGTATCTATTACAACGATTATTCCCATGACCTGCGTGAGGATATCAAAAAATATGTAGCAGACATTGACTTTTCTACAGATTCCACGACGTGGTTTACGAAAAAAATAAAGGAAAAATGGTTTTTGGTACGCATTCTCGGCACTGCGGACGCATACAGCGCCTGCTTTGTGGATATAGACCTGGGTCCAGCTTTTACTTACAGCGAGCAGCTGCCGCCGCCCGCATACCTGATCTACTTCAATGACCAGTTTGAGGCAATGAACGGCACAGAGCTGTTGGGAAATACCCGGCTGACATTTGATGATATGAACTACTATCACACAGAACAGATATCCGGAAATAACTACATGGTGGTGCATATCCCGCTGGGATTTGGCAACGTTACCATGGCTAATATCACCCAGTACAGCGGATTCCGCCATATGACATTTCTCCAGATGTTCGCTGTCATGCTGACTTTCCTGATGCTGCTCCTGATTCCGTTTGTGTACTATATCATGATCCGGGTCTTCTTCCAGCCGCTCTCTAACTTCATCCAATCGATGCACGAGAGCCGGCATGGAAACCGGCACCCCAGACTGCACTACGACGGCCTGCTTGTGGAACTCGGCGAATTCAGCCGCACATTCAACAGTATGATGGATGAGATCGAGCAGCTCAAAATTGATACCTATGAACAGGAAATGGCAAAGCAGAAGGCCGAATTCCAATATCTACAGCAGCAGCTAAAGCCCCACTTCTATCTGAACTGCCTGAAAATGCTCTATGGAATCATCCAGTTGAAACATACCGATAAGGCACAGCAGATGATATTGGGCATATCAGAATACATCCGATACACTTTCCGCAACAACAGTGTTCTTGTGCCTTTTGAAAAAGAACTCCATCAAGTGGAAAATTATGTCCACATTCAGCAGGAAAGTATTGCTACAAAGGTATCGCTGAGCATGGATATCCCGCCTGAGACAATGCAGGCGCACGTACCCATCATGTGTATCCAGACCTTTGTGGAAAATTCCTTCAAATACGGAGTCTGTTCGGACCGTAATCTGGAAATCAGGATTTCCGCCAACATTATCCGCGCCGACCAGGAATCGTATCTGGAGATCAGCATACAGGACAACGGACACGGATTTCCGGAGGAAGTGCTGGAAGATCATGCCCGGAATCTGGACCGCAATGACGGGGCTGCCACCGGCATCCGCAACTTCCGGCAGCGTCTGGAAATCATTTATCAGTCAAAAGCGGGGATCACGTGCATGAACAACTATCAGGGCGCCCTGTGCGAACTGATCATACCATTGCAAAAAGAACCGTACACAGAACAGATGCAGGAGACAGCCGATGAATGTATTGATCATTGACGACCAGCCTGATGTGGTGGAAGGCATCAGGTTGGGAATCGACTGGAATTTTTTAGCAGTCAGCCATATTTTCCACGCCTACAACAGCGAGGCAGCCAAATCTGTCATCGAGCAGGAGGAGGTCGATATCGCGCTCTGCGATATCGAGATGCCCAACGGAAGCGGTCTGGAACTGTTTGAATGGGCATGTGAGGCCTATCCTGATATCAAATTTATCTTTCTCACCTCCCATGCAGATTTCGCCTATGCACAACAGGCCTTAAAGCTGGGCGGGTTTGATTATCTGGTGCAGCCAGCACCCTATGAGCTGATACAGGACACCCTGCAGAAAGCGCTTCTCCAACTACAGAAAGAAAAAGAACAGCAGCAGGTCCTTGTGTACGGCAATTACGTGAGCAAACATGAAAAAGAACTGCTGAATGTGTTTCTTCGAGAATATCTGTCCGGACGGCAGAAAACGATCCAGACCGTCATACAGTATTTGAAAACACTATCGATCGATATCGAACCAGAAGAAAAAAGCTGGATGGTATGTATCCAGATCCTGGCTCCGGACAAACTGCCGGAACGGTTTGGACAGGAGCTTTTGTGCTTTGTGGTAGAAAATGTCTTTATGGAAATGATGGGGGACTACTCCCGCCATCTGCTTTTTTGTGCCCTGAACGCGGAGACTTATGCAGGCGTTTTCTATACTGCTTCCACATGGGATCAGGAGGATATATGCAAACAGCTTGATCAGTTCGTACTCCTTGCCAAAGATAAGCTCCATCTGTCTGTGGCATGCTATGTGGGATGGGAAACCAGACTCACAGAGCTGCCAGACTGCCTGAGACAGATACTGGAACTGGCAGAAAGCAATATTGTCAGAAAAGCAGGTGTCTTTCGCATGAGGCTGGAGGATATTGCTGCGGAAACAGTGTATGATGCTCCGAATTTCGAGCAGATGAAACATTATTTCCTGTTAGGACAATACCAGATTGTCAGCGATATGGTACAGGAATATTTTAGAAAGCAGGAACGAAAGGGAAGGATCAGCAATAAGATACTTGCCTATTTTCAGCAGGACTTTCTTCAGATGTTTTTTGAGCTTTTGAGCGCGCGCAGCGTGAAAGCCCATGAGGCGTTCCAGCAGGCGTACGATGTTATGGCACTGAAAAAATCAACAGAATCGCTCAGCCAGATGTTCCATCTGGTCGATTTTGTCATTTCTTATCTGAAAGGACTCGAGGAGGAGAACGACAGGGAAACTGCGCCTGTAGAAAAGGCAGTTGCCTATATCAGAAAGAATATACATCAGAATATCAGCCGCATGGACATTGCGGACTACATTTATATGAACCCGGACTATCTGTCCCGGTTATTCAAAAAAGAAAAAAACATTTCTCTGACAGATTACATTGTACAGGAGAAACTGAAAATGGCATCTGCCATGCTCAGGAGCACCAACCTTCCGGTCAGTGTGATCGCCTCTAACATTGGATATACCAATTTCTCATATTTTACACAGGTTTTTCGAAAAAGTTACGGGATGTCCCCCAGTGAATACAGGCAAAATAGCCAAAAATAAGTGTGTTTTCGCTCTGGTAAAAGTCATAATATATAAAGTTTAGGTCAAAATATTTATAGCTTAATTCATCTGTTTTCAAGTACAATTTTTATGTAAAACAGGCGAAAGGAAGGTATAATTATGAAACAAAAAAAGATTGCATTACTGGGTTTGGGACTCCTGATGTCCATTTCCATGCTTGCCGGATGCGGCTCCGGCAAGCAGGCAGATACGGGGGACGATACGCAGTCATCCGCAACTGCACAGGGAACTGCCTCTGCGGAAACTACCGGCAGCCAGGATCCCTACACAGTGAAAATTCTGGCTCCAGGAGATGCCTCGACAGAGGACTGCAAAAAAGTATCCGAAGCAGCCAGCGCGATCACCAGAGAAAAATTTAACACGGATATCGAAGTGGTCAGAGTCGGCTTCGGAAGTTATGACCAACAGGTTAATCTTATGCTGGCTTCCAATGAGAAGCTGGATCTGATGTACCAATACTGCGGAAATGTGACAACGGCGATCAGCAGTGGTCAGATCCTTCCACTCGACGACTATCTGGACAGCTACGGAAAAGATCTGAAAGAAAAGATCAGTCTGGACGACTGGCGCTGTGTGACATTTAACGGAAATATCTATGGCGTTCCGTCCAACAAAGAAAAAGCAACAGGGTGGGGATTTGCCTTCAATAAAGAGATGGCTGATGCCACGGGAATTGACTATACTACGATCAAATCACAGGAGGAGCTCGAACCGCTTCTGACAAAAGTCAAAGAATTATACCCGGATGTATATCCCGTCGTGTCCAATACCGGATACTGCAGCAGTATGACAAAACAGGATGACCTGGGCGGAGATATCGGTTCCCTGCTCAGTGTGGATTCCGACAATACAGAAGTCATCAATTATTATGCTTCCGATGCATACTATGACGAGGCAGAACTTCGCTATGACTGGGCTCAGAAAGGGCTGATCATGCCGGATGCATCCACCAGCACAGAGAACGCAAACAGTCTGCTCGGCGCCGGGAAAGCTTTCGGCAGATTTTCCAACACCAAGCCTGGAATCGAGCAGGAGATCGCAAAGGAATCCGGCAGAGAAATTGCCGTGATCGAACTGATCCCCCCTTACACGACTACGACCCGCGTAGATATTGTCTGGTATGTGCCGCACAACAGCAAACAGCCGGAACGGGCAGTGCAGGTGCTCAACGAGATTTATACGAATCCTGATCTTGCCAATATTTTGATCAATGGTATCGAAGGCCAGCACTATGAAATCATAGATGCGGAGAAAGGGATCGTTGACTATCCAGAGGGAGTCAACGGAGCAAATACCGGGTATCTGAGTCTTCCATGGGCTTGGCCGAACGAAATGATCTCCTATGTATGGCAGGGCAATCCGGAAGACATCTGGGAGCAGACAGAAAGCTTCAATAAAAACGCCATTGTCTCCCCTGCGAAAGGGTTTGCATGGGATAACACCGAGATTCAGAGCGAAGTTGCGGCATGTGCTAATGTCGTTGCAAAATACGACCATGCGTTGATGGCAGGTTCCCTGGATCCCAAGACTACGATCCCGCAGTTTATCGCGGAGCTGGAGAGTGCCGGTGCGAACACCATCATTGCAGAAAAGCAGAAACAGCTGGACGCATGGCTGGAAACAAACCAGTAAGGAGTTCGTGAAGTGCGATTCCTGCGCAGTGTCAACGATTTTTATGGCGGCGGGCGAACTGCCGCCATAATCACTTTATGTACAGTCTGAAAAACTGTATGATCCATTTCTTTGCAGTTTCCCGGACTGAGATTGGAGATCGGTATGTCAAAAAAACTGAAAAAATACAAGAGGTATCTTCCTCTCTACTTTATGATGGTCCCCGGATTAGTCTATCTGATCATCAACAACTACATCCCCATGGGCGGCATTATCATTGCCTTTAAAAAATTCAACTACGCGAAGGGAATTCTCGGAAGCCCCTGGACAGGTCTGGATAATTTTGAATTTCTGTTCAAGACCAAAGAAGCGTGGACCATCACACGCAACACTTTGGTTTACAATATGCTGTTTATCGTCATCGGAACAATCCTCGCCGTCGCGGTAGCGATCCTGCTCAATGAGCTGAAATCCGTGATAGCCAAGAAAGTATACCAGACCGTGATACTGGTGCCATTCCTGATATCCATCGTCGTTGTCAGCTATCTGGTCTATGGCTTTCTGAGTACAGATACTGGATTTATCAACAGAAGCCTTCTGCAGCCAATGGGAAAAAATTCTGTTTCCTGGTACTCGGACCCAACATATTGGCCAGTCATCCTTGTCGTTGTGAATGTATGGAAAAACCTGGGATACAACTGCATTATCTACTACGCCACCGTGGTAGGTCTTGACACCAGCCTGTATGAATCCGCCGCGATCGACGGCGCCGGAAGATGGAAAAGGATCTGGCACATCACACTGCCTGGTCTGAAAACGACGATCATTACGCTTGTGCTGATATCCGTCGGGCGCATATTCTATTCCGATTTCGGACTCTTCTATCAGGTACCGATGAACAGCGGTCCGTTGATCGACGTGACCAATACGATCGATACATATGTGTATCGCGGTCTGATGGAGCTCAACAACATCGGAATGGCTTCTGCGGCAGCAGTCTACCAGTCCCTTGTCGGTTTTGCCCTAGTGCTCTCCGCAAATATGCTGGTGCGGAAGATCGATCAGGAAAGTGCATTATTTTAACATGTGGAGGTGAAGGAAATGGTTGAAAAAAATAAAGTTTTCCAAATTGGAGTACACTGTATTATGGTCCTATTGATGCTGTTTTGTCTGATTCCATTCCTGCTTCTGGTGGTCTCCTCCTTTACAGCGGAGTCAGCGCTTTTAAAAAACGGCTACTCTTTTTTCCCGTCACAGATCAGCTTCGATGCCTACAAAGCGCTGCTTGTGGATTCCAACAGCATCCTGCGGGGATATTTCCTGTCCTTTGTCGTGACTGTGACAGGGACACTGAGCAATATTGTGCTAACGCTCTTGTTTGCCTATCCGCTGTCCAGAAGAGACTTGCCGGGAAAAGGATTCTTCTCTTTTATGGTATTTTTTACGATGCTGTTCAATGGCGGTCTTGTCCCCACTTACATGATGTGGACTGGTGTATTCAATATTAAAAATACATTGTGGGCACTGATCGTTCCAAATCTGATGATGGGTGCTTTCTATGTGATCATGATGCGTACTTATTTCACCACCAATATCCCAGAGGCCGTTCTGGAGGCTGCCCGGATTGACGGCGCAGGGGAATTAAAAATGCTGGTTCAGATCGTTCTGCCTATGTCCAAGCCAATCCTTGCCACCATTGTCCTCCTGGTGGGACTAAACTACTGGAATGACTGGCTGAACGGCTTGTATTACGTAAACGATGACCGTCTATACAGCATCCAGGTACTGCTCAACAAGATGCTGATGGATGTTCAGTATCTGATGACCAATGCCGCCAGCTCCATGAGCCAGAGCATCCAGCTGCCCGCCACGGGCATCAAGATGTCTGTCGCCGTGATGGGCGCACTCCCCATGTTTATCGTCTATCCCTTTTTTCAGAAATATTTTGTGCAGGGTATTGTGATCGGCGCCGTAAAAGGATAATGAAAGGGTACAAGCAGAAATGACTATGGTAAAAAATCCAATCCTGACAGGGATGCACCCGGATCCCTCCCTGATCAGAGTGGAAAAAGATTATTATATTGCAGTCTCCACATTTGAATGGTTTCCGGGCGTGGAGATCTACCATTCCGAAAATCTGGTAAACTGGAAGCTTGTAAGCAGACCGCTGAACCGGATCAGCCAGCTGGATATGACAGGCGTGCCGGACTCCGGAGGCGTTTGGGCACCCTGCCTGTCGTACTGTGACGGAATCTTTTATCTGGTTTACTCCAATGTAAAAAGCATTTATGGTTTTTTTAAGGATACCCCCAATTATCTCGTCACCTGCGACAGGATCGACGGGGATTGGAGTGATCCTGTATATCTGAACGCAAGCGGCTTTGACGCTTCACTGTTCCATGATACGGACGGCCGGAAATGGCTGGTGAACATGGTAAACGATTTCAGACCCTGGAAGAGAACCAGCGGATTTGGCGGAATTGAACTGCAGGAATATTCCTGCAAAGAGAAAAAGCTGATCGGCAGAAAGCAGATCATCTTCCGCGGAAGCAGTCTGGGTGTGACGGAAGGTCCCCATCTGTACCATATCGGAGACTATTATTACCTGATAACCGCGGAGGGTGGTACCGGATACGACCACGCGGTGACAGTGGCAAGAGCCACGAAGCTTGAAGGTCCTTATACACTAAGCCCCCACCACCCGCTTCTCACAAGTGCCGGTCATCGGGAGCTGCCCCTGCAGAAGGCAGGACATGCCAGCCTGACAGACACTGATGACGGCCGATGGTATGCTGCCCACCTGTGCGGACGACCGATTACAGAGCATTCCCGCTGTGTCCTTGGGCGGGAAACCTGCCTGCAGGAAATCGTGTGGACCGCAGACGGATGGCCGACACTCAAAGGGGGCGGCAATTTCCCCAGAGATATGATAGAAGTCCCTTCGAACGCCGTCCAGGAACGCAGCCACAAGGTACACTATCGCTTTGAGGACGAAGCACTTCCTTTTGAATTTCGGACATTGCGTGTACCGCTCTCAAAACAGGACTATTCCTTGACAGAACGACCGGGATATCTGCGTCTCTACGGCGGCGAATCGCTCTGTTCCCGCTTCCATCAGACCATGACAGCCTTCCGCCAGGAGGATTTTAGCTTTATTGCCAAAACCGTTCTGGAGTTTTACCCCGACAATTTTCAGAAAACGGCTGGCATCGTGCACTACTATGATACCATCAATTTCCTGTATCTATTTCTGTCATGGGACGAGGACAGAGGACGTATCCTCAATGTGCTCAGAAACCGCCTGAGAGAGCAGTCATACCCACTAGAAGGCGGCATTAACCTGCCGCCGGAAGGAAAAATATACCTAAAGATTGAAGTACATATGGAACATAGTACCCTCTCCTACTCACTAGAAGATACGGAGTACCTCCCCGTCTACACCGATGATATTTCCTATCTGTCAGACGACGCTTACAGTGAGATTGGAGAATACCGTTTTACAGGAGCACATATCGGTCTGTGCTGCCAGGATACCACGGGTGAAAGAACTCCTGCAGATTTCGGAATGTTTTACTATGAGGGTATCGCAGATACTGTAGAATAAAACGAGAAAGGAACACCTATGGAAGTAAAGAAAAATCAGAATAGCTCAGAAAAGTGGCTGCGCAGGGCGCAGTCCTTCTGAAAAATGAAGATGCAGTACTACCGCTGACTGTGGACGACCGTGTCGCAGTATTTGGAAGATGCCATAAAGACTACTACCGAAGCGGCACAGGCTCAGGCGGTGCCGTCAACGTCCTGTACACGACAAATCTGGTGGATGGACTCAGAGACAACGGCATTACAGTGAACGAAATGCTGTCAGCCAGCTATGAGACATGGATCAGCAGCCATCCGTTTGACAATGGTGAAGGCGGTTGGGCTTGTGAACCATGGTGTCAGCTGGAAATGCCTGTCACACAGACGCTTGCTGCCACTGCCGCCGATTCCAACAAGGCAGTCGTGGTAATCGGAAGAACGGCTGGGGAGGACAGAGACAACGCTGCAACAGAAGGAAGCTATTATCTGACCAGCACAGAAAAGGAGATGCTGCACAACGTGTACAGCCATTTCAAAAACGTTATCGTGGTACTCAATGTATCCAATATCATCGACATGAATTTTATGCAGGACAGCAACCATATCAAGGCGGTAGTATATGCATGGCAGGGCGGCATGGAAGGCGGAAACGGTACTGCGGACGTGCTCACGGGCAAAGAAGTATTTCAGGGAAAGCTTACCGATACGATCGCCAAAAAGATCACAGACTATCCTGCCGACAAAAATCATGGCGGAAAGGAGAAAAATGTTTACCAGGAAGACATCTATGTCGGTTACAGATATTTTGAGACCTTTGCACGGGACACCGTGCTCTACCATTCGGCTATGGATTATCCTACACGGAATTCTCGATATCCGACAGCGGTATCAGCAGATACAAAAATGCCTATGTGCTAGAGGCGGGAACCTACCGCTTCCACGCAGGTGCAAACGTGCGCAATCGTGGTCGCACAGATAAACGGCACTCTCAGCTGGCAGCTGGAAAATACACTTCTGCTCGCACAGTTGTATGTAAGGCTGTCTTAAACGGTGAGGAACTCGTCACGTTCCAGACCAATGGTACAAATGGCAGATGGAACCTGCAGAAACTTTTGCGTGTGAGACTTGAAGAGGGATGCAACCAGATCACATTGCAACTCCCCAAACCAGGCATGGAAATTGACTTTACCGCGTTTCAAAAGTGCTGAAAAGATCAGGTGGCAGTTCCTTCTATTCCACTTTCTATATACAAGGCAGCGTGACAATAAAGATCGTACTCTCGTTCGCACTCGCCGCCGTGACCGTCCCGCCGTGCAGTTCCACGATCTCCTTTGTGATCGCAAGCCCCAGCCCAGCACCGCCTGTAGCCGACGACCGCGCCGCGTCCGCCCTGTAGAACTGCTCAAAGATGTGTTCGAGCTTGTCGGGCGCGATGGTCTTCCCGCGGTTTTTGATCATGACCTTTGCCTTGTCCCCCTCCGCCTGCGCAAACAGGAAGATCTCCGTCCCGGCGTAGCTGTAGTTGACTGCATTGCGGATCAGGTTGTCAAACGCCCGCGCAAGCTTGTCCGCATCGCCCATGATCTCGATATCCGGCGCGATCGCAAACCGCCACTCCAGCTCCCGCTCCGCGAGGATCGGCGCAAATTCGCTGGCGAGCTGCTCGAGCATGCGGCTCAGATAGATCTGTTCCCGGTCCAGAGTCAGCGTCGTCAAGTTAAAGCGCGTAATGTCAAAAAATTCGTTGATAAGCTCCTCCAAACGCTCCGCTTTCCCGAGCGCGATGTCCGTGTAGCGGCAGCGAAGCTCCTGCGAGATCTGCGGCTCGGCGCTAAGAAGCGTGAGATACCCGATCACGCTGGTCAGCGGCGTCTTCAAGTCGTGTGCCAGATACACGATCAGGTCATTCTTGCGCTGTTCGGCAAGCTGCGCGTCACTCTTTCGCTTCTCCAGGGTATGCTTGATGGAATTGATCTTCCGCTCTGTCGCTGCAAGCTCCTGCGAAAGTCTGACATCGCCCGCATTTTCCGTGATCAGCGCGTCGATGCCGCGGTTGATCTCTATAAAATATCGGATAAAGCTGTTGAGATAGATCATCTGCGCGATGATAAAGATGAACACCACACCCGCCAGGAAATACAGGCTGAGATGATTGCGCACCACCTGCCTGTACATTGACAGCGCCCTCTCATAAGCGTCCTCATAGCCCGCATAGATAAAATCACTCATAAAGCCTACCACAAGATTGGCAAACCGCCCGCGGAAGATGAAATTATAGAGTGCGACCACGACGACAAGCGCGATGACTGCCGTCGCGACCGTGATGAACAGCAGCTTCGTCTTCAAGTGCCTGTAACCGCTGCCCTCTTTCTTTCTTTTTTTCTCTTTCTTCAAAATATCCGCATTTTTGATAACGAATCTTTTCAGATCAAACCGCTCACTCAATCGTATACCCCACTCCCCAGATCGTCTTGATGTATTTCGGGCGCCGCGCCGGCTCGCTCATCTTTTCGCGTAGACGCGCGATATGTGTCATGACCGTATTATTGTTGTCGAGATACTTTTCTCCCCAGACCGCCTCAAACAGCTCCTCCGACGGGACGACACTCCCGCGCCGGCTGCACAGATACCACAGGATGTCAAACTCCGTCGGTGTCAGCGTCAGCGCATTGCCGTTCAACAGGCATTTGTGATTGTCCCTCGATATGCGCAGCCCCCTGATGTCTATCCCGACTGACTCTGCCGCACTTTCCTTCGCGCTCTCTTTTCCGACATTATAGCGCGTGTAGCGTCTCAGCTGTGTCTTCACCCGCGCCAGTACCTCGAGTGGATTAAACGGTTTGGTGATATAGTCGTCCGCGCCGAGCGTCAGCCCCATGATCTTGTCGCTGTCCTCGACCTTTGCCGTGAGCATGATCACCGGATAAAAAAATTTTTCACGGATCTTTTGGCAGATGTGAAAACCGTCGACATCGGGCAGCATGATATCCAGGATCGCAAGGTCAAGTTCCCTCTCCTCGATACACTGCAGCGCCTCCGTGCCATTGTAGTACTTGTAAACCGTGTACCCGTCATTTTTCAGATAGACTTCTATCAGATCGGCGATCTCCCTCTCATCGTCGACCACCAGAATTTTCTCGCTCATGACTGCTTCATGCCTCGCCTTCTTATTATCAAAATCATATTAAGTCTTGCAACTTGCTCCGTTCAACAAAATCATTGTACTACGCACACACGGCAATTTCAAGCAATGCATCCATAAGTAATTCTTTTTCAGAAAATCTTAAATGAATCTTTTTTCACAGTTTTATCACATTTAGATAACAATTGAAACACAATTTGCGATTATAGTATAACCATAGCAGCGATGAACAGGCAAATGCACTTTTGAATACACACATTTCATTTTTTAAATGTTTTTCATTTTTGAAAGGAGATTTCAATATGTACGACAACAACGACAACTTCTCTCAGCAGTCCAACAATCCATCCTCAAACAACGGCAGCGGCTATCCCGAGTACTACTACTCGCAGAATATCCCCAACGGGAATTATCAGCAGACGGTCAATGCCGCACCTGTCCCGCCGGCAGACAAAACAAAAAAGAAAGGCGGATTTGGCAGGAAGACAGCTTCCGTCGCCTGCCTCGGCCTGGTGTTTGGCGTGACCGCCGGTGCCGTATTCAGTGTTCCCGCCACCCTCGCAACAAAGGAGCTCAAGGAGACCAAGCGCGAGATCCAGCAGATGCAGGAAGCCCTCAATGCCAGCGCAGCCGGCAAGGCGTCCCTCTCAACGACAGCCGACTCGCTGAATGCATCTAACGCGCTCTACAACAACAGCGCTTCCGCCAATGTGACGGCGATCGCAAACAACTGTCTCCCCAGCGTCGTCTCGATCACGAACAAGAGTGTGACGGAGGTCCGGACCATGTTCGGCACATTCCAGCAGGACGCCGAGAGCAGCGGCTCCGGCATCATCATCGGCGAAAATGACACCGAACTTTTGATCGTCACAAACTATCATGTCGTGTCGGGAAGCAACGAGCTCAGCGTCGTGTTCAGCTACGACGAGGACAGCGATGAGCCATCCCTGGTAAGCGCGAGGGTGAAGGGGTATGAAGCGGACAAGGATCTCGCCGTCATCGCGGTGTCCCGCGACGACATCACCGACGAGATGCGCTCCAAGATCAAGATCGCCACGATCGGGGACTCCTCAAACCTCGTGCTGGGTCAGGAAGTCGTAGCGATCGGCAACGCACTCGGTTACGGACAGTCCGTGACGACAGGCATCATCAGCGCGCTCGGACGCGACGTGACCGTCTCCGACGAAAACGGCGGCACGATCACCAACAAGCTGATCCAGACAGACGCAGCGATCAATCCCGGCAACTCAGGCGGCGCCCTGCTGAACATGAACGGTGAACTGATCGGTATCAACTCGGTAAAAGTAGCCTCCAGCTCTGTCGAGGGCATGGGCTATGCGATCCCGATCTCCGATGTGCAGTCCATCATAGAAGAATTGATGCTAAAGGAGACGAGAGATGTCGTGGCAGAAGACAAAAAAGGATATCTGGGTATCAACCCCATCGATGTGACAAACGAAATCTATGAAACATACGGCATGCCTGTCGGCGTCTATGTCAACATCGTGTACGAGGATTCACCGGCTGAGGCTGCCGGGCTTGTAAAAGGCAACATCATCACGAAATTCGACGGTCAGACTGTCAAGACAAGAGAACAGCTCACATCGCTGCTCAACTATTACAGTGCCGGCGAGACTGTCGAGCTCGTCGCCATGGTGCAGAGCGACAACGGCTATGTCGAGAAGACATTCCAGGTGACACTCGGCACGAAGGACGTCTTTGGCGAGGACGCCGACAGTGCGCAGCCCTCACCAAAGCAGCAGGAGCCTGACAGTGATGTCGATGGCTACTTCAACAATCCCTTTGGCTCTTTCTGGTCATTTCCCTAAATAAACCAAAGAGTTATAAAAAGACCGCTTCCACGGTCTTTTTATAACTCTATTTTTGCCCTCTCTGCAACTGCCGGAATACACAGCTGCGGATTGACATTCTCCTCCACTTCCAGCGTGATGCCTGCCGCCGCCTGGCCGAGCTTTGCCATCTGCCTGATGCCCATGTGTTTCATAAATCCAAGCGTCACCCCCGACATGAAGGCCTCCGCAGCGCCGTTCGTGCCGACCCGCTCCACACTGCTGCCCGCATTCTGCATGAACTGCTCATCGCAGCACGCGCAGTACACCCCCTTTTCCACGAGGATAAATACGTTCTTCACGCCCTTTTCCATGATAATGTCCGCAGCGCGCTCGAGACTATCCCTGTCCCGGATGCGGATACCGCTCAGCACTTCCGCCTCGGACTTGGTGCAGGTCACAAGACAGATCTTGTCGAGCACCTCGAGCAGTTTCTCCGCACTCCGCGCCGATACCGGCGCTGCAAACACAGGCGCCCTGCACCGCTCGCACACAAGCGCGATCGTCTCCTCCGGTATGTTGGTGTCAAGGACTACCATGCGCGCCTTGTTCAGCATTTCCATCTTGGGCGCCACAAAACCTGCCGTGAGTTTATCGTTGATCCGCCTGTCTGACACGGCAAGCTTCCGGTTGCCGTTCTCGTCCGCTATGTACAGATGCATGGCTGTGTCAGCCCGCATCGTCTTCAAGGAATGGGAGATATCGATCCCAAGCTCCTCACAATTCTCTATGATCCTGCGCGCATACTCGTCGTCGCCGATCGCCGTGACCAGCTTTGCCCCGACTCCCAGCAGCCTCAGGTTATGGGCAATGTTCCTTCCTGCTCCCCCGAGTGACCGGACCGTCCTGCCCGCACTGGATTCTCCTTCCGCCAGCGCCTCCTCCGGCGCCCCTCCTATATCGATACTCGCGCCGCCGATCACTGCACAGAAATCCGGTCCGCTCGTCACATACCCCTTTCCGAGTATATATCCTTTTTTCATCAGGTTCGAGATATGTACTGCCGCCGAAGAGCGGGCAATACCTGCCTTCGCGGCAAGCTCCTCCTGTGAAATCATCGGGTTTTCCATAATCCACTGAAATATCTGTGCCTCTCTGTTTGTCATACATGCTCCCTTCTCTTTGTCAAGTAAGAATCCGATTTATTAAAGTGGCAATTATTCCCTATTATTTATGATAACACCGCACTACGTCACTGTCAATGTATGAATAAAACATAATATCTTTTTGACAGATCCTCAGAGCGTGTTCGAAATATCTTCTGCCACAAATTTCCCACAAATTGTGACGCGCTGACAAAATATTTTTCAGCGACTTATGCTATACAATTGACTGACAATTTGTTATACTTGAAATATCTTTTGCGAATAGCAAAATAAAAGAACAAATCATGCAAGTTTTCAGGAGGATTGACATATGAGTAAGAAAAAAGTTGTTGTCGCACTGGGACATGATGCGCTGGGTTCCACCACGCTCGCACAGCTCAGTGCCGTCAAAAAGACTGCAAAGGCACTGGCTGATCTGGTGGAGGCCGACTATCAGCTGACGATCACACACAGCAACGGTCATCAGGTCAGCATGATCCACAAGGCAATGACAGAGCTGCACCGCATCTATATCGACTACACGCCCGCACCGATGTGCGTGTGCTCTGCAATGAGCCAGGGCTATGTGGGGTATGATATCCAGAATTCGCTGAAATCCGAGCTGTTGAGCCGCGGTATCTCCAAGCCGGTCAGCACGATCCTGACGCAAGTGACTGTCGATCCCTACGACGAAGCCTTCTATGATCCAAAGAAAGCGATCGGGCGCTACATGTCAAAAGAAGACGCTGACACGGAGGTGAACAAGGGAAACTACGTTGTCCAGACGGATGGCAGATACCGCAGGGTTGTCGCTGCCCCCCAGCCGATCGACATCGTGGAGATCGAGGCGATCAAAACGCTCTCTGACGCCGACCAGGTGGTGATCGCCTGCGGCGGCGGCGGGATTCCCGTCATCGAGCAGCAGCATGCCCTGAAAGGGGCTTCCGCGGTCATCGAGAAGGACTGTATCGCCGGCAGGCTCGCCTCCGACCTCAAGGCGGACGAACTGCTGATCCTCACCAGCGTGGACTATGTATACCTGAATTTCGGAAAGGAAGACCAGACACCCCTAAAGACGCTGACGATCGCCGACGCAAAGCGCTATATCGTCGAAGGGCAGTTCGGTGAGACGGATATGCTTCCAAAGATCGTGGCGGCGATCTCTTACCTCGAGGCAGTCCCGGACGGCAGAGTGGTCATCACTTCCCTGGACAAGACGGCGGATGCCATCAACGCAAAAGTCGGCACCGTCATCACCGCATAGATCACAGACAGATCGGGCAGCGCGCAAACGATCTCTACGCACTGCCCGATTCGCTGATCACCAACAGCATCGCTCCGATGATAATGCCGAAATCACCGAGATTGAACACAATGGAGCTGAACTTGTCGTCAATTTTCCGCAGCAGCCTGCTGCCGCACTTTTGCGGATCCACCAGATGGATCGAGAAGTAATCGACCACATATTTTCTTGCAAGGCGGTCGTATGTATTGCTGTAGGCGCCGCCCAGCATCAGAGCCAGCCCGGTCTTTAAGAGCCCTTTTCCCTTCCTGCCAAGCGTCGCAGCAAAGATTCCCGTCACAAATGCGCTGAACACCAAAGAGAGCAATGCGACCAGGTGTTGGTTTCTATCACCGACATTCAGCATTGCTCCCGTGTTATGGTGCCGTTTTATGACGATCCGTCCGTCTTTCCCTTGCTGTCTGCCAGCCAGACCACCTTTCTCAATACTGTGCTTGATGATGCTGTCCGCTGTAAAAAGTGACATAAGTGTCATAAAATAAGGCATACCTCTCACACCCTCCTAATGATCAAAACGTCTATACATCAACGCTATCACAGGTGTGCGAAAAAGTCAATCCGTCTATTTTGTGTTATTTGAGCTGCTGCTCTCGACACTGCCGGTCTCCGTGCTGCTGTTCTCGACACTACTGGTTTCCGTGCTGTCAGTCTCCATGCCGGCTGTCCCCGCACTGTTATTTCCCGTGCCAGATATTCCTGTGCCGTTTGGCTGTGCCGTGTTCGTCCCGCTGGTTGTCAGATTGCTCACGGCAAACCTTCCCTGCAGTCCGCGGTAGAACTCCTCCATCGCTTCATTGATCTTAAAATCATTTGCCTGCAGGACATCGATATACTCCGCCACGACTTTGCCCAGATTGCTGTCCGGATTTGCCTCGACAAACTGCTGGTAATACTGCAGTGCCTTCTGGTCGATCATGTCGTTGGTGTCGCCTTTATAATAATGCTCCACGCCCTCTGTCTTGTTGTAGCCCCCGCTGATCGCGTTCGTCGCAATCTCCTCATACATCCTTGCCGCCGCCTCGGAGGACACCTCGTTTGGATATTTTTCCAGATGCTGTTCAAAGAGACGGGCGCGCTCCAACATCTCGGAGAGCGTCATGTTGATCACTTTACGATTTTCCTCATCAGACAGTACCATGGATGGCGTGTCCCCTTCCAGACGCATCAGGTCCATAAATGCGATCATATCCTCAGGCATGTACTGTCTGCTGTCCTCAAGTCCTGTAAAATCAATATTTCTGATATCATCGCCAAAGCTCAGAAGCCCTGTGAAAAACCGTTTCACGTCACTCACCGCCGCTCCTGCGATATTGGTATTGATGTAGTTGATAATACTGTTTGGATCTGTGGTCTCATCGCCGATCATAGCGTCAAATTCACTGTGATCGCCGTTTGCCACATCCGATCCGCCGTCGCTTGCGCCCTCACTGCCGCCCTCCGCGCTGCCGCTCTCATTTGTCTGCGACTGGTCCGCGCCTGTGATCGGATCCTTGTTCTCATTTCTGTTATCCCTCTTCGCGCAGGCTGATACGGAAAGTGCACAGATGACACACAATGCCGCGAGCACCGCCCGGCGCACAGTGGAACTTTTCCTATTCAATACACACATCTTTTTCATAATTTTCCTCCATGTGATTCCATAGTTACTGCTGCTATCTTATTGTTTGTCACTTTCGGAAAAATATTCGATGTTTTGAAAATTGGAAATTTTAAAAATTCGAGGCGGTTTTCAGCGACAGGCGCTCCCACAGGATACGGTGCTTTCCGGGTGGGTGATCAGCCGCTCTTTTGCAGCCGCACCCACCAGCACAGAGCCGTCCTCCAGCACGCTCACCACGCTGTTTGTCTTGTATTCTCCCAGTTCATTGGGAATCAGCTCTGCCCTGCCGTTCTGATAGACGCAGACAAGGCTGTTCGTTATTCCCAGATCGATCCCGATGTCCGCTTTCCCGTTACAACTGCAATATCATATGTGCTGATCCCATGTCCCAGCAGCTGCATGATCCGCAGTTCATCCTCCGCATCCAACACCGCATTATGTGTCTCACTGTACCTGTTATCTTTGCTGAGCATCTTCAATACCGCCTCGACACCGTAGCCACACCTGAGCCTGCCAGTCTTGTAGCAGTCTGCCGTGTCGGATATCGCTCTATTGTATTGGCGATACGCCGCCAGACGCATGATGTCATACCACTGATACCCTGCATATTCCGGCAGATGATTCCTGTCAAAAGACGCATTGTACGCAAAGAGCTTCCGCACATGATTGGTATCGAGCCACTGCCCGATCTCTCTTAAAGCCTGTTTCCGTTCTGCGATGTGCACACCCTCCCCGTCGAGCCGCAATTCGCCGGAGTACATGCCGCCCACCCTGTATTCCGGCGTGATTATGTAATATCGCGAATCCATTTTTTTATATGTCTTTGCATCTGCGATCACCACGCCGATCGACATCACTTCGTCGTTCCAGTTTGTCTCTGTATCGACCACTGCAAATTTTTCTATCATTTGTGTACCTCTTTCTACTATGGCAGTCATTGAGGAAAAACGAGCATACAGTCCTCCAAATCGGCGGTTTCCTTTCCTGAAATATATATCTGCGCCGACAGTGACAGATCATTTCCTATAAACTTTTCACTTTGGAGCAACTCACTCACAATGTGCCAGCTTTCACTTGCATTTTCTGTTTCCAGCCAAATCCCCATCAATGGTCCCGGTTCGCCGTCTTCTGTGTCTATAAAGTCATATCCGTTGCTTTGTATCAAAGAACCTGATACTTCCTCAATGCGGTCCGGCACAGAATAGCTCAGATCCATATCTGCATTTTCAAGTTTTCCCGGATTTAACAGTACAATGATCGTCTGCATATTGTTATCCTCCATATTTTAGTTTTTCGGTTCGTTTGCTGCAGTATAAGTATAGCATATCTTTTCCCCCGGAATCAATCAATACCCACAGTGGTTGACGGGTGGGGCGGACACTTGTCAACCGCTTCGTTCATCAAAGTGATCATGTGTTCTTTGCAGCCCACAAATTGGCTGCACAACCTGGCATAGTCTGCTTCGATCGCTTCAAACTGGTCTTTTGGCGGAGAAATACGTCCTGTTTCAATGCCGCAAAAGAAACGCAGCAGATTCATCTGGACCCCCCGTCATCAAATCAAGGCAAATATCTTGTCAAACATTTCTAATGAGGACGTCGCCCCTGCTGTCAGATTTCTTACCTTCACATTTCTAAGTTGTTCTATGAATACCGAATCGGATCTTTAGAGCACGAATTTGTCGATGGTAAGGATCGAGAGATAGCAGTTCATATTCCGTCTGATGCCGATCTTCGAAAACTGAAATCTCAAGCCTGAAACCGAAGCGGCAGTGCTTTATAAATCCGATTTTGCAGAATTGCAGCCAGATAAAAACTGAATAACCATCAGTACACCATGACAGGAAACCAAGGAAAGGTTTCCTGTTTTTGCGCCTGTTTTCAACAAACTTGTGCGTGCATACATTTGCACAAAATAGGATTATCCCCCTCGACCAATCCCAGCCAAAAACTCAAACACCCCCGCCACGTCAAGCCGTCCATATCCCGCGTATGTCAAGTTAATGTCACAAACTTTTTTCACTTTTCCCACGCGAAAATCGCTGAAACCCGCATAACTTCGTGGGGGGTATGGTACATTAGTGCTAAGTTTGAGTAAAATTGATGGTAAATTAGTGTCAAGTTGGAATGCAAAACAAAACACTATTCTGTCAAAATGTTAATATCCACGCTCCGAATATCCATCGCTACCATCTCGTAACTTTTCCTTTAATCACCTACATTTTACTAATTATTTAAATGTTTACGGGATATCACACTTTCTAATAAACATAGCGCCCAAAACTGCATATTCAAAAATCTTCTACTGCTATTTTAAATATTCGATTCATCACTGTACTTAGCGGTTTCTCTTTCACATTATCAGCTTCATCTAGACTTCTTTCTGCGCTGATAGTAGTCAATACAAATAAATCTCTAATTTCCTTCTTTGTTTTTTCCTGCGTATTACTTATGTCCGTTGGGTTTACTGCCATTATATGTAGCGCAAATAAACTCGAAAAATTTTGCTCTACAATTTTTGACAAGATTTCAATATCATATCCAATATTATCAATACTATAAATGAGCAAATTTAAAATATTTACTAAATTTCTTTTATAGTCAGCCCTAAAATGCACAATCAGCAAATATGCTATGCACAAATAATTTACGTTAAACTGAATCTTTCTATTTGCTGATCAGTTTAAATTATCATTTTTTATGAATTTTTCGAATTTGCTCATTTATAGATCAATATTTTGTTTCATATTTTCATAGTTCTTCTTCAAATTTCTTTCCAACAAAAAGCGTCAATTCTTCATCGAAATCTACATCATAGTCCATTAGTAATCTAAAATTTTCTACATGTATTTTTTAAGAAACATCGTTTTCCTCTTTCTCTAACAAATAAAATTCTTTTGTACATATTTTTATAAATACTATATCATTGTATATAAACTACTTCTAAAAAATAATAATATCAGCTACATACACAAAATCAGGAAAATACCTTTAAAATAAGCTATTTCCCCGATTCCAAATCATAATAAAATATTTACATTCCTTTTACACCTTCTGAAGTCCTACAAGTAACTTCACCTCTGCAATATCAAGCCCTGAATACTCCGCAATTTTCTCTATTGGCAATACTCCGTCCCGCATCATCCTAAGTGCTGTTTCCTTCTTATTTTCGTTTCTGCCTTCATCTTTTCCCTTATTTAAAATTGTCCTAGCTTCTGTCTCAAGTAACGCTCCACTCATCATTCCACCTATTCCTTTCTGCACCTTCTCATACTTCTGCGCGATTTCTCTGATCACATCACCAGAAAGTTCTATAATGGTATGTTTGTCAAACGCCCCAATAATCCCTTCCTGCTCCAGTTTATTAAGTCTCTCCAAAATACTTCGGTACTCTGCTTTCAACTCTGCCAATCTCTGTTCATTACTATTATACACCCTAAAGTTCTTTTCATGTGAAAAAATATAAAACGGAATTAACAGCAACAAGCCCTTTGAAAAAATATCTTCCAGAGTATATTCCTGCACCTTCATAATTGGCACATCATACTCTACGGTGCCACCCGGCGTTTTTATCACATACCGCATTTTATCAGGTGTCTTTTTATAATTCCTTAGATATAGGACTGCTGTATTGGGAAATGTCACTGTCAATATTTCATTGATGACTTCACCTTCATCTAAAGCTATCTGAGCATCATATTCAAACAACCTGATTGTCATCCGCCCATCCGGCAGGCTACTCTCACATTCCAGATGATATTTCTTCTTTTTCTTCCCATAGATTATAAAATTAGTATCTGTTATTCTTTTCTTATCCGCTGCATCCTGTTGGTCAATAAAATGTTCATTGGGATGAAACTCTATTATTTCATTTCCTGTATAGTCTTCCTTAAAAATCTCATTGATTACCGGAATAATCATCTGTCTGCAATCATTTAAAATTGTCCGAAATGCTCCATCATATATATTTCCCATAAACAATCCTCCGTATATCTTGTTTACATCATAACATTATCATACTGTATACACAACTATATTTGAAATACAATTTGCATTTTTCATATCTCATATGTTTATTTCATTGAAAATCGCTGAAACCCGCATAACTCCGTGGGGCGTATGGTTCGCTAATGCTAAGTCAGGGCAAAATTGACGGTGAATTAGTGTCAATTTGAAGTGCCTTCCATATCCCCTGATTTCCTGTAAAAATTCTTGCAGGCTGGGAATATCATTACCGG